>NZ_JAKUDX010000004.1:0-538326 GCF_022662615.1 Bacillus cereus group sp. BfR-BA-01523
CGTTATTCCTGTTGCTCCTGTTGCCCCTGTTTCTCCTGTTAGTCCTGTTTCTCCGGTTGGTCCTGTTGCTCCTGTTTCTCCTGTTGCTCCGGTTGCTCCTGTTTCTCCTGTTTCTCCTGTTACTCCTGTTGCTCCGGTTGCCCCTGTTTCTCCTGTTTCTCCTGTTCCTCCTGTTGCTCCGGTTGCCCCTGTTTCTCCTGTTTCTCCTGTTGCTCCGGTTGCTCCGGTCGCTCCGGTTGGAAAATTAATAGACGGAAGAGGTGGAAATGTAGGACCAATATTTTTAGAATCCATAACTTCCTTAGACATTGGTAATTTGTCATATCGATTCAAATTTGCATCTCCCTTCTATAGTATTTATTAAATGTTAGATGTTCCGAAATGTTAAAAGAATTATCTAAAAAAACACTATTAATCTCTCGATTAAAATCTTTGTACAAAATCAAATTTAATGTAACTTACTAAAAATGTATGTATTTTAAACAGCATGCCGTTACTATAAAAAATATTATTAATAGAATATATGAAAAGTATCTCCTTTATCATAAAAATGAGGTGATTTTAATTAAAAATAAAGATAGAGAAAACCCAAAAAATAATGACGTACAATTATCCTTCCTTATAGACTAACTAGTCCTACTGGTAGTACTGGACTCATGAGTAATACCGGACCCACGGGTAGTACCGGCATAAACGTTACAACAAATTCTATGTTTGCAAATAATACAGTGGGTGGAACAGTTTCAGTTGTACTAGGGGGTACTAACATACTACTCTCAAACAACCAAAGCCTTAATAGCTCTGCAGTCAATAGTGCGAATGATTTATTTACAGTCCCTGTAACGGGACGTTATTATCTTTCTTATCAAATTAATACTGCAACTGTACTTCTTGCGGGTTCAAGACTAATTTTAAACAGATCTACATCACTTCTGGGCTCAATTCTATCTCCTGCCTTATCTACTTCAAGTTATAATAATAATTTAATTACAATATTAAATGCAGGTAATACTATTTCTCTTCAATTATTCGGTCTCTTATCAATTGTCAATTTAGTCGGTGGTGGATCAACTGGCGCCCCTCTAACAATTATACGAGTTGATTAATAAATGATTCATTTTTTCTTCTTAGCTTTAAATGTCATTCCCCTATATAGATAGTAGAAACTATCTATACTAAATATTCCGGATAAACATTATCAATTTACTCTATACCCTATCAATGTTAAGTTATTTATGAAGACAGTTTCTCCTTTACTAATCATCTCAATATGTATTTGAGAAACATTCTCCAATCCTATACGCGAGAGCAATACTGTGTTGACACTCAAATGAGTGTCTTTTTTTGTAAATTGTAATAAATAAAACCATCTCTTATAGATGGTTTTATCAAAACATATCTCTTTATATTCTAAATAAAATAGCAAGTTTATGAAGCTGGATAATAAATGGTCATACTTAACCGAGTTAGCGTTCGTCCGGAATTATGATAAGAGTGCGGTCTATCCGCCTTAAAGCGAATTGAATCTCCGCTATTTAATGTATATTGACAATCATTTATTTCAATTGTCAATTCTCCCTCAAACACCGTTATAAATTCTTCGGTCCCTTCTTTATGGCCTTCCGAACTTAATTTTCCTTCCGTTTCAATTTCAACCGTATAGATTTCAAAGTTCCTATCATCTTGAAAAGGAAAAGAAGGATACACTTTATATCTCCCATTGTCTTCTGATAATACTTGAACATCGTTTCGTAAAACCACTTTCGTATCAGGCTGTGGATTATTAATTAAAGACGTAAAAGACACTTTTAAACCATTCGCTATCTTCCATATTGTTGTTAGTGTCGGGCTTGAATCTCCTCTTTCAATTTGTCCAATCATCGTTTTACTCACACCTGTTAATTGGGAAACCTTTTCTAAACTTAATTTTTCTTTCTCACGTATTGCCTTTATATTTTTCGCCAAAATAAGTTGAATCTCTTCCATAAAAAAACACCCCTACACTATATACAATATAACGACCGTTATGTATAATAAAAAGCACACGTTATATTGTTCTTTTCGGTCATTATAACACACGAAAAATACTTAGGGGGTTTTGAAATGCCTTTATTTTCTTTTTTATTATTTGTTTTTATTAGTAGCTTCACACCCGGTCCTAACAATTTTTTAGCTATGACATACGCAAATCAACTTGGTTTGAAAAGGAGCATGCAATTTTGCTTTGGAGTAGCTTTCGGTTTTTTCCTCCTCACTTCTTTATGTAGTTTCTTTAATATCGTACTAATTAATATTTTACCCAAAATCGAATTACCTTTAAAAATTTTAGGAGTAGCATACATGCTATATCTAGCTATTAAAATACTCACTAGTAAAGGCAGTACAGATCCCGATGAAAAAGATAATAAAAACTTATTTACAGTGGGGATTTTTCTTCAGTTTGTTAACCCTAAAGGGATATTATTCGGACTGACTGTAGTTTCTACTTTTATTCTCCCTTACTACAATTCATATTCCAGTTTTCTACTTTTTTCATTATTTCTAGGTGTAGTCGGTTTAATGAGTACATTTAGTTGGAGCCTGTTTGGTTCAATGTTCCAAAAACTTTTATTAAAACATACTCAATTATTTAACATCATTATGGCTGTTTTATTAGTTTTCAGCGCTATATCAATCGTTATAAACTAGCTCCATACTCATTCCGGTTACTTATAAACTACCTTTCTATATATTTTTAAAACTTAGATTGTTTTTAATAGTAATCTATTTCATAGTTCTAATTCATTCATGGGTTGAGATGATACTCTATATACCATTTGTGACATATCGAAACGAACTAATTCCGATATGTCACAAATGTTTAAACTTTTTACCTAGTCAGCTCAAATCTCCCACCCATTTATTGGAATCTGCTCTATTCACTCCTTAAGGCGAGAGTTTTCTGCAAAAAAATAATAACGTATAGCTTTAATCGAAGCGGATTTTTGTTCATTTCCCACTAAATATACGCTGAAACCAAACTGACTTGCCCCCAACATAACAAAGCAACAAACACCGAATCAATCTTACTTCAAATTTACTCAACTTCATACCACCAGCCTTTATGATCAATCCAACCTCTTTTCACCTAGTCTGCAAAAGTACGCTGTTAAAACATTCAATGAGAAACTATTCGGATAGCAATGTTTGCAAATACAAAAAATGCGGTTTCTCTTATCACGAGAAACCGCATTACATCAATATTTTTGTTAAATTTTAAACTGACTTGTATACAAATCAAAGTAGAATCCTTTCTCTTCCATAAGAGATTCGTGATTTCCTCTTTCAAAAATACTACCATCTTTAATTACAAGTATTTGATCTGCTTTTTCAATCGTTTTCAGCCGATGAGCGATTACAAAACTTGTTCGCCCTCTCATTAAATTATTTAATCCAGATTGAATTTGTAATTCTGTTCTCGTATCAATATTAGATGTTGCTTCGTCGAGAATTAATATATCTGCATCTGCTAAAATCGCTCGTGCAATCGCAAGGAGTTGTTTTTGTCCTTGACTTAAATTCGAACCTTCTGAAGCAATTTTCGTTTCATATTGATTTGGTAGATGTTTTATAAAAGAATGTGCTGATGCTGCTTTTGCTGCTGCAACTACTTCTTCATCACTTGCATCTAAACGTCCATATCGAATATTTTCCATAATCGTTCCTGCAAATAAATACGTATCTTGTAAAACAACCCCTATTTTACTCCGCAAAGAATTAATATCATAATCCTTTATATCTTTTTCATCAATGCTAATTTGCCCTTTTTGAATGTCATAAAAGCGAGTTAACAAATTAATAATTGTTGTTTTTCCTGATCCAGTTGGACCGACTAAAGCGATTGTCTCCCCAGGATTCGCCTTGAGACTCACATCTTTTAAAATCATGTTGTCCTGTGCGTATCCAAATGAAACTTTCTCAAGCCTAACATGTCCTTGTAAATTTTGTACAAGTACTGCATCTTTTTTATTTTGAATTTCTGGTACTTCATCCATAATTTCAAAGACACGTTCTCCTCCAGCAACTGCCGCTTGAATCGTATTCATTAAAGTTGCAAATTGACTAAGTGGCCTTGAAAATTGTCGAGAATAATTAATAAAAGCTGCAATGACACCTACTGTTGTCATTCCGTTTAATACCATTACCGATCCAGTTCCAATTACAAGCCCCATTCCTAAGTTATTAATAAAGTTCATACTTGGAAAAATAAATGCTGAAAACGTTTCAGCCTTCGTTGCTGAAATTCTTAGCTGTTCGTTAATTTTATTGAAGTTATGTACGGTTTCTTTTTCTTTTCCGTATAACGTAGTTACGTCTGCACCTGTAATGGCTTCCTCAATAAATCCATTTAATTCTCCTAAATCCTTTTGACGCTTCGCAAAGTTTTTCCCACTATAAGCAACTAGTTTTTTCGTAACGAAAAACATAATAGGTACTGTAATTAAAGTTACAATCGCTAAAATCCAATCTAATGAAAACATCGCAATTGTTACACCTATAAACGTTAACGCTGATGAAATGATTTGCACAACACTTTGTGTCAAAGCTTGATTTAAGTTATCAATATCATTTGTCACACGGCTCATTAAATCACCTTGAGAACGTACATCAAAGAATCGTAGAGAAAGTGTTTGGATTTTTTCAAAAATATCTTGTCGTATTTTTTGTATCGTCTTTAATGCAACATTAATCATTACAAATGTTTGTAACCATGTTAACAATACGGTTATCCCATATATTGCAATGAGTAGCATGCACATTCTCGCTGTCCCGCTTAAATCCTTCGGTACAATGTATTCATCAATGATGACCCCCATATAATATGGCCCAAGTAAACCTAGTAATGTCGTGATAAATACAAGAATAATAACGAACATAAGAGATGCTTTTTGATACCCCATGTAGTTCCATACTCGCATTATAGTTCCTTTAGTATTCTTAGTTTTTCCCGTTTTCGGATTGTTACGTCCACCTTTATTTCCAAATTGTCCTTGAAAATTACGCATGCTCTTCCCCTCCTTCTTGCTGCAGGCTACCACCCTGGGAAAGATAAATTTCCTGATACACTTCACAAGTTGCCAATAAATCCTCATGCGTACCATTTCCAACTAATTCACCGTTATTCAAAACGAGGATTTTATCAGCATCTATAATAGAAGATATTTTTGATGCAATTAAAAATGTCGTTGTGCCACTATATCTTGTCCTTAACGCTTCCTGTATTACAGCTTCTGACTTCCCATCAACTGCCGATGTAGAATCGTCTAATACAAGAATAGATGGCTTTCTCACTAGGGCTCTTGCAATAGATATACGTTGTTTTTGACCACCAGATAGATTGGTTGCACCTTGTGTTAAGTTATATTCATAAGAGTCTTCCAGCTTATTGATAAACTCAGTCGCACAAGCAGATGAAGATGCTAATTCCAATTCATCATAAGTTGCATCTTCTTTGCCATAACGTAAATTCTCTTCTATACTGCCTGAAAAAAGAAGTGCCTTTTGTGGAACGAAGCCAATGGAAGCACGAAGTTTTTGCAAATCGTATGCTTTCACATTAACATCATCTATACATATTTCACCTTGATCAACATCGTAAAGTCGTGGCAATAGTTTCGCCAATGTAGATTTACCACTTCCGGTCGATCCAATAATCCCTATTTTTTCACCTTTACGTACAGTAAATGAAATATCTTTTAAAACATATTCAGTATTTTTCGTATAACTATAGCTAACATTTTTAAACTCTACATTACCACCCACTTGTTTTGGTTCATATACGTCGCCTTCAGTTGTAATATCAACTTCAGTATGTAAGACTTGTTGTACACGATCAGCTGATGGAAAAGCACGGGCAATTTGAATAAATACCATACTAATAGACATAAGTGACATTAAAATGATATTTAAATAGTTAATAAAAGCTAAAATGGCCCCTACTTGGAGTGTACCGTTAAAAACTTTCTCGCCACCAATCCATAAAGTTGCTACAATTCCGCTATTTACAACTAGCATAATAATTGGCATCATCAATGAAATAATTTGTATTGCACGAATATTTATTTCAGTTAAACTTGTATTAACTTTCTCAAACTGTGCGATTTCATATTTTTGTCTTACATATGCTTTTATAACACGTACACCGGATAAATTTTCTTGTAGCTTTGTGTTTACTTTATCTAATGCTTCTTGTACTCGCTTAAATGAACCGCTCGATTGACCTGCAATCAATACAATTGCAACTAATAATACGGGTACCACAACAAGTAAAATTGGAAATAGGTCTCTCGCTGTTACAAAGACTATAATGATACTTCCAATAAATAATAACGGTCCACGGACAAGTACACGTAACGTCATCGTCATTGCCGATTGAATAGATGTAATATCATTTGTCACGATTGTTAATAATTTACCTGTTCCAAATGAATCACGATTTTTGCTAGAAAATGTTTCTATTTTCGCAAACACATCTTTTCGTATGTCTGTAGCGAAATTAACAGCAGCTTTTGTAGAATACATCATACAACCAAGTCCTCCAACTAAACCGATTGCTGCTGCTCCTATCATAAGAAGCCCCATTTTTATTACATAATTCAAATCCCGGTTTGCAATTCCAACATCAATAATATGTTGCATTATTGTCGGTTGAATTAAGTCCATCGCAACCTCAAGTACCATAAATAGCGGTCCAATAATAGCGAAGAACATATATGGTTTTAAATACTGTAACAACTTGCGAAATGATTTCATACACAATCTCCTTTTTTCATGAAATTACCATCGAATAATTTATATTCCTCCTTATTTGAGCGATATAGTCTGTAATTTCTCCATTAGTCCTATTATATTAGGTAAATTAATATTTAACATTATTAAATGATAAGTTTTAAATCATTTTTAGTCAATAAAATGGAACTTTAATCTACCAGGCATTTTCACTGCCAGTTGATGTGAATACTCTTTAACTTAATAAAAACCGCATTCTCATTTAGTAAGAATGCGGTTTTCCCATCTATATTTGTTCAATTTTAAAATCGAAAACCTCGGTCTCGAATCCATTATTTTCAGAAGGACTACACGTATAAAAACCAATTTTAACTGGCTCATTACCTATGTCCTCCATCAAATGAGCGATTCTTATTTGTTCCCATCGCTGACTCGTTTTCACATATATTGTATAATCGCCAAGTTTTCGAATAATTCGAAAACGTAATTGTTGCTTAGCAAACTCATTTGGATAGTCTTGCGTTGACCAATCAGAATAGCCATTATTCGTTACGACAGCACCTAAATGTGATGGGCCCTCAGGAATATATTCTAAAGATGTTTTTAACCAACACTTCTCAGAAATCATAACAAATAAACCCGCTTGATCGTATGTCGCATTTGGATTCATGCGCAATTGAACCTCAGCCTGAAAATCTGTCATTATCTCATCATAAAATACATGGCCATTCATTACTTCAAAACCATAATGGGTTTTCAGCCAAAAATCTGTTTCTTCTTTCGAATGGACAATGAATGTATCATTGTCTTCAAGTTTGTAAAATTTAGGTGCGTTCATTACAGTAAGTTGCTCAATATGATTTGGTATATATGATGTTTTCATAATTCCTCCATAAAAAAGCATTTAAATTAATATTTAAAACTCAGTTAATACCGGGAATTTATAACCTTTAAAATCTAATTCTTTATTACTTCGAACCATTAAATACTTACTAGTCTGTAATTCTGTATATTGTACATCATCAATTCCTAATTGATCTGGGTAGAAATAAAATTCAATCTCCGTAAATTTCCCAGAGATTTCCTCACATAATTCATCTAAAATCGGAATTACCGGCGCAAATACTCCAAATAATTTTAGTTTTTGATTTTCTACTGTAAAAACAATCAGCGCATCTAATTTCTCTGAATAATAAAGGTTTTCATTCCATGTTGAATCATACATATTTAAATAAAACGAAGAGCGGTAATTTAACGTTGAAAATTTATTAGAAAGCCTTTGGCCATTTTCAATAATCTCATGTATTAATTGTCTATCCTCTTCATTATAAAAATCTAACTTTTTAAGTTGAGAATCTTTGTAACCTTTATTTTCGCATGATACTGTCATCAAATATTCTTGCACAATTTGAAAACCAAATGGTTTATATAGTTCCGGATTTTCAGTAAACAAGACCGCACACTCGCATTGCTCATCAATTTCCTCTATCATCTTACTAAACAATTGTTTCATTAATCCTCGTCTACGATAATTCGGATGTGTCATTACTGATTGAATACCCGTTGCATTTATTTTTTCACCATTAATTAAAAGCGGAAGTGAAAATGCCGCAACATTTGCAATCGCATTATCATCTTGTAAAAATGATAATGCTTTATATGTATAATCCCAATACCCTTTCTCTGAAAAATCCTGCAATGTTTGGCTCGTAATCCCAAACACTTCTTCAAATAAAGGAAATAACTGTTCTCTTCTCGGTTCTTCTAATAGAAAGTTTGCCATTTTTTTAACATTCCCCATGTTGTCCCTCCATACGTCGATTCCATTAATTTAGATATACTTATATGACCTACTCTCAAAAAATAGGCCTTTCAAATCAATATAGTATCATAAAACTTTTAAAAATGGTTTAATTTATTTTATGTTTTGATTATTAAAAAACAAGTCGAATAAACTAGTATTAAGATTTTTGAATAATATCATGTTTATTATATAGCAAATGGTGCTTCCTACTTATCTTTCCGATAATAGAAATACACCATTTTATGCAAATATAATTCACCTATTCTTTGGTTCCCTCAAGTCGCTCCTTCGTACTAATTTCTTCTCCCTTCACTCGCTTTTCAAACGTCTTTCTCCAACTAGTAGACAGTGCATTTACTTCTAAAATCCTTTTTAATCCTTCAGAGTTTTGTTTTTCTTTATGCATTATGCGATTCGCAAACAAAATTGACACACCTTTTGGATCAGGCTTCAACAATTTTAAAGTATCTACCGGTAATATCCACCCTTCTTTTAATACTCGAAAATAAAAACCTGTGTATCCTGTATCTTGAAAATATAATGGCAACTTTGGAATATTATATTTCTTCGCTAATTTAAAACAAGGTTGTCTTGGCTGCGTTACTTGTACAATCGCTTCTCCGAGTTGAAACGTGTCACCAATACAAACATCTTCTTCACGCATTCCGCTTACTGTTATATTTTCACCGAAAGCCCCATATACAAGTTCCTGATTCAACTCTTTTTCCCAGTAAGGATAGTGGTCACCAGTATAAACACAAACCGCTTTATCTACCCCTCCATGATGAACTAAATCCGCCTGTCCATCTCCATTAAACTTTAAAAATGATAAAAAAACAGGTTCCTTTACTTGCTTTTTATTTATCCCTGTTTGAATTAACTTCCCACCATACATAACCTCTTTTGGCAATCCTAGATTTAAAGATAGGATTTCATATACTTTAGTCATTCAAATCCCTCCTCTTACTTGCGGCACAACTTTTCAAAAGACTCATTTATTATTTCAAATCCTCTATCTATTTCTTCGTTTGAGATAACTAGAGGTGGTAAAAAGCGTAGTACATTATCAAATATCCCCGCTCCAATACTTATAAGCCCATTCTTCCAAAAATCTTCAATTAGCTTTACTGTTAGTTGTTTTGCAGGTTCTTTCGTTATGCGATTCGTTACAAGTTCCATTGCAACCATCGCACCGATTCCACGAACATCACCAATCACTTCGTACTTTAATTGCATTTGATGTAGATGTGACATTATTCTATTTCCAATTTGCTGAGCCCTTTCAACTAGATTTTCTTCTTCCATTATTTCAAATACAGCAAGACCAGCTGCACAAGATAACGGACTACCTGCAAAAGTTCCACCAATTTGTCCTCTCCCAGGAATGTCCATCAACTCCGCACGACCGACAATAGCACTTAATGGTAAACCGCCAGCAATTGATTTTGACAAAGTCATTATGTCAGGCTCTATATGAAAATGTTCTGTTGCAAACCATTTCCCTGTTCGGCCAAATCCAGTTTGCACTTCATCCATTATCATTAAAATACCGTATTGATTACAAATTTCTCGTAATCGTTTTACAAATGAAATGGAAGGAACAATAAACCCACCCTCTCCTTGTACTGGTTCCATTACGATCGCTGCTACTTTTTCAGGTGATACTTCTTCTAAAAACTTTTCAAACTGATAGATGACTTGAGAATCCACTTCTTCAGGAGAAACTCCTTCTTCAGCTCTGTAATAGTACGGATACGGCAATATATGCATGTCTGAAACGAACGGACCAAATCCTGCTTTATATGGAGTTTCTTTGGTCGATAGAGACATTGTCATTAATGTTCTCCCATGAAATCCTCGTTCAAACGAAATTACTTTACTCCTCCCTGTTACTTTACGTGCGATCTTTACAGCATTTTCAATCGCTTCCGCACCACTATTGGCAAACATCGTTTTTTTCTTACTTGTACCTGGCACTTTCTCATTAATTTTCTCCGCTAAAGTAATATAATTTTCATATGGAGTTACATGAAAACAAGGATGTATAAATGATTCTGCTTGTTTTTGTACCGCTCTTACAACTTTCGGATGACAATGTCCAACATTTTGCATACCAATTCCACCAGCAAAATCAATAAACTGATTTCCATCTACATCTGTTATTATCGCTCCCCTTGCTTCTTTTACATATAAAGGCGTTAAATGATATATTCCTGTCGGTACAGCCTCCTCATACCTTTTTTGAAGTACTTGTGAATAACTGCCCGGTAATACACTAGATTTCAACAATTCTTCTTCACCTCATCTAATTTTTTAATCAATCCATTTCTGATAAAGTGATTATATATCCCACAAAACCATTGTTCAATTCAATTATTTATATAATAATGATAGGTATATCCTATGATTAAACTTGAGGTGATTTCAATCGAATTACGACATTTAGAATACTTTTTAGCTGTTTCGAAAGAATTACATTTCACAAGAGCAGCCGAGAAATTAAATATTTCACAACCTTCACTAAGCCAACAAATACGTGCATTAGAACATGAAGTAGGCATGCCCCTTTTCGATCGAATTGGTAAAAAAATATCTTTAACTGAAGCAGGAAGAGTTTTATTATCGCACAGTAAAACAATCTTTCACGAAGTCGAACAAGCTCGTTCTGCCATTCAAGATTTAAATGGATTACATCATGGTTCCTTAACAATAGGATCTTTGTTAACCGTAGTAAATTATTTACTACCACCAGCTATATTAGATTTCAATAAGCAATATCCAAATATCGAACTCTCTGTGTTGGGGCTTCGTACAGGAGAAATTCGTGAAAAATTATTACAAAATGAATTAGATATTGGTATTACATTTCTCCCGGTGCAAGATAAAGAGATTGTTTCTATCCCACTATATAAAAGTGAACTTACATTAGTTGTGCCAACCAGCCATTCTTTAACTGAACGTAAGTATGTATCTATTGAAGAATTACAGGACTATCCTTTAATTCTTCTACCTAAAAATTTCTATTTAACAGAACTAATTACATCTCATTGCCAAAACTTTAACTTTAAACCAAGGCCAATTTTAGAAATTAGTACAATGGAATCTTTAATTCAAATGGTCGCACAAGGTATGGGGATTACCGTGTTACCAAAACCGTATATAGACTTTTTGCAAAATGAGCACATACAAGCTATTAAAATTGAAAACCCCACTCCAACAATAGATCTAGGACTTATTTATAGAAGAGATAAATATATGTGCGCTGCTACCCGGAAATTTATTGAGCAACTCAAAATAACAGTACATTCTTTACAAAAATAAGCATAAAAAGAGATTATCCTATGCAGCCGTTACACAACGACCTATTAGAATAATCTCTTTTTATAATGATATAAAACATTACATTTTATGGTTTCTTTTCTAATAACCTATTATTCATTATAAGTGCTAAATTATTATCGTATTATTAAGCTACACATCAGCGATATTTTATGTCTATTTCGTATAGGTGTTAGCAAGTCCGTTTGCAAACTTGTTAGCACATTTTTATAAAAATTATATAATGCTTCACAAAGTAGGAATCCGTTTCGATCAATCTTTTTTCAAAATGGATTCCTTTTTGTCTCTTATCAATATTCAAATGTTACAGTAGTACCATTAAAACCATCAAAACAATTAGAGCAATTAGAGCAACCACCACAACCAAAACAACTAAAGCAACCGAAGCAACCAAAACAACGGAATCCACCACAACGACCACCGCCACAACGACCACCGCCGCCACAACCACCACAACGACCACCGCCACAGCCGCCACAGCCGCCACAGCGACGAGCATCATCTGTAATATAGTAATATGGATATTGGTTTTGCTGGTCCCAATACACAATATTTCCAGGCTGATAATCATTAAGGCTTAACGCTTGTAGTTCTTGTTGAAAATTATTCATCTTCATGACCTCCGTTTATAAACTAAAACCCCATCGATACTTTCCTATATTTCTGTTCGTTAAATCTAAGTAGAAATAGCGCTATAAAGTGAAACTTTAATCAGTAGGGGTTTTGTTCATCCCCCACTGATTATTAGCCCGCACCAATCGGGCGTTTACGGGCAGCAGGGCTCCCACCTAACTTCTTTGCTCCAGTTGAATTTTGAGGTGGGAGTTTTACTGCCCACAAATAGCGGGCTAAACTAAGTTCAATACGTACACCAACAAAATATGACCTATCACTAGATGATGCACCTTGTTCATATGCCTATTTTTAGGTTATTTTTACTATGGGCTCATTTTTATAAAGTGAAACTTTAATCAGAGGGGGTTTACGAGCAGTTAATGCGGGCTAAATGGACATTATAAAATATGAATTTAAACAATAATATTTAGATTTATGTCATCATTTTCTAGTTCTATAGTCGTATATTCCATAATTTTGTTTGGTCATCTTCGTATTTCCAATATGCACTCCCATCTTTATTTTTCTTCGCTTCAATATCTGCTATATCAGAGCTAATTTTATAAGTATTTATAATTAGTGATTTCTGCTAAGAAAAGTCTATTTTTATGAATGGCAAATCAACGATGTTTTATGTCTATTCCGCATACGTGTTAGCACTTTCTTATATTTCTTCTATTGCATACACCTTCATAATTTCAATATATTTTCCCTTATCACATGGACATGGTTGCTCTCTTCTATATGATTCTTCCCAGCTCATTTAAACACACCTCTTTAACTACTTAATTTATATTATTATATAAAAAAGCCCTGCCACAAGGCAGAGCGAGTAAGATGGATTACACGTATCATATAACAATTTATATCAGTAACACAAAAGATCATAATTTCATCTTCACTAAAATAAAACCACGTTCATATAATCCCTAAAGCAGTAGCTATCAAACGGATAGCTATTTTTTTATTCTCATAAAAACTATCACGCCTCATCATCAATTCATTATAAACATAGGAATCTTTGACTTTCTCACTCCCAAAATACTTCAATTCAATTATCTGACGTTGATCATTATCAAGAGCATATTTCAATGTCCGTTCAATTTGTTTAAAACGTATCTCATGATTCTTATCGTCACCTTTCATTTTAGGAAAAAGAACGATGCCCCCGCTTGAGCCTGTTCTTCTTGATTTTTCATCCGAACGCACAATGCTTTGTAGTTTTTCAGCTCCTTCACCACAAGTCTTCGCATCTCTTTTTCATCGATGTCTTCAGAAAATGACAATTGATTCATACGATACGGCTCCCCTCCGTTCGACCTACTTACTTATAAAAGGATTATTTTATTAAGTTTTATTTCCACTAAACAATCCAGTCTCTTAAATGTATTAAGATACTGGAAAAAATTCAAATCAGATGCCCGTTATATGGAATGCGAGTCATATTAATAAAATCATATGTCATAATATCTTCTATTCCTATGATTACAACATCCTATTAGTAACTAAGTATTGATTATATGTACTATAAAAATATCTTCATTTTATTTATATATATGATTACGTGTAAAATAAGATCATCTTCACTTTATTGACATATACTTTGAAGGAAGAAAATTTTCTGAACATTTCATATTAAACATATACCCATAAATACTTTAAACTCAGTTGCTAATATAAATTATCAAGACATATCTAACATTTAAATTTTTTTAGAGGAGTTATTTATGAGACATAATAATAAGTCAAATTCACCAAATTCGTGTGATAAGTTTCAGCTCCCCTGCTTTATTTCTGTATCCCCTTGTAATCAAAGTAATTGTTGTACACCTGTTTTTTTCTCAGATTCTCAACAACAAGAATTATTGCAAATAATAAACCAATTAAACCAAGCTATCCTTTCTTTCTTCACAACACCAAATCCTACAACTAGACAAATACTCCAAACAGCATTACAGGCATTAAATGATTTATTAATAGCAGTACAACCAAATACACCAAATAGAAATTTAGTTTTACGAACTATAAACCAATTAATCAATTCTTTACCTACTGCAACTCTCACTCAAATTTCAGCATTATTCCAATTTCTATTCCAAAACTTGTCTTCACTTATTAGTTGTTCAAATATATCGGACCCCTTGTTACAGCAGACATTTAGCTTAATTTTACAAGGAGTCTTGAATAGTTCACTATTAAACATTACTGGAACGACGGGGCCTACGGGGCCTGAAGGGCCTGAAGGACCTACTGGACCTCAAGGCGTTCAAGGCATTCAAGGAACTGAAGGGCCTGAAGGGCCTGAAGGACCTACTGGACCTCAAGGTGTGCAAGGTATCCAAGGCATTCAAGGACCACCAGGACCTACTGGTTCAGGGACAGGAACAGGAGTTCCTGGGCCACCAGGACCTACTGGACCTCAAGGCGTGCAAGGCATTCAAGGGCCTGAAGGGCCTGAAGGAACTGAAGGACCTACTGGACCTCAAGGCGTGCAGGGCATTCAAGGAACTGAAGGGCCTGAAGGACCTACTGGACCTCAAGGCGTGCAAGGTATTCAAGGGCCTGAAGGACCACCGGGACCTACTGGGCCATCGGGAGATTGTGATTGCCCACCGGGGCCTACTGGACCTACTGGGCCTACTGGACCGACGGGACCTGGATGTAATTTCCTTGTTTATGCTACAAACGCAGGAGCCATTGATGATCCTGCAGATGATACAGTATCTGTAATTAACACCGGAACAAATACAGTAGTCGATACAATCACTGTAGATAATGCACCTCTTGAAGTAACAGTTTCACCAAATGGGACTCGTGCTTATGTTACTAATATTTTTTCTAATACCGTTTCCGTTATTGATACTGCCACTAATACAGTTATCGCTACCATCCCTGTTGGAAATAATCCAATTGGTGTAGCTGTTTCTCCAAATAACACAACTGTTTATGTTGGAAATCATGGTAATAATACAGTTTCTGTTATTAACGCTGCTACCAACACAGTTGTTGGTACCATTAATGTTGGAATCGCTCCGCAAGGAATTACTGTTTCACCAAATGGGGCCCTTGCGTATGTTGCAAACGAATTAAGTAATACAATTTCTGTTATCGCTACTGCTACCAACACAGTTGTCGGTACCATTAATGTCGGTATTCGACCTAGGATAATCGTCTTCACACTAGATGGGACTCGTGCTTATGTCACAAATCAAAACAGCAATACTGTTTCTGTTATTAACACCGCTACAAATTCCGTTATTGATACAATTAACGTAGGTACCGAACCTGTTGGTATAGCTATTACACCGGATGGAGCTCGTGTTTACGTTGTAAATAAAGTAAGTAATAATGTATCTGTAATAGGTACGTTGACAAACACCGTCATCGATACCATTCCGGTTGCACTATCACCAGACCAAGTGACTATCATACCAGATGGCACTCGTGCCTATGTTACAAACCAAGCTAGTAATACTGTTTCTGTCATCAATACTGCTACAAATACGGTCATTGATACGGTCCCAGTAGGTGTTGCTCCAACTGGTATAGCAACCGGATTTATTTGCGAATAATATAAAAAACAGAGAGACACTAATCATATTTCTCTGTTCTTCCATTAATCCCCATCATATCCGAGCAGTTAGCTTTTGCTAGCTGCTTTTTTTACAAATAATAATTAATTTACCCAAGAGCATTTCAAAATATTTTCGTATGATATGGTGTATTCCTTTCTTTTGAGTGAATGATCTCGTCATGAGAGCACTTTATTAAGTGCTCTTTTCGTGTTTCAAATACATACAAAATAAAATTTTTATATTAATCTTAATTACACATTTAATTGAGTATTAATTCATCAGATACGAATCATTTCTTATAAGGGCGCTCTGTACTTGCGCCCTTATATAAATACTCAAATTTATTCCCCCGCATATTTTTATAAATTGTATACAGTTCCATATGGAATTGTTGAAACAGAAATTCCGTATGGTGTAATATGATGCATTGGATAATAATACTCCATAGATAAATAGTACGGTTGTATGCCTTGCTGTATTTGTTGCATCTGCTGCTGTGCTTGTAACGCTTGTTGAACAGCTTGAATTGTACTTTGTGCTCCGCTATACGTAATACCCGCGGTACCATACGGACGCATTCTATCTCGGGTATCAAAATATGAATAAAACATTAGTATTCAACTCACTTCCATATAATTTATTACAAAGTATATTATGAGTATTAATTTCAGTGAGTGTTAAAAACTAGTCAACTAGCTTTTATTCAAATAACGTTTTTGTTCAACTGCCTTTTTTTAATCTCCACGCCTTATCAAAATATAATCTTATATTTCTTTCAACTTATTATGATGCAAGTGTCTACACTAAATTGTTAGACAAGCATAAAATAAATTAAGTCTAATAATAAAGGAAAAATAAATATGCAAAACCGTTACATGCTTACAGTCAAACTCACCTCATTTAACGGGACAACGCTGACTGGTATTACTATAAAAGGTATCACGCTGACAGCGAACGTCACGTTAAGAACAACCTATCATCAAGCAATTCTCAATCGATTTCCCCCTCAGGACCCAGTTCGTCCCCTAGTCGTGAACTATAACGTAGCCGTCAAATCTGGCAGAAGATCTGCTATCTTGAATGCCGTGACGCAGCTCGCGAATGCTGGGGTAAGCGCGCAGGTCCGTCTGGATTCCTGTAACAATACCGTGGCACCCTTCCGTCCCGTTCCCTCAATAATATAAGTCAGATACCCGTCACAATAGGATAACGACTGTGACGGGTACGAAGCTGTTCGAGTGAATAGCCCTCAAATTTGTCCCCATCCCATTTCCCTTCACTCCTTGAATATTTTTTCAAAACCAATACATACTATTTTCAAGCCGCCGTATCCACGGCTAATACTTCTTTCTTTTGTTACAGCAGAAGCAGGTAGATTCGTCACTTATCTGCTTTCTCTGTATATTTTTTAAAATATCGAAAAGACTACCTACAAGCTGTTTGAACTAGCAGCTTCACTCTTCTTGTAATGGGAAAGCAATTTATCACAATTAGCTAACTCATTCGACTCACTGGCAGACAACCAAAATTGTTGTCTGCTTTTTGTATGGAATTTTTCATTTTGCATATACTACTTTTGAGCCTGTTTACCAATGCAAGCCATTTTGGTGTTTTGAATTCCGACTAAGCTTTTTTGTTGCATAAATTATTACATCTTTGACAACACTGGTTAAAAGCGCGTTTTCTGGTTATTCGTAGTTCTAGTCCAGAATAATTTTTCTCCTATAAAGGACAGTAGGTAAGACTGCTCGTCCTTTTTTACTTATATCGCATACTCTCCCTTTTGATAGCTATGAACCACATTGCCCTCTTCATCGAAGTAAGCAATTTCCCAATAAGGGTGGCAGTTGTACGCTTCTATTTCCCCATCGAACAAAACTAACAAATTAGTTTTCCAGTTTCCAACGATTGTACCCCACTTACCAGCTACATTTACTCGCATACCCATGTAAGCAAAATGTAGATTTCGGTGGTTCTGCACTTTCTTGAAAGCTTTTTCCGCGTTATACATCTGCTTGATGTCAAAAACACCTTCGTTCTCGCACTTTACAAACTTCATGAATTCTGTCATTGGCATTTGATATCTCTTTAACTTTAAGGGTATATTCTCATGTCTTACCCAATATGCAAGAAGATGCAGTGAAAACATTCGCGAAGAGTATATTTTGATATGTGTTTGCAAACACATATCAAAATGCTCAAAAGCATTGATTTAAAGGCATCTATAGCACATTGAAATAAAACATTACATATTAAACTCATATAATTTTAGTGCACCTTTTTTGAGATTGGAATATATTTTGTAAAATATGCTCCAACTAGCAATAATACGATTGAAAATAACCAAGTAAAAATACCACCAAAATGAAACCAATATGCAAACAAATTTAAGATTGCAATTAAAAAGCAACAAATAGAAGTTAATGCACTTTTTAATCCTTTTATCCCTGCTTTTTTTCTTTTTTGATAAGTTATATACATCGAAACGACTAGAAAAAGGATTAGAACAATTGGTAACATAGCTTGTAGCAATGGCAATCCCTCCTGTCTATTTCCGCTCCTTCATTTTACCATCTTATTCCTTTTTAATCTTTAGGAGTCATTTCATTTTTCTCTTCTCTCCAAAAGTCAGCATAAGTTTTATTTTTAAAGTTCACATTCACTTCAGAAAACGGAAGGCTTTCTCCAACTTTCAATGAGTACCACTCGTTTAAAAGTGGCGATCCGAAGCAAATATTCAATGTACGATCCTGTAAATCAATTAATACAGAATGCAAAGTCCCAAACCATTCTTCATAATTATGCACCGTCACCCCGATAGGATATTCTTCTTCTACCAATCCTTTTAAAGATTCCATGCTCACCTGTTCATTTCGATTTAAATGCTCATGTAAAATGCGATATCTTTTTGTAGATTGTTCTAATTTCCTATTATTTAATTTCTGAATAGGTGAACTGACTGCATGGTTTGTTGATACGGTAAAAGCTTGACTTTCCTCATTAATTGTTGTTATTGATTTATGCCCGTCAAATATTTCAATATGCGCTGCGTTTAAAGGATCAGCTACAATTATATTAATATTACTTGCTATAGGCATTTCTTTTATTAAAGATGTAGCTTCATGCGTATTTCTACATTTCTCCAATATTACTCGAATTACCGCAAAACATTGCAAACCATTTACCATCGGTTTTCTTAAACCTTCAATATTCCCTACAGGTTGACCACATGCTGAAAATGTAATAGATAACCCATGCTCATTAACTCCTTCTGTTCGGCCAAAATATTGAGTAGAAAAGCCACTATGTGCATATGCACCTCCAACATGCGTCGAACAAAAACGCATATCATCTATTTTGGGTGATAAATCATAATTTCTTAATACATATGTATGCTCTGAATCAGTTTTTCTAGGTAATACTGCACAATGACTACAACCTGCTTTTAATAGTGTTTGATAATAATACATCATATTTCTAGAAGGAATTTTCAATACTTCGCAAAACCCTTCAATTTCTTCATTAATTCCTGGACAATATTGTTTTAGTACATTTCTAGATTCTGTCCAATGGCTATCTGATATTAAATTTTCTTGCTGCATAAATTGTGGAATGAGATACGGATGATTTTTCACAAACTCCCCTTGCTGTTTTCCAACTTCATAATGACTTCCTTTTAGCGATGAAAAGTACCCCTTTACTTGATACACCATAATCTCCCCCTCACATTGAATATATTCCATATCATACCAAAACACTTTTGTTCATTCTTGATGTTTTTTACTATTTCCCCCATCACAACCACGGTTTTCCTTTTCAAAAGGCATTATTTTCTGTCTAGTTAAAACCTTGTTAAGATTACCGTAAGAATAGACTTTTAATAGGTTGTAAAAATACGTTGAACATTACAAAACTAGATTTAATAATATCAAATGGATAACACTCTACATTGAAACTTCTTATTTGCGATCAACTATTTATTGAAACGAGCAAACTTGTATTTATAGGATTGCAAATAGCCACATTTTACAATTAATGAATAAATTTTTTACTCATCCATTTTCAGGGCAAAAGGAGTATATATTAATGTGTAATAGCAAACCAATTGATGAATTAACTATTGAGGACCTGAAACAAAACCCAATATGGGAATGGGCAATAGATGAAGAGGAAAATGAAGAGTGCGATGAAACGTGGGTAAAGCCAGTGGAAACTATAAATTTCACAGAAGAATTAAACGGTTCAATAGTACTGGGCGAATTAATAATACATAATGATGAGAAATTCCCTATGATGTGTAGTATTGATATTGAAAATAACGAGGTATTAATTAGTTCCATTGTTTTTTATAACGAAAAAGAAAATGAGTATTTTGCTATAGAAGATGTAGTGAAAAAGGTTTAGATGCCAATCTCAATTAATATTTATCTCACAATTAATGGAGAGCCTAGGTTTTTAAAATTCTCTGCAAATAAAATTGATATTTATAGAAACACTATAAAAACTAACTTACATTAAATTCAAATTGAAGTTAGGAGAATACTCATTAAGTAAAAAATGGGAAACCATTATAATTAACGGTTTCCCATATATCCTCCTATTTTCAATGTTTATATAAATTTATACTAAATAATCCCCTTTTCCACCAATGTCTCTGCGATTTGAACTGAGTTCCAAGCCGCACCTTTTAATAAATTATCAGAAACAATCCAAAGATGGAATCCTTTTGGCGTATCCGGATCTTTGCGTATTCTACCTACAAATGTATCTCTTTTACCCTCTGCATATAATGGCGTTGGATAAATTTGTTCACTAGGATTATCTTGTAAAATAACACCTGGTGCATTCAGTAGTACTTCTTTAATTTCTGCAACGGTCGCTTCTTTTTCAAGTTCAATATAAACCGATTCAGAATGCCCCGATACAACTGGAACTCTGACGCAAGTAGCTGCCATTTTCAGATTTGGATCTTCTAAAATTTTCTTCGTCTCTTGAATCATCTTTACTTCTTCGAATGTGAAATCGTTGTCTGTAAATATATCCACTTGCGGCAAAACATTAAATGCAATTGGATAATGTTTTTTATCTTTTTTCACTGGTAATATAGTGCTCTTCACTTCTTCACCTGTAAGCATTGACTTAGCTTGTTCTTTTAATTCATGAATCGCATGAATTCCTGAGCCTGATACGGCTTGATACGTTGAAACAATAATTCGTTCTAAACCAAATGATTTTCGAATTGGCTGAAGAGCTGTTACCATCTGTAGTGCTGAGCAATTCGGAACTGCAATGATCCTTTTATGTTCCCTTAAAGTATGTGCATTTACTTCTGGAACGACGAGTGGTACATCGTGTGCCATTCGGTATTCACTTGTGTTGTCAATTACGATTGCACCACTAGAAACTGCATGATTTACATATTGTCTAGAAACTTCTCCCCCAGCGCTAAAAAAGGCAACGTCTACACCTTCAAAACTAGTTGATTTTGCCTCTTGTATTTTAATCTCTCGTCCTTTAAATTGTACTATCTTACCAGCAGATCGTTTTGACGAGAGTAATGTAATTTCTTCTATATTAAATTTCGTTACTCTCTCTAACAATGCAATGATTTTTTGCCCTACTGCGCCTGTAGCTCCAACTACAGCTACATGATAGCTCTTTTCACTCATTTTTTCTCCTCCAATTTCAATTGAATGAATTTCTCCACAACTTAATTTTAAAAGAAATTTAATGATTTGAAAAATTGAAATACATGATATAATCATTCACAAATCATGATAATAAAAGAGGTATCATTTATGGAAATGAGACATGTTAAAACATTTTGTGCCATTGTTAAATATGGTACCTTTTCTAAAGCTGCTCATGCATTAGGTTATGCGCAATCTACTGTGACAGCCCATATTAAAGCATTAGAGAACGATTTAAACATTCCCCTATTCGATCGATTAGGAAAAAAAATACTTCTTACAAAAGCAGGTCATCAATTTCATCCGTATGCATTAGAATTACTTACTATTTATGATAAAGCGCAAGAAATCCCTCAAAACAGTGACCATTTAGAAGGAACATTGGCTATTACATCTAATGAATCATTGGCAGTGTATCGGTTACCACAATTATTACGTACTTACAAACAGGAAAATCCGAAAGTAAATATCGTACTTGAGACAAATACCAATGAGCAAGCATTGAAAAAATTACATGAAGGAGAAACCGATGTTATCTTCATAATTGGAGAAAGTATAGAGCATAATGATTTTATTACGTGCAATTTATGTAATGAAACATTTGGATGGATTTTCCCTGCTCATTTCCCTTCAAACACTGATCCACTCCTTTTATTACAAGATACTCAATTTATATTTACAGAACAAAGCTGTGGCTATAGACCAATGGTAGATCGTTTTTTACGTCAAAGCGCAAGAAATCCTAATAAAACATTTGAGACTTCCAATGTTGAAGTCATTAAACAATCCGTTATGTGTGAGTTAGGAATTTCTATTCTCCCTTACATCGTTGTACAAGAAAGTAATCAAAAAGAACAACTCTGTTTTCAGCCCATCGAAACTCCAGCCGTCATTCAAAGCCACGTAATCTATCATAAATCTAGATGGATATCCCCAGTTTTGCAATCGTTTCTTACATTATTAGAGAGAATAGAAAAGTAAGCGAGTAATAACAAAAATGAGTAACTGCTCTAAAAAGCAATTACTCATTTTTGTTAAAACATTTGTGTTCATAACAATACAGGTGTTTCAAAATCAATATGTATATTATTTATTAGCTTGTACCTCACCTGCAATTAATTTACTACCTGAATATGTACCTTTTTGTATAAAAACTTGATTAATTAATTCTTTTTGCTCCTTTTCTGACATTACTCCTTTCCCTTCTCCTAAATTCCCACTTTGTAATTTCCAAATCTTGTTGTGGTCTACATCAACCTTTTCATATTTTCCTTGTTTCCATCGTTCTAAAATATCCACATATGTACTTTTTTGTGCAACATCATTACTATTTATAATTTCAAGTAAACTTTCAATACGTTCTTGTGTAATAAAAATATAGCCCCATTTTTGATCAGCTTTCGTTTTTTGATGTGCCATTTCATGTAGTGCTGTCTGTATGTTCTCATCTGTCCATTTGAAGTTTTTATTAAAACCACTATTCGGCAATGAGTGGTTTCCATTTTCTGACATCTTTGCATCTTCGGCTTTTACATTACTATCAGCTAGCACTTCTACTGCCGGAGCGGCTGGTGATGCCTTTTTCGCAGCTGGTTTACTATTATTCAGATAATACAGCATACCATACGTTACACCTACCCCGATTACCGCCATACCAGCTATAATTCCTATGATTTTAAATAATGTTTTCATCTTGCTTGTTTCCTCCCAAATATCTCTGTTCTTACTACCTCATTATTTCTTATATAAAACAGTTCCTTCATTCAAAATAGTTCATCCCATCCCCTATCATATTATTTATATACATTTCCTTATATTGTATTTCTTTTTTTATTAAATTGAAAGATTATTCTGTTAAAAAATAAAGATATTCTACAAAATTTCCCTTTATATTTATATGGAAACAAAAAAACAACGAGCGCCTTCTAAAACACTCGTTGTTTTTACTTTATGCACGATTTTCTTTTAACCACTTCGTAATAGCATCTAACCTCGAAACATCAAAACGTCTTTCTTCACATACTTTTAAGCTGTTTAAACTTTTCACAATTTCTAATTCATTCGACTTTATACTTTTTGCTTCAATCAATTTACAGTACCCGTCTGTGACTGTATTGAGATTTTCATAATAACGCTGAAATGCTTTAGATATATGTAAATGTTTTTCAAAGTTTCTTCTTTTTTTCGTCCCATCAGACTCTTTCCGTTTTCTAAGCTCTTCATCACTTGTATATAAATAAAAATATTGATCCGGAAAACCAATTTCTCTATTTATCATCTTTTCTTTATAAAAGTTTTCTATTAAAGATAACGGCTGATTAAATATATCAAAATGGAAACACCAATTATAACTAAGTGGCTGATAAATATCACCATCAAGTATTACAATTTCATATTGCTGCGACTTCTGCACTGCTATATTCCAGCGCTCTACTTGTTTTTCAAAATACCATGTATTATGTTCATTTTTCGGTCTTTCAAATAAAAAATTCACTTCAGGTATAATGTATGCACCATAATTTTTTTCTAGTTCACGACATGTGCTACTCTTACCAACAGCACTCGCTCCCTCAAACGCTATAATCCCCATATTTTCTCCCTCTTTCATTAGCTAATATCTCGTTGTTTCACTTTTCGCCCCCATAACTGTTTCCATAAAACGATTGAAGCGATAGAAAGCATTATTGTTGTAATGATACTACCTTCAATACCAAATGAGCCTCCATGAAGCACTTCTGACCCATTTGTTACAGGTTTAAATAGTGGTGTTGAATATATCGTCATGCCACTAACTGCAAAACCATAGACATTATATTGTGCCCAATTCCAAATGGAATGCCATGCACAAATCCCCCAAAGACTACTGTCCTTTAATACGTAAAAAGCTGCAAATACACCAACTAATATTATATTCGATATTGAAAGGATTGTAATACCAGGATTAAGTAAATGCAGAAAACCAAATAAAAAGGACGTCACTATAATCCCAACCCATATACGACTTCTAACAGAAATAACTGGAAATAACCAGCCTCGTACAATAATTTCTTCCGTTGCGCCTTGTATTAAAAAAGCAATTAAAGATCCTACAATACCAAATATGGCGGTTGCCGTAATTTGTTGCATTTGTAGTTTTACAATCCCTGTTAATATAAGCACAATTACTGGTATTGAAATGAAGACAAATCCTATTAACGCACCTCTCAAATACTTTCTCATCCATTGCACTTTCCAAAAACCAATGGATGAAAATGACCTTTTCTCTACAAACCTAATCCATAAAAAAATAAAAAATATAGCCCCACCAAACGTTAATATCATCTCAATATTATTATAAATTGCCTTTACAAATGATGTATCCGCTTTCGGTAAAAACAGCATAAACAACATGAAAAATTCACCTAAAGTTAAAAATACAATTGCAAGTATAACAGCGAAAATAGGATGAACTTTTCTTCTTCCTTCTTTTGCTGCTTCAATTATTTTAAATTGTTTATTTAGCAATATTCTATCCTCCTTATTATTGTAATCATCTGTATTCTTAAAATATATATCGTTTCCCTTAAACATATTTTTTAAAATAAATGATTTCTGTTTGGAATAAATTCAGATTAGGAATAATATATAAATAAAAGAGATGTCTTCGTGCCTTTTACCAGTATCGCCCAATTCATTCACTGATATTACCAGCACTTGCTATTTCCCACCATTTGTTGTAGGATAGTAATTAAGGTCAATTTAGCACTATATTTTCTTTGCATATTATCAAGTATCAATCAGGAATGTTTTGTACTCCTTATGGATTTTTGATAATATGTGAACTTTTATTTTCAATCGAATAAGGCCGATCATATTGTAATCTTTTTAAATTTTAGGAGGCATTACCATGACATTAACAGGTAAAGTAAAATGGTTTAACAGCGAAAAAGGTTTCGGTTTCATCGAAGTTGCAGACGGTAGCGACGTATTCGTTCACTTCTCAGCTATCACTGGCGACGGCTTCAAATCTCTTGACGAAGGTCAAGAAGTTAGCTTCGAAGTTGAAGACGGTAACCGTGGACCTCAAGCTAAAAACGTTGTAAAGCTATAATTCAATCAATAAAAAGGTTGTTACCAGCTCGGTTAACAACCTTTTTAATATATAACTAAAAATTTTTACATAAAAGGAGTGGTTACATGTATCGCAATCGAAAGAACGATGTAGCAGAAGTACCACCAGAACAAACCCCTGTTTGGGAATGTGAATCAGAGGATTGTTTAGGATGGATGAGAAAGAACTTTTCATTTGAAGAAGAGCCTAAATGCCCTTTATGTAAAAGTAGTATGAAAAGCGGAGAACGTTTATTACCTAAAATAGGTTGATTTTTACAAGCCCCTCTTATTTTAAATAAGAGGGGCTTTTTTATTAATAATGAATATCCTCTACATCTGTTCGTACAATAGAATACATTAATGCATCGTGTTGTTTATTTCCTTGATGAATGTATCCACGTAACAGCCCTTCTTGTTGAAAACCTAATTTAGATAACATATTACACGAAGTTATATTTTCAGGATATGTAATAGCTCCAATTCTAAATAAGCCTAAATCTCGAAATCCATAAGTAATAATTTCTCGAGCAGCTTCAGAAGCATAACCATTCCCCCAATAACGAGGATGCAAATCATATCCAATCTCTGAGCGTTTACTCCAAAGTTGTAAATTATTTAATCCAATTGTTCCTACTAAATTATTTGTGTCTTTTAATACAATCCCCCAACGCATTGCCTTTTTCTCAAAGTAATTTTTTGAAAAAGATTCAATCATACGTGAAGCTTGTCCAAACTCAGTAAAAGAATTCATACCGTAATAACACGTTACCTCATCTAATGAGAATATTTCATATATTTTTTGACAATAAGATTGTTCTATTTCAACTAAGCGCAAGCGTTCTGTTTCTAACATAGGAAATACCATAGGATCACTCCTTTCTCTCTACTCATTTATTATAGCAGAAAAAGTATTTATAATTAGGAAAGTCCTTAATGTCCCACAAATCAAATATTTCTAGCGATGTTTATCCTCTTAATAATATATAACTTCGTTGTATTTATTAATTCCCCTCTAAAAACCACCCCTAATTTATACCTTCTCATGTTAAAATATAGAAAAATAGTAAATATTTATTACGGAGGTGCTTAAACTTTATGTATATTTTCATTGGCTTATCCCTCTTGCTCATTTTACTCATTTTTTTATTCGCAAAAAAATTCACACCAAACTCATTTATGATGACAAGTTTTAAAGGAAATAGCTTTAAGACATTTTCAGTTGGCATATTAATCGCTGCTACACTCTCTCTTTCATACGGAATGTATCACGCAGCAACATATCAACCTAGATATTTAGATGTTAAATTGCAAAATCAAAATTTCACTGTTTTTGGTAATGTTGGTGAGTTTGGTTATTTCTCAGAAGAATTACTAAAAAAAGATGCAGAAGTTGAATTGTATTTTGTCTCTTGGGAAACAATACAATTAAATAATCCAGAAATAATAGTAGACTACCCTTCAGGCAAACAGGAAACATGGAAGCCTAATATAACATTAATTCCTACAAATAAAATAAAAGAAAAACATAGTATTAAAGAACTTTATCGGCTCTCACCATATTCCTTTGAAGAATCTGGAAAAATAACATTAACTATTAAAGAGAATAAAGCCAATCATAAAAAGATTGTAATTAATGTTAAATAATTACAAATAAAATGTCCCTCCATTATGTTGGAGGGACATTTTATTTACATATGTATTCAATATTATTATTTTGACTGTTCATTCAATGTCGTAATTATTTCATTGGCAGTATTCTTTCCGTTTCCAATACAAGCACCAATTCCTACACCGTAATATGAAGCACCAGCTAAGTATACATTAGGATAAAGCACGGCCAATTTTTCTTGTAATGATTGAACAGCTTGATTATGTTCTAAATGATATTTCGGCATTAAATCTTTCCAATTTGTAACTTCAATTACTTCCGGTTCACCTTTAATTCCGAGGCTCTTTTCAATATCATATAAAGCAACTCGTACTAATTCTTCTTCACTATAACTTTTGATCGTTTCATATACTGGATTAGTGCTCTTATAAAACATTCTTACTAATAGCTTTTGTTTACCAGATGTATGTTTCCACTTCCTGCTTGTCCATGTGCAAGCATCACAATGTAAATCACTGTTTTTCGTTACGATAAAACCTGTGCCGTCAGCCGGTAGTTGTTCATCTAGTATGTCAAAACCTAAGTAAATACTTATAAGCGATGAATTTTTAAATTTATTAAAATGCTCATTTAACTCATTAGACTGTAATAACGTTTGTGCGATATCATGTGGAGCTGCTAAAACGACATAATCAGCTTGTATTGTCTCATGATTTGCAAAAGAAACCTCATACCGATCCCCTTTTTTACTTATCACTGTTGTTACAGCGCCTTTATTAATGACAGTCTCCGTCAGCACTTCTTCTAAGCGATTAATAATCGTAGATAGTCCACTTTTAAATGATACAAACTTTTTATTTCCTGCTGACTGAAATTGTTTTTTATTCTCTTCAAAACCTTTAATAATACTTCCATATTTATTTTTATACTCAAGTAAATATGGTAACGTAGATGCCATTGTAAGCTCATTCAATTTACCAGAATATACACCTGACAGCACAGGTGCAATTTGTCTTTCCACTAATTCTTTCCCTAAAAAGCTTTCTAAAAATACAGCAAGTGATGTATCCTTTGTAAACTCCTTATTTTTCGTAATAAAATCTTTTAAAGCAACGATTTTCCCTTTTTTTGAGACTAGCGTACTGCTAAATAATGATTCAACACTCATAGGAATCCCAAATATAGTGTCAGCAGGAATTGGATGTAATATGTTATCAGAGTATATGTAAGAAATACCTGTTTCGTTATATACCATTTCATTTTCTAAATTTAAATCTTTTACAAGCGGCAAAACATGTTCATTACGAGCTACAATAGAATCTGCTCCAGATTCCATAATAAAATCATTTTCTTCCACACTGTGGATTTTACCACCTAAATACTCTTCTTTCTCAATAAGGATTAAATTTAAATCTATATTATAATCCTTCTTTAATTTTTCTAAATAAAACATAGTAGAAAGTCCAGTAATACCTCCACCGATGACAACGACTGTTTTCATATTTGCTGCGCCCCTAACCGATACAATTAATAATTCCTTTATTATTATAACCAAAAATTATCATAGTCGACTAGCGACTTGCGCATTCTGTAAGAAATTAGACAATATATATGAATAAAAAAGAACTATAACATATTCAACTCACGTCATAGTTCTTTCTATTTTAAAAACATAAACCAGTTTATTAATTTGTCAATTTCTTGGCTGAGTGCTATTACTTTTTCATGTTGAAGTCCATAATTTGAGACTAGATTCAATAATTCTTCTTTTTTCAATTCAATTATTTTTTCTAACTTCACTAATTCCATGTCGTCTTTATTCGCTCCAATTTCAAAATATATGTATTTTAGTATAGCCTACTTACATAATAAGTAAAAATAAAATACGCATGTAAAATCTTACAAATATAAAAATAATATACTATCAACAAAAAATTTGAAATTTAGCCCCTTTATACAGATCATTGACTTCATTACGTATTAATAACAAATCGGAATTTTTCTAATGTTATATCTTTATATTCCGGAGTTCTCTTTATATGATCAAAATAACTATATGAAAATTTGAAAACATGTCCAAAATCCCAATCAAATTCACTATAGTCTTTTAGCCAAAATTGATTTTCCATTGGTAATACGTTAGCACGTTTAGATTCAATTAAAGGTAAATGATCTATAGGTGAATGTAGATTTATTTCAGTATTCAGCATGAGCTTTTTACTAGCACGCAGTACGTATACTAGTTTTAAAAGTGGACGTATTCCTCTTTTAAATATATCTTTATATCCTAAATCATACATTATATTAATTGCGTGGGAAAAAGTAAGCATATGGCCAATTAAATCATGATGTGATTCTGCTCTATAAATAATCTTAAACTCCGATAGTTCATTTAAAATAAACTTAGATAATTGTTTTGAATTTCTTAATTCACTTTGTATCTCATCTTTTATACTTAATCGTTTTACTTCCTTCGTCGTAAAACCAATCCACGATCTACCGGGAATTGTTTTTTGAAATGATAATATAAGGTCCGTTATCCCTTCTATTGCTTGATTATCGCCCCATTTTTGTAGTTCTTTCATAGCTAATAAACTTAATGCCGCATAAATAACATTATGCCCCACCCAATGAAGTTCATCAATTGTATTTTCCAATGATTTTATTATCATTTTTTCGGCACTTTGAAAATCAATTTCTTCTTTACTATCGATGATTTCATCTAAGTTTTGCTTGTTCAGCATCATTTTTGTATGGGAATGCATATTACGAGCTATCTCTTTTTCAATATTATTATCTTTCATGAAAAAATAACTAGCAATTGCAGCTGCCCCGTAATGTGCATGCCAAATATCATTTGTTTGTTTTTTGCATTGAGAAATAATTGAAAGGCCGCCTTTTAAAACACTTTTATCTTCCATTTTCTATCCCCCATTATAAAGCTCACTTTATACTCATCCTAAAGATGGCGTTAATACAAATAAAATGTGATTCGATTCATCACTTTTATTCAAAAATCGATGCTTCATGTTTGGTGGGATACGTACAACATCACCTTCTTCTAAAAAATATTCTTGTCCTTCTAATTCCACATACACTTCCCCTTTCATGACAACCGCAATCTCTTCCTTATCTTCATGTGAATAATGACTTTCCGTTGTGTTTGCTTTTTTATTTAAATCCATCATCAACATTTCAATACGCGCTTTCATAAAATCCGGTGTTAATACATCATATACAATGTGATTATTATTTTCCCGATATACTTTTTTTCGATCTTTTTTCTTAGAAATGAGTGAATCTGTATCAATCTCATTAATAAAAAGTGTAAATAGCGGTACATTTAATGCTTTCGCAATTAATTCCAATACATTTAAAGAAGGGTTCGCATATCCTCGTTCAATTTGACTAATTAGTGAAGTACTAATCCCTGCATAATCAGCAAATTCACGAATTGTCATCTTATTTTTCTTACGATAACTTAATACAGTTTGTCCGAGTCTATCATGTATCATTGTAAAAACTTCCTTTCGTCCATCATATTGCATGTTTCGTTGCCTTTGTGCCGACATACTAAACAAAGGAAACTAATCCTTTCCTATCGTCTCAGGGTCTTATATACTTACCTTTGTACATTATATCTCATTAAGTTTATTATAATAAACATTCTATCGGAGGGACAACGTTTGAAATCACCTATTCTTTCATATTTCATCTTATTTTTCGGTGTATTCGCCTTATCAACTTCAGCAATTTTTGTAAAATTGGCAGATGCTCCTGCAGCAATCATTGCTTTTTATCGATTATTATTTGCTACAGTAATTCTGTTACCGTTATTACTATTTAATAAAAGGAATCGAAACGAACTAAAAACATTATCGAAAAAACAATGGGGATTCGGATTTCTATCCGGGCTATTTTTAGCTGCACATTATGTACTATGGTTTGAATCCTTACAATATACTTCCGTAGCAAGTTCTACAGTTATCGTAACGTTACAACCTTTATTTTCAATGATTGGTGGTTACTTTTTATTTAAAGAGAGATTTACGAAAGGAGCGGTTATCGGTTGCCTCATTGCCATTTCAGGAAGTATCGTCATTGGTTGGCAAGATTTCCAAATTAGTGGCGACGCTTTATACGGAGATATTTTAGCATTTATGGCGGCCGGAATTATTACAGCTTACTTTTTCATTAGTCAACACATTCGTAAAGATTTATCCCTTATACCATATTCGATAATTAGTTATGGAAGTAGTGCATGCTTTCTCGGTATATTTGCTTGTATGCAGCAACAATCTTTCATTCATTATGCTACACAAACTTGGTTATCCTTTATTGGATTAGCTTTCATTGCAACGATTTTAGGACAAACGATATTCAATTGGTTATTAAAATGGATGAGTGCTACTGTTATTTCGATGAGTATTTTAGGTGAAACAATTGGTACTTGTATTCTAGCCTATTTTATTTTGAGTGAAATCATTACTTTACAACAAGCACTAGGAATTTCAATTATTTTCATTGGATTAGCATTATTTTTATTACAACCGAAACTACCGAATCGCAAATAACAATTAAAAAAGCATGACATTAATTTGTCATGCTTTTACATATTAATTATGTACAATTAAACCATCAGGTCTAAAACGACTCATCATAATTTCATTTATAAACTTTCCGTGAGCCTTCAAATTCCCTACCTTTACCCCTTCTACTACAAACCCGAATTTTTCATATAGATCTTTTGCTTTCGGATTCGTTTCTAAAACACCAAGTTCTACTCTCTCTAACATTAACCAATTATCAGCTAAATCAAGCATTTTTGTAAGAAGTGCTTTTCCAATTCCTTTATTGTGATACTCACTATCTACTCCGATGAATAAATCACCCGAGTGAGATCTTCGCCCTGGACTTTGGGTTAAACCGACAAATCCAACAACTTCTCCATCATATTCTGCTACAAATTCAAATTGATTCTGTGCTAAATTTCGAATTCTATTCTCCATTGCATCTACACGCATACTAGGTAAGAAAACCATATAAGGTAAAACATCATCTTGTATGCATATACGATGAATTGCTCTAGCATCTTGTATTTCTACTGCTCTAACGTTAATCTCCATCTTTCTCCCCTCCATTCAAATATTCATATTCTAATATCCCATATTAAAATCCTGCCAACCCTTATTTCTTTGTGTTATTTTTATATAATTATTTTGATATAATATTCGCTTTTTGAACATCATCTCTTATATTCCCTCTCGTTCAAAATGAAAAAATCACTTAGAATATGCTAAGTGATTTTTTATTTAATTTTTCACCCTATTATACAACTCAAGCAGTTCTTCTACTGAAATACCATTTATTTTCATACCGGTAATATCACAATTTTCTATTTCAATATTTTTCAGATTACTACTACGTATTGTAGTACTTTCCAAATCACATCTATCAAATGAAATAGGATCTTTATTCTCTCCAAGGCTTGTATCTCTAAATTGAACTCCACCTAAAGTCACAAAATTAAATTTACTGCCAGAAATATTTAAATCTGCATATGAGGACCTTCTAAAATTTATATTTCTAAACTTTGATTGACTTACATTACAATTACTCATATTCATATGCATTATATTACTACCAACAAATGCACCATTTTTTAAATTTACTTGATAATATTCTGTATTAACCAAATTACAGTTTTCGTATTGACCATTTTTCATATCTTTATTTTTAATTAGGTTCTCTCCAACTGCATCTACATTTTTTCTTTTTACATAGCAATACTCATCTTCAGATTTAAAAATTATTTCATAGCCCATTTTTTTATAAAAATGATGATTACTAATTTGTCTACTAGATGTTTCAAGATCCCAAATCCTTATGTTCGGAAATTTTTCTTCTATTAGCTTAATAACCCGCGATCCAATTCCTTTTCCTTGAAGAAAAGGCTCTACAAAAATACGATCAATTCTTCCGTACGATTTACCAGAGATCGTAACTATAATTCCCCCGATTACTTTTTCATCCATTATCACTTTGTAAGTATCCAATTCTTCAATTGAATATTTCATCATTTCAACTGAAGAATATCCTGGCGGTTGAATGTTATAATCAATTACATCACCTTGGCCGTATAACCATCGCTTTGCTTCTTCATCAAATGTTCTTTTCATTATTTCTGTTAACTTTTCAGCATCTAAAATTGTAGCTTTTTCTATAGATATTATTGTCATTTTTGTTTTCCCCTTCATTGTTATAAAGCGATAACTTTTGTGAACGATATAGTTATTAATTTACTTTTGTCTTTAATATTTTTCCCATTATTACATATGGGGCATCACTTTTACTTGGGTGAAATGGCTCTAATACATCCACCCAATCCAATCTTTTATATAAAGAACGCGCTTTTTCATTGTTTATTTGTGTTGTTAAAATACTCGTTCTATTTGAAATCCCTTCTAATAATTCATTATGTAATTTCATTCCAAGACCTTCATTTCGATATTGTGGGTGAACTGCTAACTCTACAAATTCAAAACAATCTTGTAACCATTCGTCTGCTTGTTCTAGATTTAACGCTTCTCTCATTAATTGATTATAGTACTGCCCTTCTAATGAGCGATAACCATAAGTAAAACCAACTACCTCATTTTCATCATTTATTGCTACTATACCTTTAAAATCTGCATATTCTATATGTCTTTTCATTCTCTCAATCATTTCAGTAAAATTTGTTTTCTCAAATGCTTTACAATACAATTTTGCCATATTATTAATTAGGATTTCATCTTTTTCAATACGTATGAATTTCACTTTACCTTCCCCCTATTAAAACATTTGAACCCTTGAATAATTATAAAATAAAGAAATTTAAAACTAATCACTCTCTTTACTATTAAACTACAAATCAACCTATATTTTCCACTGTTACTTAATATGAATGAATAAAAAGAAGAGAACATGTAATATACATATGTTCTCTTCTTTTTATTTTAACGCTTATTCATTTTCAATTTTATATAATTAATAATTAGATATTACTTAAGCCACTCGTTACAAGTATTAGCTAGCTCCTGTAAATCCTCTATAAATCGACTCGCATGATATCCATCACAAACCGCATGATGTACTTGCAATGAAACAGGTAGCATAACCCTGCTTCCATCATTGAAATATTTCCCACAAGTAATAATTGGTAATAAAGAATCACCATCATTATTAATATTTAAATTAAATCCTGTAAAACTAGTCCAAGGTATACCAGAAATCGGAAAAATATTTGGCGGAATATTTTCTTTCGTGAAGAAACCATGAACATTAGCATAACATCTCATATCCTCTTCATAGTTTTTATAGAAAATGTGGAAATCGCTAGAATAACCCGTCCATATACTTGAAAAAGATTTATCATCTTTATGAAAGATTGTATAACTAGGTATCATTTCCTCCCAATACCCTAAAACTCCTTCATCATTAAAACATGTTCGAAATTCTGTATGTTTATTTATCACTCTAGAAATTACATAAATAAAAGTCGGATAAAATTTGATTTCCTTTTGATGTATTTCCTCTAGCATCATCGTAATATCAACATTCGCTGTCATACTAAACGAACACTTTAATTTTAAATAATGTTCAAAATACTGCTCTCTATTCCAATTTTCTCTGTCAATTACATGAAACTTCATTTTAATAGCCTCCTAAAATTTTATTTTTATTTTAGAAGGCTAACTTTCTTGTTTTCACCACACTTGTTCACTCCTTACAGTTTAAATTTAATACTAAGATTTTTATTTAACTATATAACATCTGCAGAAATTTGTTCACATATTTCTGGAAATCCATCCACATACTATTAATAAAGTGAAACTTTAATCAGTGGGGGGCACTTCATCCCCCACTGATTATTAGTTGAACCAATCGGGCTTTTACGGGCAGTTGATCCCCCACCTAACTTCTTTGTTTTCGCCGAATTTTGAGGTGGAGGTCTTACTGCCCGTTAATGCGGGATAAATCAAATGACGTTTGGAGGATTCAAACATGAATGACAAAAATGTAAATAAAAAAGAAAATGTTATCGAAAATACTACATCTATTCAAAATAATAATACTGCAAATCTTAATATCGAAGAACAAGCAATGAACGGCTCATATGGAATGCCCGAAACAACCATTGAAGATGCTGATCACGTTGTAACTGATGATTTGACTTCAAAAAATTAATGAACTACATAGAAAAGAGCCAAGGAAAATATCCTTGGCTCTTCTCTATTATATATCCATTTTTTTTACTTCTTCTCTCTTTTTAGAAAGTTTCCCTGGCCAAAAAGCGAAGCGTCCTAAAACGACTGTAATCGCAGGTACAAGCAGTGGTCTTACAATAAATGTATCTAGCAATACACCGATTGCTGTCACAATACCGAATTGAACTAAAACTTGAATTGGTAATGTACCTAATACCGCAAATGTTCCTGCTAAAATTAAACCTGCGGATGTAATTACACTACCTGTTTGTATAACACCATTTTTAACTGCTTCTAAATGATTTTGTTTCTTTTTATTCTTCCATATTTCAGAAACCATAAAGATATTATAATCCTCTCCTAAAGCAACTAAAAATACGAATGCATATAACGGTATCGCACCTTGTATCGCGGGAGCTCCCATACCGAAATGCAGTAAAATCCAGCCTGCTCCTAATGCAGAGAAGAAAGATAAAACGACAGTTACAATTAAGTAAATCATCGCAACGATTGAACGTAAATACACGAGTAAAAGTAAAGCGATGATACTAATCATAACCGGAATAATAACCGCTTCATCCCGTTCAGTAATTTGCTTTGTATCATATAAGGAAGCTGTTTCTCCGCCAATCCATAAATGATTCTCAGCTTTACTAATTCCTTCATCTTTTAATACCTTTTTTACACTATTTTTCAATTCAGGGATTTGATCTAACGCTTCAATTGAGTATGGGTTTTCCACTAAAGAAACTTCATACATTTGCAATTGATTATTTTCTTTTCCCTTCATTGGCTCTTTCACTTTATTAACAAAAGATAATTTCTCTATTTCTTGTTTAATAGGTAAATCTTTTCCCTTTGAATCAACTACAATCTTTACTGGCGCTAATTCTCCAGCTGAAAAATGATCCGTAATTAATGTAAATCCTTCGCGTGATGGCATATCTTTCGGGAATGATTCTAATAAGTCGTACGTGTATTGAATACGCGGTACAAATGAAGCCAAGCCTCCTAATAAAAATACGGTTAGCATAATAATTGTCCACGGTTTACGTACAACAATATCCCCAAGTTTTTTACTAAAGAACCCTTTAGTATTTTTTACTTTTACTACTTTCTTTTTCTTTCTTGCAAACTCTTCATTCATTTCAGCTGTTCTCGGTATGAATGGGAAAAATGCAACTCTACCGAAAATTAATAATAATGCTGGAAGAATCGTTAAAGCAGCGATTCCCATAATGAAAACAGCCACACTAAATGGAACTGCGAATCGATGAAAAGCTCCATAATGAGCAAGTAATAACGTTCCTAACCCTAATACTACAGTAAGTGCACTCATTATAATTGCTCCACCTGATGCTTTTATCGCAAGTTGCAATGCTTTATACTTACTTTCTTCTTCTAGCAAGTACTCTTTATATCTTGAAATAAGAAATAAACAATAGTCCGTTCCTGCTCCAAACAGTAAGACAGTCATAATCGATATAGCCTGTGCATCTACTTTAATCCATCCATTGTCTGCTAAAAAGCCCAGTGTCGGACTGATAATTCCGTATGCAAAACCAACAACGAGTAAAGGTAAAATTGCTAAAATTGGTGAACGGTACAGTAAAATTAATAAAACCAATACTAGTAGTACAGTAGCAACTAATAATTTCACATCAGCTTGACTAAATAAACTTACCGCATCCGTTTGAATACCCACAGGTCCAGATAATCGAACATGTAAACCAGAGTCGGTAATTTTTTGTTTGAACGGATCTTCATCCACTTTACTATTCACTATTTTTCGTAACTCTTCTAAATTACCTTTTAATATATCCGTTCCAGCAGATTTATTAAAAAATATTGGTGTGACAAATGATGTACCATCTTTTGATGCACTTTTTGATAATACTTGCTCTGGAATTGTATCAAATGGTGGTAACAATGATTGTTCTTTTAAAAGGTCCGTTTTTAACTCTTTATAAACGTCCTGTATTAATTTGTAGTCTTTTGACTCTAATCCACCATCCCGATGCCATACAACTAACAACGGGTTTCCTGCATTATTAGGAAATTCTTTTTTCATAAGTGCTTCAGCTTGCTGTGACATAGCTGTTTCAGGTAAATTTTTCGGATTCGGTTCTTTCGTACTGTTTACTTGTGGTAACGTAAATGAAAGTACTAATGTAATAAGAATCCATACCGATAAAGTTATCCATTGCGTATTCTTCCCTGCTACAAGCCTCCCTAACATATGTAACGGGTGCTTTTTCATAAAACCCCACCTTCCTTTTTTTCCTCCAACATTAATTATATATACTGGTCGGTTAATTAATCAAGAATGATTAAAAAATTATGTTATAATTATCTCAATAATAAATGTCAGGAGCGAATGTATTTGGATCAAAAACAACGTCCTCTCGGAAGGCCTCGTCAAAATAAAAATACAAAGTCTACAAAAGAAATCATTTTAGAAGTTGCAACTAGGTTATTTCTCACTCAAAATTATCAAGTTGTTTCAATGGATGAGGTCGCGAAAGAATGTGGAGTTACAAAAGCAACTGTCTACTATTACTATTCAACAAAAGCTGATCTATTTACCGCTACTATGATTCAAATGATGGTGCGCATAAGAGAAAATATGGATCAAATACTCTCTACGAATAAAACTTTGGAAGAAAGATTATTGAACTTTGCTACAGTATACTTACACGCAACGATGGATATTGATATGAATAATTTTATGAAAGATGCAAAACTTTCTTTATCTGAAGAGCAATTAAAGGAATTAAAAAATGCCGAGGATAACATGTATGAAGTGTTGGAAAAAGCGCTAGATAACGCAATTCTCCTTGGAGAAATTCCTAAAGGAAATCCTAAATTTGCTGCCCATGCTTTCGTAGCTTTATTATCAATCGGGAATTTTAAAGATGAGAATCACAATCCTACTCTTGCAAATATAGATGAATTAGCAAAAGAAATCGTTTCGTTTTATTGGAATGGATTAAGTCATCAAAATTAAATTGATTATATTTAATAAAGAGCACATTTGAAATTCCTTCAAACATGCTCTTTATTAATTTAAGGGTTTTATTTATATACTAGCAATTAAATTATACTTTAGCACTGATTAACAAAAAATTCTTATCTATAGCTCTTGAATTTGTGCATTTATATTCCCCTTACTTAATCCACCATGGTAACAAACTACAGAATCAATTTCTAGATTTAAATACTTCTTCAAAGAATTTTGCGCTTCTTTTATATCCAAAGTAGTTGGGGCATGAATTCCCCCTAAAATTCCGTTTACACTATACATTGAATCCCCAGCGATAAGAGTTTTACTTTGTCTCAAATATAAACTAATATGACCAGGAGTGTGCCCTGGGGTATGAATAATAAGAATACCACCGCAATATGGAAGTTCTTGGCCTTCAACCAAAGTATCATCCACTTTTCCTTTTGGTGGATTCCGTACTTGTGCATCCTTCAACAAAGGTAACTCCCCCTCGATATATGGCTTATCTAGATCGTGAGCATAGACTTTTATATTACTTCCACAGTTTTGTAATAGTTCAGGAAGACTACCTATATGATCTATATCTTGATGCGTCAAAATCACGGCTTTTAGTTTATCAAACGATACTCCAACCTTCCCCATTTCTATTCGTATATCTTCAATTTGTCCAGGGAATCCAGTATCTATTAATACTGCCATTTCATCATCCCATATAAGAATTGGGTGAATAATAAATTCTTGAAATTCAATGTGTAGCATTTCTACTCCTTTAGCAATCTCCATACAGCAATTCTCCTTTATAATAAAGTTTGAAAATATGCACGAGTAAACTGATAATATAAAGCCCGGCTATCTAATGATATGTTTTGTCATCCCAATAGAGAATGCCTCAAACCCTATAGATTCATAGTAAGATTGCAATTTTTCTACACACATAAGTTGGGGAATAACCTTGTTTTGTTCACAGTGCCGGATTAATCGTTCCACTATTTCCTTTCCAACGCCCATGGACTGATACTCTGGCATTACACATACACCGCAAATAATGCCCGTTATTACACCATCTGATATTACTCGTCCCATCCCAATTAATTGTTGCTCTTTAAAAGCATATATCACATACCAACTTTGCTTACACATTTGCTCTAACTCGTTAACCGATAATTTAAGAGAATTCCATCCTAAAGATTCATACATAGTTAATAATTCATTGAAATTTTTAGGAGATTCAATTGTGTACTTTAAAATAGTTTTCATGTAAATACTCCCTATTATCCTTTTTGTTTTTATGTCAAAAAATTTTTGACCGTCGTTAAACTGACTAGAACAATACTTCAATAAGAAAAAATGAAACTCCTTCTCTTTAAAAACATAAGGAACTTAATAAGATTGGTACCATATATATTTCTCTATTTAATATTTGTTTAATATATCAACTAATGGTGAGTATAAAATATATACATTTCAACCATCACCAAATACTGAATCTAAATTACAATTATAAGAAAAAGAAGGTATCTCATCTTTGTGAGATACCTTCTTTTATATCAATCCATCATTATATTATCAACCAAAAATCATACAGCTACATACGATAAGAACAAACAAAACTAATAAACTATTTGAGAAATAACCCATAGAATACTACCCCTTTATTTCATTATGTAAAAGATTTTACCATAAAATTATTAATAGTATAATGACTGAAAAAGACATTGGCTTCATTAGTTTTTTATGTATAAAGTAATATTTTATAATATTTCTATTCTCCTCTCATAAAAAAACTTTAACTTTTCCTCTACTGTATCTCTCACGACTTAAATAACATTGATATTAGTAAATAAATAATTACTAATATCAATGTTATTATTTGTTTTTAAGTGAAAATAGTAATAAAATAATTACTAAATTGATAAAGGACACGAAAAATAATGACTAATAAAGAATTAATAAACGAATACATGAATTTATTATTAAATATGTCAGGTACTTTCAAATTATTATCAGAGAAATCCACTGAATTTACACATTTAGAGCAACACATAGTTGAGTATATTGCCCAGCAAAAAGTCGCTGTAAATTTAAAAATGATTGCTAGTTATTTAAACCTACCTAAACAACAATTAAGTGTAACCGTTCGTAATTTAGAGCAAAACGGATACATTGTAAAAAAACAAGATACAGTAGATAAACGAGCTGTTTTAATTTCCTTAACAGATAAAGCTGAAAAAGTACATTATGAAAGATGGAAACAAATTTATAATAATTTCACTAGTAATCTTGAAAAACTCTGTGAAGAAGATCAACGTGATTTAACTTACGGACTGTATAAAACAAATAAAATGCTATCAAAAATGCTAAATAACGACTAATCATATATATATGATTAGTCGTTATTATTAAATGGAGGACGTTTCATGGTTAAAGAAATAGATTTACAATCAGTTCAAGGTACTATGCTTATTCCACTATGGGGACGAGCATATGGTAGTGAGAAAAACAAGAATATTTTAGATGATACGGAAGCTATTCGGATTATTAAAGAATGCGACTTTGATTTCTCTAAAATAGCAGATACATTTGGCGAATATGGATGTATCACTTATATTACCCGTGCAAGAAAAATAGACGATACTATTAAACAATTTATTAGAAAACATCCGAATGCTACTATAGTAAATATCGGTTCTGGACTAGACACTACTTTTTCAAGAATTGATAACGGTACTATACAGTGGTATAACCTTGATTTGCCTGATGCGATCGCTTTCCGCAAAACATTAATTGAAGATACACCACGAAATATAAGCATTGCCAAATCATTTTTTGACACTTCTTGGTTCAACGATATAAAATATGATCCAAAAGACGGTATTCTTTTTATATCAGCAGGTGTGTTTTATTACTTTAAAGAAGAAGAACTGAAGGAGATATTTGTCGCTATGGCAAAACGTTTTCCTGGAGGAGAGTTATATTTTGATGCCGAATCAAAGTTCGCACTGACACTTTCGAATGCTACTGTAAAAAAATCTGGTAATAACGGCGCTATGATGTATTTTTACGTAAATAATCCAAAGACAATAGAAAAGTGGTCTTCTAACATAAAAATATTAAGCTACTCCCCTTTCTTTAAACATATACCTACAAATAAAGATTGGGATGGAAGTACACGAATTATGATACGGATTGTAAATTTAATAAAGATGTTGAAGTTCGTTCATATACGGTTTGAAAAATGATAAATCTATAATATATTAATCATATATAAAAGAAGACCTCGATTTTATTAAATTCATATAATAATCTATAGGATAGTTAGTCCATTATGAGGGCTAACTATCCTTTTTTATTTACATAATGAATGAAATAAGTAAACAATAAATATTTAGTTTAATCAGTATAATAAAGATATATAACTTGAAACGTTCGATTGGTTTTGGGAGGAGGACATGCTTCAGTTATAGTTTGTCACTATTTGGATTATAAATCAGTTCTTTTATCTTTATCTGGATTCTCGCCCAAACTAATGACCTCTTCTCCTTTTCAATAGTTTCGAGTTAGGTCCGGGATTTCTAAAGGTCGCGTACGTTCCAAACAATCTCACCGCGCTCGTCCCACGTACTGTGATGCCTCTCAAATCCTATCTTTTCTAACACCCGGAAGGACGCAACATTCCAAGCGCCGACAGTCGACCAAAGTCTGTGGCGCCCCGTAGCAATCGCAGCGTCCAGCACAACAGATGCTGCCTCAGTCGCATAGCCTTTGCCATGAGCACTGCGGAACAACTCGTATGCGATCTCCGGCTCTTCCAGTGTGGAACGACCGATAATCAAGCCACAGTATCCGATGAAATCACCTTCGTCTCGTCGGCGAATAGTGAGAAGGGAAATGCCATTTTCGCCTGCTCTCTTACGCATCTCTATAAGCATGCTACGAACGGCGTCAAGGGTTGGCATATCCACACCACGTTCGCCAATTAATTTTCTCATCCAGACTGAATCGGATTCCTCCCACATACTCAGATCAAGTCGTTCAGTTTTCAGCTGGAACTCCATAGCTTTAAATAAAGCTGTCATAGTGGAAACCTCCTAGTTATGTCACTGCACTCATAATATAATGTACACCATCTTCCAACATGTACTGAATCACTTATTTTCTCTCCTTATCGCTCATTTACTACCACCTAAATGTATATGTTCTAATTATTAACACCTTTTTCCTTTAAATTCTTTAGACCCTATCCTCATTTATAGTAATAGCTTTCTTATTCGAAAAAAGATTTTTAAAAATTCCTACCCCTACAATTAATAGACCTATACCAATTAATTTATTTATTTGTATAGGTACTCTCTCCATTCCAAACAATCCAAATGTATCAACACATAATGCAACAACTAATTGAGTAATAAGGCTAATGAGCACCGTATAAGCTGGACCTAAACTCTTTATTGCACCCATTATACAAATAATTAATCCGATACCAAACAATCCACTTATATAAAATAAATAATTTGCAGTATAAAAGTTAACGCTTATACTTTTCTCTGTAATGATATGAAATAAAACAGAACTTATGAGACCTATTCCAAGAACACATGCAGTTGTTAACCACTGTCCTACAATTTCATTCACTTTCGTATTAAAAACAGATTGTAAGCTAATTAATATTCCAGCTAATATAGCTAAACTAAATCCAACCATAACCCTTCTCTCCCTTTCATTACTCATATATATTATCTTTAGCAACTTCCTTCATTCTAGAAAAATCTTTAATTACAATAACTCCATTTTTCTTTTTAATTAATTTTTCACTATAAAATTTTTGTAAAACTCGAATTACATGCCTATAACTTACACCTATAAAATCTGCAATACTTGATACAGAAGTTGAATCTAAATTCTCTTTATACATATTCCCATTACTATCCGTTGAAATCGAAAGTAAATAACTAGCTACACGTACTTCTACCGGATAAAGTAAATTTAGAGCTGTAAAACGAGTCGATATTTTTAACGTGTTCGCAATGTTTTCAAGCAAGAACTTCATAAATATAGGATCATGTAATAACTTATTTCTAATAACTGTATTAGAAATGGAGATTGCTACAACATCTGAACAAGCTTCAACAACATTATGTGCTTTGCTATTTTGTATTAATTCAATATCACCAACAATTGCTAATGGATTGATAAAGCGAAGGATTAGTTTCTTTCCTTCTGGTGTAATCGTGTAAACTTTTACTTTTCCTTTAATAACAAAATATAAACGATGAATTTCATCATCTTTATCGCAAATAAGCTTGCCTTTTTCAAAATGATTTACTTGAAAATTGTCAGTACTTATTCCTGAAAAAATTTCAAGTATATTATAAGCTTTCAAATATTGAATAATTAAGTCTGATTTATTATCCACTTACAGTCCCTTCTTTCCTTACATATTAAACACAAAAATACCTAAAATCATTACTATTGTCCCCACAATATGGTATCTCTCCATTTGTATCTTTTTTATATGAAATAATCCTTTCATTTCAATAACAGTAGCAGTTAATAATTGAGCAACCATAAGTGTTCCAGCTGTTAATGTAACTCCCATTGAATATATCGCCATTGTTTCCGCATAAATAATCAACCCACCAAGTGCGCCAGCTGCTAAATATACTTTTTTTACACCCTTTAAATCCGTTACTTTCTCTTCTTTCTTTAACAAAAATATAGTTGTTGCAATAAGAAACCCAATTAAATGCGTCATAATACTCGTCGACCATATACCGATATCTGAACTAAGTTTCGCATTAAACGTACCTTGAAGTGTAATGAATACTCCTCCAAAAACTGAAAGTAAAATACCTTTCAAAAAAATCATCTCCTAATCTTCTATCTATGATTTAATTAAAAGCTACAATACTACAACGACAAAAGGACAAATGTCACATCGATATGAAAATAATTAGTAATGTACACGAAAAAACACATCTCAAAATATGTGAGATGTGTTTAAAGTATTTAATCCATATATAATATTTTAGTAATTAAAACTACGCTACATTAGCAGCTTTATTCTTCAAAACAAACTTTCCAAATAAGAAACGTACAAGAGGTCCCATTATTATTAATTGAAGTGGGTACGCCATAATGAAATTTTTAATGAAAATCGAGAAATAAATTGAAGCGAATGAGTCACCATGTAACCCATTATGTAAATACATCATAGCCATTCCGTAAAATGACATAAAGAATACCATTCCGATTACCATTGTTGTTGCCATCGCAATAATCATGTTTACTTTTTTTGATTTATCAAATGGTAATGCAAATACAATCTTTTTCGCACACGGTCCAACGATACATATTTCAATTAATAGCGCAATAATAAATCCAATTATTAGTTCTAATACGATTTCCTTAATATGAATTGGTCCTCTTGCTCCATTCATTAATAAATTGTAAAACGTCATAACGATAACCATCCCGAGGCACATCATCATACCAAATTGGAGGTTTTCCTTTCTTGTTGTTGGCAATTTTCATCATCCCTTCTCTTTGAGTCTTTGTCATTATATCGATATTGGAAACTCCTTCGTAAGTGAACATTTTGTGAACATTTTTAAAGCGTTTACGTGCATTTCTTCCACTCTTCACTCCAATCCTCCCACTTTATAACTTTTTACTTACAAAGGTTTTATATATTTTGATGTTGAATTATTAAATTTAATATTGAATTATATGATAATTACTACTAGGAGGATAACCATGAATAAAGCAGAATTTTACGCATATCACATCGTTACAAGGAAAACAATGAGTATCGGAAAAATCATTCACTTTGACAAAAATCAAACTAATACCCTCTATCACTTCTTTTTTGAAAGAGAACAATTAAATTCTAATGATGAAGACTCCATTCAAATTTTAAAAAGGCATTATATCAATGAGGAATTACATATAAATAATGAAAATGCTAAAGTAGTTCTGAATTATATAGATCAAACAATTAGAGCGGTTAGAGAAACGATTGTAGAAATGGTTAGACTGCAAGAATTTCCTGAATATCCCTCAAGGTTGTCTTGCTTATATGCTTCCAAAAGCTATGAGGATGCTTTGAAATGGAAAGCGCTATTTGATTCTTATAATCGAGAAGTTTTGCAGATTGTTAAACTACGAGTAATCGGAAGTTCTTTTGAAGGTGATGGAAACCTTTTGCCGAAAGAAGATGGTATTCCTTTCGCTCAAAAAATGGAACAAGCTAGAGAGTATTGGAAAGGAAACGTTAGAAATGAACTTCCTGAGTTACTGATTAATGGGAGAATTGAAGTGGTGGAAATTATTGATGATTTTTCATCAATTAAAATTTAATTCCTGGTTAAATTTTAAAGAATGGAGATTAAAATGATGAAAAAAGTGTACTTCAATCATGATGGTGGTGTAGATGATTTAATATCACTATTTTTACTACTCCAGATGGAAAATATAGAACTTACAGGTGTTTCAGTTATTCCTGCAGATTGTTATTTAGAACCAGCAATGTCTGCCAGTCGTAAAATTATAGATCGCTTCGGCAAAAATAATATTGAGGTAGCAGCGTCCAACTCTCGTGGAAAAAACCCATTTCCAAAAGAATGGCGGATGCATGCATTTTATGTAGATGCTTTACCAATTTTAAATGAGTTTGGGAAAGTTGTTACACCTGCATCAAAAAAAACTGCACATCATCATATAATAGAGACTCTTCTACAAACTGATGGAAAAACAACTTTATTATTTACAGGGCCCCTGACTGACCTTGCTCGTGCACTATATGAATCTCCAATAATCGAAGATAAAATTGAACGTCTCGTTTGGATGGGCGGTACATTTCGTACTGCAGGCAATGTACATGAGCCAGAACATGACGGAACAGCCGAGTGGAATTCATTTTGGGATCCCGAAGCAGTAGCTCGTGTTTGGAATGCTAATATAATCATTGATTTAGTAACTCTAGAAAGTACAAACCAGGTTCCGCTAACTATAGACATACGTGAACAGTGGGCAAAAGAGCGTAAGTATATTGGTGTTGATTTCCTTGGTCAATGCTATGCAATGGTTCCCCCTCTCGTTCACTTCTCAACGAACTCTACTTACTATTTGTGGGATGTATTAACTGCTGCGTTTGTTGGGAAAGCTGATCTTGCAAAAACAAAAACGATTGCTAGTATCGTTCATACATACGGACCCAGCCAAGGACGTACAGTGGAAACTGCTAACGGAAGACCAGTAAATGTCATTTATGATGTAAAACGTGATGCATTCTTTGAATATATTACTGAATTAGCTAAAAAAGCTGCTAATCACAACCAGTGTTGAAAGCCGTGTAAACCCAGATGATGAGCCAGCAAAAAGATTTAGAAATTGGTTGGGGCTGGATATTTAATTATTAAAAAGAGTATTGAATTAACTTTCAATACTCTTTTTGTACAGTTTAATTATATTCAAATCAGAATAAGCTTCAATCTGGTTTGAGTTAGGTTTTACAGATTAACCATTTCATAACCATTTACAAAGTACGTTATTGTTTCTAGCTCATCTTCATTTAATTCTCTATCTAGTTCTTGTTTATATGCTGCCTTTATCTTCTCTTCATCGCCTTTATGAGTTTCCGTATAAGTTCCTACTGTTTTTAATAAACGAATCTCTCGCAAGAATTCATTTCGATCTATAGCGTCCCCATGTGAAAGAATATAGGTCTCGGCATCAAATTTCTCTAATTCTTGTATCAGTTTAAACGTTCGTTTCGTTGTATAGTTCCGCTTTGCAGAAAAGATATCTGCATATATACAGTCTCCTAAAAACAAAATCTTTTCTTCTTTAATATAAATAACAACAGAGTCATGTGAATGGTCTCCGCCCACATGCTCTAACACACATGTCACATCACCAAGGTCTAATTCAAGTTGTTTCTGAAAGGTTAAGGACGGCGGAAGAATTTGAATATTTCTTGGTTTTTCACTGAACTCTTTTTTTATACAGTCCGCACAAAATTCAATTTCTGTACCTTCTTTCACTCGTGCGTCCAATGCCTCATCCGACCACTCATAAGAAACAAGTGTGTTCATCTCTTTTTTTGTTTCAAAATGTGCGATAGACAATGCATTTTGTAATACAGGCAATCCAAAAATATGATCCCAGTGCCAATGCGTTAATGCTACAAAATCAGGATTTGAGATATTTTTCTCTTTTAGCATTTCTAAAAACAATTGTGTATGTGCTTCTGAATTACCTGCATCTATCATCAAAGTCTTTTCTTTTCCAACTACCATTCCTAAGATAGGTCTATCAGTCTCGGAAACAGGTGTCATGTACCAAAATGCGTTTCCTATTTTTTTAATTTGCTGCATAACTATTGCCTCCATTTTATGAGTATGTAACAATTTCCAGCCGAGAAAATTCTTTATTTTGTATTTTGATTACTATTAAATAACAATGTCAGAAATAAAATCATTCTACATTTTTTATTATCTAGTGAAATACAAATACTAATTTTGACAAGGGAATCCTTTCTCAACATTTGTTACTTTTAATCTATTTTACGCTACGAATTTACATGTAAATTATATTACAATTTGTATAAATGAGATACATTTTACAATATCGAAGGAGTGTTGAACCTGGAATGCAAAGGAACCAATCATGCCCTATTTCGGTAATGTGTTAACAGGTAAAAAGTTGATCAATCAATGAATTTAATGAGGAGGGCTACCATGTTATCAATTGAATAAAAGCAGCAACTATACAGTTGCTGCTTCCAACATTTCTTTTTGTATTTCAACACGTTTGATTTGGTGAGGGTCTTTAGAAAGAATTTTAAATGCATATCCTTCGCTATTTACTGTTTGCCCTTCCTGGATATCATAATTCTGCATCAGAATCCAACCACCAATCGTGTCAACATCACTATCATTCATATGTAATCCTAGTAAATCATTTAATTCGCTAATTAATACTTTACCTTCTACGACAACATGACCTTCATTCATTTGCTGGATGGGCGGACGCTCATCTTCATCGTATTCATCACGGATTTCTCCTACAATCTCTTCCAGAATATCCTCAATGGTTACAATACCAGCCGTACCGCCGTATTCATCATATAACACAGCCAACGGAATACGTTTCTTTTGCATTTGTAGTAAAAGATTATGTATTGGTATGGTCTCAATTACTTCAATTACTGGACGCGTATACGATTGAATAGAATTGAATTCTTTTATTTCCTTATTCATATAACGAATAAAGAAGTCTTTCACATTCACCATGCCAATGATTTCATCTTTATCTTCCCCAAATACTGGGTAACGTGTATACTTTTCATCACGGATTATTTTCATATGGTCTGCTAAAGAATTATCTACATGTAACCCTATAATTTCTGTACGGGGGACCATGATTTCTTTCGCAATACGATTATCAAATTCAAAAATATTATTTACATATTTGTATTCAGCTTGATTAATTTCTCCACGTTCATAACTTTCAGAAAGAATCAATCGTAATTCTTCTTCTGTATGTGCTACATCATGCTCTGATGCAGGTTTTAAGCCGAACATTCCTGTTATCATCCTTGCAGAGCCATTTAACAAGCGAATAAACGGATACATGATTTTGTAGAACCAGATAAGCGGAGCCGAAAGTAATAACGTAACCTTCTCAGCCTTTTGAATCGCGAATGTTTTTGGTGCTAATTCACCAACTACAACATGTAAGTACGTCATAATAGTAAAAGCAATTCCTAAAGATAATACACCTGCAATGGAAGGATTGATGTTCCACTTATCAAATAAAGGATGTAAAAGTCTCTCAATCGTTGGTTCACCTAGTGCCCCGAGTCCCATTGCTGTAACTGTAATCCCTAATTGACAAGCTGACAAATACTCATCCAAGTTTGATGTCACTTTCTTAGCTGCCAGCGCACCTTTCTTTCCTTCTAATACAAATTGATCAATCTTTGATCCTCTTACTTTTACAATAGCAAACTCAATTGCTACGAAAAATGCAGTACATGCGATTAAAACCACTACCATGATTAAATTAAATATGTCCAACTAATTCCCTTAGCTTCCTTGAAACTAAAGGATTCACCTCCTGATATATTTTCTCTTTCCAGACCTACTTCATACACATTGACATGAGATTGTATAAAATCTACATTCTCAAAATGATGAGGGGTACTCTGAGAAAATCGAGGTCATTTAGCCACCTATCCGAGTCAACATCTGAGTCCAATACATTTCCACCGCCTTGATTAAATTATCTATATGTTAGCATGAGAAATAAATCCCAGTCAACGTTTACATTTTGTATACCCTGAAATTCAAACAAAAAGCTTCTCTTTCCGATTACATAAAACCTCTTAATGTGTGCATCAAACACTATAACATTTCCTTCGCTTCCACTAACTATATTATTTTTTTGTTCATTATTTACATTCCTTCTCACATTAAAAATAAAGCGAAGAAACATTTATCAATCTTTTTTTAAAATATTTTGACACACATATTAGTAATAACTAATACGATTGTTCAACTCAAATGATTTAGATGTGAAAGCGAAATTCATACATGACTTTGCCGATAAAAATAATGTTACAAATGCTTCAATGTATCATAGGTGGGGAAAAACAGTTTCTTATTTAAATGTCATCCTCTTCTTGTTTTTCAAAATCACTCCATGTCCAATTGGTCCAATCATTATTTACTTTCCCTACAGTTATCAAATTCACATTATTTAATTCAATCGCTTTAGCTAAACTTTGAAAGAATATGCTCTCACTCGGCTTTTGATCATCACTTATATCAGGATGTTCCCATTCTTCTGTTTGATAAAATAGATTTGGTTTAAATTCTGCATTGGTTTCATCTAATATGTCCGAGGGATTTACCCAGAATTTCTCCTTATATTTAGAAGTTAAAAAACGAATAAGTTTGGTAGGATGAAATGAATCTGTTTCAATTCCTAAACGCTTATACTCTTCTACAGTTGGTGTTAAAGTGATACGTTCTCCTTTCAAAAGTAACTCCATATGAAAAGGATCTACAAGGAAATGATCTTCATCATCGTACCAATATTCTTCATTTACAAGCGTTAAGATTTCATCGAAACATGAAAAGAATCCTTGCTGTCTCATGCTATTACTATACACATAGAAGTTATTCGATATCTCAAGGTTTGCATCAACGCCCACAACCTCAAATACAATGAGCCACTTGTCTTCCTCTCGAAAAACAGATATTCTGGATTGTGCTAAGTCAAAATTATAGTTATCAAGTACTGGAAAATCAAACTCCTCCGCGTACCTATCTAGTGTTTCAAGTATTTTTTCTGCTTTCATAACATTACTCTCCATAAAGTTAGTATAGTAAATTTTTATTACATTCGTTTTTCTTTATTTAACTCATAAACATTATCTAAATACCAGGACATTTTTTTATGCCCCTCTAAACTGGCAACCATCCAGTTTTGTTTATTTGTATATTATATAAAACTCTAATGGCTCAGTAAACAACATTTGATTATGACCTTATCCTTCATTTTCTTTATAATTGTATTTTCACAATCCCCACCATAGCACTCCACTGCAGCTCCTCTTATTCTTCCTTACAATTAAAACAAAGACACATAGTCTATTGTTAATGTGAAATACAGTTTGCTCATTTTTTCTAATAACTTACTATATAAGAAAAGACGCGTTTCTATATAAACGCGCCTGATTGTTATATTCTTAGGAACACTTCTTTATGTCACTTATCAACTAATAATCAGCATCCCTATCTTTTCTTCTGGCAAACTACCACCATAGAATAACAATCCTCCTGCAACTCATTCCCCTCCCAATCATTATATATATGTAACAATTCAAACCCATTCGCTACTAGTAATCTTTCTAATTCTTGCGGATACGTATACCGAAGATCTATTGTTGTTTTCAGTTCCTCTACTAGCGTATCCTCCTCATAAAACCTTCTTGTTGTTATGTAGTGCTGTATTTGTTGAATTGAATCATAATTCATCTCAGTATATAAATCACATCTTCTTCCCTTTTCATCTGTAATAGTTGTCCAATATTCTTCTGTAGATGGTTGTATTAATTCTTCCTTTGACGGAAAACGTGTGTCAAATATGAATATACCATTATCAGTTATTACATTATGAATCGATGCTAATAATTGATTTTGATGTGTATTAGTAAGAAAATGTTGGAATCCATGTCCTACCATAAATGCTAAAGGAATTGTTTCTTCGACGCTCAATTGCAAGCAGTCTTGCTGTAACCACTTTATATTCTTTAAACTCGCAGATTTACTCTTCGCTTCAGCAAGCATTCCTTCATGTATATCTATACCAATCATTTGATACCCTTTTTCGATAAAAGGAATAGTGACTCTCCCTGTTCCACATGCAATATCTAAAATCCATTCATTTTGTATATTTAGTTTTTGCGCCCATGATAGTAAAAACGGAAAATCTGAAAAACTTTTATTTTCTATATCATATCGTTTTGGATTTTTATATTCAGATAAGTTCCATTTTATTTGCACTTACATTCCCCATTTCATTTTAATATATAAATTATAATGAATTTACAGTTTTTTCTCTATAATTAGTCATAATAATTTGGACTAATCTCCCTCCCCCATTAGTAAGCTGAAAATAAGGGGATAGAATTGGAGTGTGATGATATGGAACGTTTATGGATTCCTATAATCGTTACGTTTTTTTCGTTCGGTGGATTACTATTAGGAGGTGCTGTTGGAGTAGCAACACGCCAACTAATTGAAGAAAAGATGCATCGCTTATACGCATTATGTGGTGGGATTTTGCTTGGGCTTTTATCACTTGAAATTATTCCTGAAACATTTTCAAGCTATGAAATAATTGGGCCTATGCTCGGTATAGCTATCGGTATTTTAGTTATGAGCTTATTAGATAACTATTGTCATCATCCGATTATACATAAGAAAGATCAACAAGCATGGCAAACCTTCCTTTTTCTTTCTTTCGCTATATTCATTCATAATATGCCGAGTGGATTTGCGTTAGGAACAGCGTTTATAAATCATAATGACTCTGCCATTCCTTTCTTACTTGCGATTGTCATTCACCATATTCCAGAAGGGTTAGCTTTAATTATTCCATTTCTTTTTACAAAACATAAATACATTTCATTTTTATTAACAACTTTATTACTTTCTCTTATCCTAGGGACCGGTACTGTTTTTGGCATTATGATGGACGGGAAAGCTCTCCATTTACAAGGACTTATTATGGGAAGCGCAATTGGTTCTCTTGGCTATGTCACAATTCACGAAATGCTTTGGAAAGCAAAAAAACAGCTATCTCTCCTTCCGTTTCTATCGTGGTCTTTTAGTGGATTTTTACTAATAACAGCCTTCACTCTTTTCACTGGACATCATTAAAACAAATAAGTTATATCATTTGTATATTTTTCCTTTTTCTCCAAAACATAATAGTATCTACCTATTATAAGGAGGAACGATTATGTTTGGAAAAACAGCCGGTGAAGCATTAGTGGACCTTTTAATTGACTGGGGTGTAGAACACATATATGGTATGCCTGGAGATTCCATTAATTCTATTATTGAAGCTTTAAGAAAAAAACAAGATAAAATTAAATTTATTCAAGTTCGCCATGAAGAAGCTGGTGCGTTAGCAGCGGCAGCCTATGCGAAATTAACAGGAAAACTTGGTGTTTGTATGGCTATTGCAGGACCTGGAGCGATTCATTTATTAAATGGTTTATATGATGCAAAACTCGATCAAGCTCCCGTACTAGCAATTTCAGGACAAGTAGAAAGCGATTTACTCGGAACGGATTTTTTCCAAGAAGTAAACTTAGAAAGAATGTTTGATGATGTTGCGGTTTATAACCAACGAATAATGTCAGCTGAACAGTTACCTGCTGTAGTGAATCAAGCGATTCGAATGGCATATACAAAAAAAGGTGTCTCTGTTCTTACAATTCCAGATGATGTTCCAAAATTTGAAGTAAAAAATGGTGCGCGCATTACAAACTCTTCCTTTACATTACCAGAAATATTTCCGCAAGAAGAAGATTTAGCTGTAGCGAAACTCGCACTTAATGAAGCGAAAAAACCTGTTATTTTAGCCGGGAAAGGAGCTAAACATGCGAGAGAGTCTTTACTTGCATTTGCAGAACATATCGGTGCTCCAATCGTACTTACATTACCAGCTAAAGGGATTGTTCCTGATGAACACCCTCTTTGTATCGGTGGATTAGGATTAATCGGGACGAAACCTTCTTATGAAGCAATGAAGCATGCAGATACTTTAATTATGGTTGGTACTTCTTATCCGTTCACTGGTTTCTTACCCGAAAAAGCAAAAACACTTCATATTGATACAGACCCTGCACAAATCGGGAAACGTTATACGACAGATATCGGCTTAGCTGGTGATGCTGATAAAACATTAAAATGGCTAATTGAAAATGTAGAAAAACACGAGGATCATTCCTTCTTAGAGCATCATCAAGAAATGATGAAAAAGTGGGAAGAAAAATTACACACTCAAGAAGAAGATTCTTCTACTCCAATTAAACCACAACGAGTTATGCATGCACTGCAGAAAGTAGCAGAAGATGACGCAATTCTTTCAGTCGATGTCGGAAATGTAACAGTATGGACTGCAAGACACTTCCGTATGACAAACCAGAAATTTATCATTTCTAGTTGGCTTGCAACACTTGGCTGTGGTTTACCTGGTGCACTTGCTGGACAAATTGCTTTCCCGGATAAACAAGTGTTTGCAGTTTGTGGTGACGGCGGATTCGGAATGACAATGAACGATTTCGTAACAGCTGTTAAATATAAACTACCAATCGTTGTTGTTGTATTAAACAATAATAAAATTGCTATGATTAAATTTGAACAAGAGGTTATGGGTAATATTGAATTTGGTACAGACTTAACGAATCCTGATTTCGCAAAATACGCAGAGGCGTGCGGTGGTATTGGATACCGTGTAGAACAGTTAGATGACTTACTTCCTGCCTTTGAAAATGCGGTAAAACAAAGTAAACCATGCATTATTGATGTAGTTGTAGATGTAAATGAAGCACCCATGCCAGCAAAAATCACATTTGGTCAAGCAGCTGGTTATACGAAACATATGATAAAAGAATTATTTGAAGAAGGTAAGATTGATTTACCACCACTTTAAACAAAAAAGATAGCTGAAAACAATTTGTCTTCAGCTATCTTTCTTTCTTTATTTTTGTACCTCTCTATGAAATGAAAAATCATTCATGGTAGGCTGTATTTGTTTCTCTACTTTCACCTCTTCATTCTTTTGTTTCGCTCTTCTAACATTTCCTAGTTTAATCGCATCTTGCATACTATTACTAATAAGATTTCCTGACAAAATTGTCATACTATAGAAAGCGATTGGTATAAGTACAATCCATGTATGAGTAGTTAAGTGACGGAAGTTTTGACCAATTAACCCTGTCCATTCTTTTGTTACACTATCTGCATCTATACCGCCAAAAATTATTGTTCCGCCAAAAAATAATCGCAACAAACCAAGATGCAAGAGGAGTAATAAAGTACTTACAAATTGCTGGGCTACTAATAAAAGAAATGATGGTAACATATGCGGCCATACATGGCGTCTCAACCTCTGCCACTTACTTCCGCCTAGCACAGTGGCCGCCAACATAAATTCTTCATTCTTAATACGTTTTACTTCTTGCGCCACGTACAACATAACAGTCGGTACAGCAAGGCACGCAAGAACTATAATTTGAAACGCAACCCGTAAATGAAACGGAGCAGCAGCCTCTCCACTTTCGAACATTAAAACTGCATTTAACATAAAATAGGAAATCATAATCATTGGTACAATACTAAACGGATCAAAAAAAGATGAGATAACTGGAAATGAGCGTTTACTGTACATACCAAGTAATAAACCAATAGCTCCTCCAATTACTACACGTAAAACTGCGATAACGATACTTGCACCAACTGTCCATTTCGCTCCTTCTATTATTAACTGGAACAGGTCACGGCCTTTCTCATCAGTTCCGAACCAAAATTTACTCGACGGTGAAAACGGAGCAGCCTCTAATTCTCCTTTTTCGTTATACATCATCGTTAGTTCACGAATATTCCCATCGAAAAACAGCGTATTTCCAATACTAACAATCATTAGTACACTCAAAAAAGTAACACCTAGCCAAAATCTCACATCTCTTTTTACAACTTGCCACATGTTACACACGCTCCTTTATAACATTTTGTAAAAGCGTATGTAATAAACGAAATAGTATAAAAAGCGGTACATATAATAAAACTAAACTCACTGTAAATATTTCTAATTTTGAATTTTCTTTCACGAAAACGAACATACCGTACGTATTAAACAGCCATTCAATAATATATAAGTTTGATAACATAAATAAAATATTCGTTTTTGCATAATAGACTGTTGTTAACAGGACATTTCTTGAAATATGGTGCGTCAAAATATGTCTTAAACTTAGCCCTTTACTCTTAGCAAATATACTATAATCTTTCTCTAATTCTTCTCTGAAACGTAATAGTAGTAACTTAATAAATAATAATGTTGTAGGTAAAGTAAGACATATTATTGGTAACAGGCGAGCCCTTTCCTCTCCAAGTCCTGCAAATTTCACTGGCATAAAACCTGTCTTTTGAAAGATTATTACTACTAGAAGTTGAGATAATAAAATTAATAAAATGTCCGGAATACTTTCAAGTGCGACGAAAATCCCATTCCACATACGTTGCTTTGATTGAGAGCGCTGTAATACCCACACAACGATAAGATACGCAATGAGTAAAGATAGTATAAATGCCGAAATAAATACAAACATTGTCTCTACATAATGAATCCATATTTGTGGAAATAACTTTCTTGAATTCCGAAATCCATACGTAATTTCACCTGGTTGAAGTAACTTCTCTCCAAGAAACACAACTGTGTTCCAAAAACCGATTAAATCAATTTGTAATCCCTTAAATAAACGCGGTAGTGCCCCTAAAAATAGAATACAAATAAGCGCCGCAAATAATTGTAAACATGTAACCCCACACCACTTACCAATTCGAATGAACATAACTATTACCCCTTCTATTTAAATGAATATTCAGAAATGAAATTCATGTATAGTACCTATACCTTGTAAGGAGATACCCTTTCTCTCGACAAAACATATCGATTTCCGTCATTTCTCGGAAGTCATATTATATTTTTCGACCATTATCCAATCTTTCCCTTCTTTATAAAGAACATACTATTAAAAAAGCCCTTGTTTTCATACAAGGACTTTTCCATTAAACTGTTTTATTTCACAACTTCCTCTTTCGGCATTACCATACCTTTATAAAGTTGGACAGTAATCCAATAATAAATGAAATAAATTACTATGAAGATTCCTATTGGCATCCACACTTTTACAAATGGGTCAACTAATATGAAACTGAATAAGTTAAGCCCTACTAAAACGTGGGAGATTCCAATAATTGCTGGGAAGATAAATAAATATGAAATCTCTTTATATATACTTTTTGTTAACATACTACGTCTCACACCAATTTTTCGTAACATTTCATAACGGCGTACATCACGAGAAGCTCCTGTTAATATTTTGAACATAAGAGAACTCGCCATCATTGCTAAAAATGCAATTCCAAGGAAAAATCCCATAAACATTGTTCCGCTCATGAAACTGTTCACGAACTGATAAATTGTCATTTTCGTATATAATTCTACTTTTGTACCTGTTGTTTTTTCAATTTGTTCTTTTTGCCTCTTATCAATTTCTGTCAATAACGGTTTATATTTTTTCATATCATCTACTTTTGCTAATGTTACAGTATGCTCTGTTCCTTGAATTCCTTTGTAATGCTCTTCATCTGCAATTCTTACCGGTTTTCCGTTAAACTGATTATGTGTAATTTGTATCTCTCTTACAATCGCATCTTCCCAATCTTTTGACATGCGAGGAAGCTTATTCGCTACTTCAGGAGCTTCCAAAGCAGAATAGACAGGTTCAGTTAAAGGTGTAGCCACACGTTTACGAGCAGGTTCTTTTAAAGTCTTTGTATCAAAATGATCTGAAATAAGTGGTGGTTTTTCAGTTAAGTCGTTACGTAAATAATAAACCGCTTCTCCATCTACTTTATACTTATACTTGCTTTCTTCAACAATTTCCATTTCTTTTAATGCCGCTTTATCTTGTTCATTTGGATCATGAATTACGACATCATATACACGTGAGAAGTCTGTCATAATGCCTACATTCTTTTGAAACGCCATACCTGCTGTCATTGCACCTGCACCTAATGCAATTAACATCGCTACAGTGCCTAGTACCCTCGATAAACTAGTTACTCGAAAACGTAACTGTGCATAAGTAAAACTATTTAATCCCGTTTCATTTCGTTTTTTATTCCCCTTAATTTTCATTACAAAAAGTGGGAGCAACGAGCTAAAAATGAAATACGTTCCTACTGTCGTAACAATTGTCGCTATTATAAATCCTAGTTCAGCAAACATTTTTATATTCACCATAAAATAATATCCTGTACTTACTAGCAATACACCTAGTACTGTCATAATAACAGTGCGAGTCTTACTTTTCTTCACCTCATCTTGCGTTTCATCTTCACGTATTAACTCTAATTCTGTTTTACGTAATAATCGGAAACTATTCATTAAACCAGTAATGAAAAATAATATTAAGAAGAAAATAGATGTAACTAATATAGCTGGTGTGTACACAGATGCGTAATTACCTTTTGCTGAAATCTCCATTCCATTCATTAAAAAATTCCCTGCTACACTAGCAAGTACTATTCCTACTAAAATACCGATAATAATACTGACAATCCCCATACCAAAAGTCTCAATAAATAATAATTGCGCTACTTTTTTCTTTTTCGCTCCAAGCATCATGTACATACCGAGTTCTTTTCTTCTTAATGTAAGTAAAAAAGAATTGGCATATATGATGTAAAAAACTGTAATAAAAGAAAGCAATATTGCACCAACCCAAAAGACGAGCCTAATACTACCAATGAGACTATTATCTTTTGTAAATTCACTATTCATCGCCATCGTTTGGAACATGTAAAAAATACTAATACTAATGACTAGACCAATAAGTAAAACCATATAATCCTTTAACATTTTTTTCATACTATGACGTGATAATTTGAATAACATAGTCTCGCCCCCCCTTACTTCGACTCAGTTGCTGAGCCCATTTGGGCAAGCACACCTAAAATATCTTGATAGAAATTTTCTCGTGTTCCTTGACGTTTTAACTCTTTATAAAGAAGTCCATCCTGTATAAATAAAATACGTTCACAATAGCTCGCACTAAATGCATCGTGTGTTACCATCAAAATACTTACATTGTGATTTTCATGTAAATCTTGCATCGCTTCTAATAAACTTTTTGCATTTTTACTATCAAGTGCTCCTGTCGGTTCATCTGCTAATACGATTGCCGGATTATGTACTAAAGCTCGTGCTGCCGCTGTTCTTTGTTTTTGTCCACCAGAAACAGCAGTCGGATATTTAGTTAAAATTTCAGTAATCCCTAATTTCTTTGCTACTTCATTTACTTTTCCAGTAATCTCACTTGACGGTACGCCTTGCAGGGAAAGTGGTAAAGCGATATTTTCATAAATTGATAAATTTTCTAGTAGATTAAAGTCTTGAAAAATAAATCCTAATTTTTGAGAACGAAAATCTGATAACGCATTCCCCTTCATAGAAGTAATATTTGTGCCAGCTATTGTTACACTACCACCTGTCGCTTGATCAAGTGTACTAATCACATTTAGTAATGTCGTTTTACCAGATCCAGAAGGACCCATAATCCCTACAAACTCTCCTTCTTTAATACTTAATGAAACACCCCTTAATGCTTTTGACTGATTCTCATTTCTTTTCCCATACGTTTTTTCTACACTTTCTACAGTAACTACATTTGTTGACATCTCTTTCACTCCATCCCTTTTGTATAGTATTAATTTCTCATATATTTCTTATCTTTTTGTCATATAAATCCTTAAGAGTTTTTTAACTTTTCAATCTCAAAAGAAATATGAATCATATCACTTCTTAATATTCTCATTTTTCTAAAATCCGTTCATTCGATTTCCCTTACATTTACCTTACAATTTTGTAAGGTAAAAAAGAAAACACACCACTTTGAAGTGAACCCCGAAAACGGGACACATATCAAAACACCTAAACCATCTGCTCAATTCGCTTAGCTTTTTTGGCCCATTTCCAAAAGGATATTGTTTTCCTGCAGGTTGTTGAAAACGATAAGTTTGATCTGTACGATACCATTTCATCCATGTCTTAATTTGGGAAACATTTTTAATTCCGAGTATTTCCATAATGGTGCGATTTGAATAACCCTCCTTTTTCAACTCAATCACTTTCCACTTTACTTCTTCTGGGTAATGTACTCTTCCCTTCAAATGAAAAACACCTCCAATGAACGTGGTTCAAGTCGGAGGAAGGCACCTTAGGGTGTCTTTTCTTTATAGGCTAGCACCAAATCCTGTATCCATTATTTGTTCACTTTGAATACATACGGTTTAAGTTTATTATCAAATTACCAATATAATTAAAGTAAAAAAAATCCCTCAGATAAGCTGAGAGAATCTTTAAAATTCACATTATTTTTCCTTCTTTAATCGCATTTTTCTATCTGGTCGCCTTCTTCACCTGTGTTTACTGCCGAACTATCCGTTCCGCCTCCCACTGCATGTTGCTGTTTGGTGTTAGAACTTTCGATGGCAGCGTTGGTTCCCGCTGCACTGTCATCTCCACCACCACTTGCCACTTGAGTAGCACTAGCCTGTTTCTCACGGGTTCTATTAATTTGATTATTGATGATGAGTACAAATTCTGCCTCTTCATCCGAAGTTTCTTTTTTCATTTTATGCGGCTCAATCTGATCCCCACTAATTCCTTTATTTATCGCTTCGCCTCCAGCGCCCACCGTTTCTTGCTGTCGGGTATTCGATGAATCGATTGCTGCATTACTTCCTGCCGCACTATTTTGTCCGGCTCCACTGGCAATTTGTGTTGTATTCGGTGCAAATGTAATCTGATTATTAATGACAATGACAATTTTTCGTTTATCATCAAGATTTCCCAAATTAATTTCTTGCCCATCTTTTTTTACAAATCGAAACGTGATTTTTTCATTGTTTTCCATGTTCTCACCCCCTTTGTAATATTAAATGACTAAAGAATGATAATGGATTGGACAAGGGTATTTTTTTATACATATGTGCACCCGCCCACAATGAAGGATGTATTCCTATGACTACTTTTCATAAGAAGTGAATGTTATTTTTCTTAAACCGTTCCAATGTAAACTTTTAAATATTAGTTTACATTCAAAACATTGATTTCACTGAATTAATGTTACTTTTCATATTTTCGAAGAAAACACCAACAAAAGTATACATTCAAAACACTGATTTTATTAGATTTATAAAGTGACGTCGTTTTGGTGTTAACTATATCTATTTTCGTTCGTTGTGTTCGTTTGTTTTGTTAAACTTCTTCAATATGCCAAACATCTACTTGAAACTCTTCTTGAGAAATAACCATCTTTCTAGCTTCTATGTACGTTACTTTAAAATCAGGTGTAAACCTCATAGCAGACTTCTTCGACTTACCTGACTTTGTTATGCTGCTCTTAATCTCAAAAGATGGTATAAGAGTGAAAGAGGGATGACACCCTATGCGACCGACATCATCCCTGCTTTGTAAATACTTGTAATAATTCATTTCTGACTGTGAATCAAAGTTAATTCCGTCATAAGTTACTTTCCTCTGTTTGATCCGTGGTGCATTCTTTTTCTTGGCTGTCGCCTTTCTCTTTCTAATCAACTAGTAACCTCTCTTTCTATTCCATTTGTCCTTTGCACTCTTCAAGAAAATCAATAACTTCCTGAACATGCTCCCTTGTTGTCATACTTTCCATTACGTATCCTTCATCGTTATAAACATTAACCTTACTTCCTGTGAACTCCATCCCATACATTCCATCTGTTCCTAATAGCTTTACGTTACCTTCCATTCTTTTAACCTCGCTTTCTATTAAAAGGATTATTTTATTAGGTTTTCTAACAACCTTCATTTTTAAATTTTCAGATCCAGATGCACATCTAGACTCATAAACCATATGTTAATTTAAATACTTTCTAAGAAAGTAGGTGAAAACAATGCCATCTATTGTTGGAAATATGGTTGTACAAAATAGTAACGGTTCTTTCAACTTAGGTGATTTTTATAACGTTTCTCCAAAGGAAAATACAAAAGCTTATAATGGTTCAGGTTCATCAAATGTTGCTTTTGTTGCCAATACCTTTAGCGGTGTTAGTGCAACAAACACATACGATTCTGATATTGCAGACCAAAACCAAGTTGGGACAGTCTAGAATTGTTCATTTCCCTCTTCCTCTCTGAATAAAACTTAATATTCCGTCAATATTGTATATGACATTAGATTTTCTCCTTGTTCCCCCTTGGAGAACCGAGCAGTTAGCTTTTGCTAGCTGCTCTTTTTACAAATAGTAATTAATTAACACAAGCGCATTTCAGAAAAGCTTCGTATGATACGGTGTATTCCTTTCTTTTAGAAAATGAAACTCGTCACGAGAGCACTTTTATGAAGTGCTCTTTTGGTTTTTCAAATACATACAAAATGAAATTTTTATAGTAATTTTAGTTGCTCGTATAATCTTCTCGGCTTCTTGATCTCCGATATCTCACCATTAAAGGGTTCTGGTGCAAAAATAAAATAAAAGAGAATAAAGCGCATATATTCCTAACGGAATCGTATCTTATGCTGCAAGTCCAAACAATTGATGGATGAATTCTTTCTGATTTTGGACAGACTGGTCCCGTAAATCAAGCTGTTCTTTTTTAATCATATGCATGGCTTCTACTCCAGAAAGAATGGATGTAGCTGTGTCAAAACATTTGAATCCTAGCATAGAACGGATTCGCTTCTTTATAAAGCGATGATCTTGTTCTACTATGTTATTTAAGTACTTTTGTTGTCTAAGTTGCATACCATCAGGTATGCTTTTTTCTTTTTTCAACTGTTCAATTGCTATAGGATAAGCCGGGTTCTTATCGACTGTTATAACACGTGGCTTTGAAACATGAAAAGACCGCAAAGCTTTCTTGAAAAAGCGCTTTGCAGCCTTATGATTTCTTGTTTTGCTTAGGAAAAAATCGATTGTTTTTCCTTTCGAATCAACAGCACGATACAGGTACATCCATTGACCTTTTACTTTAATATATGTTTCATCGACTCTCCAAGAGTCATTTGTTTGTTTGAGGTAACTTCGGTTCCGTTTGTCCAATTCAGGACCATACTGATGAACCCAACGCATAATCGTTGTATGAGAAATGGATAAACCCCGTTCCTCCATCATTTCTACCAAATCACGAAGGCTTAAATTGTACCACAGGTACCAACGTACAGTTAACAAAATAATATCAGGTTGATAGTGCTTCCATTTGAACAAATTTTTCTTTTCCATACCAATCACACACCTTTTTAGAGTAGTAGTATCAGTATGTCCAAGACTTAGAGATTACTTGCAATTGCCTTGAAGTTTTTGCACCAGAACCAAATATTGTCTATACATGAAGCGGATAAGCTTCATGTACAGGCAATATTACATATTAATACTTTAGGAAGTTATAAAATAAAGAGGTGGCTTTTAAATGTATAATGAGTCATTATATTATCCTTATATAAATTATAATCAATACTTCGATCGTCAATTCCCTGGTCTTCAAATTCCTGGTTTACCAGGAACATCAGGTTTTCCAGGTGGACCAGGTTTTCCGGGTGGACCAGGTTTTCCAGGTGAACAAAGTTCACAAGCTCCAACATCTCCTCCCCCATCATTTATTCCTCAACAATCAACTGCTTCACCATTTGCTGTTGATCCAGGAGCAATTTCATTCTGTTTATTTCGAAATACCTATATATGGCTTAGTAATGGTGAACAATTTTGGTGTTTTCCAATTTTTGTAGGACCAAGGTCTGTTGCTGGTTTTAGATGGAACGGTAGGTTTTGGGTTATTTTTGGAATTGATACGAGAAGGATTATTTCATTTACATGCTTTTAAAAATTGTAGAGTAGCGATAAAGGCTTAATTATATAAACAAAAGAGGTATTAGAATGAAAAACTTTCAATCATTTGAGGGTACAATAACTATGATTAACGATTTTGTAACAGGATCAAATGAAGAAATGGGATGTAATAAGTTAATATCCATAAATAATGGTTATGGAACTCTAATAAATTTTGTAGTGAAACCAAATACTTATTTTATTGACTATGCAACAGTAGTAATAGGAGATAAAATAAGTGGGTTTTATGATGCTAACGCTCCTGTTCCTCTCATTTTCCCACCACAATTTCAAGCAATTGTTATGGCTAAATATACACCGCATCAAAATGTAAAAGTAGACTATTTTAATGAACAGTTGGAGAGTGGTGATGGAAAATTAAAATTAAATATTTCTCCTTCTACTCAAATTTTATTAACAAACGGTCAATTGTTTACAGGGAATCTTGTGAATCGAAATTTAATAGCTATTTACGGTTTTACAACAATGAGTATACCAGCTCAAACTACACCATATAAAATCATTGTTTTGTGTTAAAAGGGATGCAGACCGATGCTCATCAAGCTAACCAAAAGAAACACCCTATTAGCAAAGATGAGATTTCATTTTTAGAAATTGTCTTTGCCTATAAAATTCGGACTTATCTTAATTTCAATGTGAGAACTATTGGATTATCAATGGTTCTCACATTGTTTACATGTATTAAACGAAAGTTTGGTTTCTTCTTAAGACTCAAGCGTATAAACAAGCTTTTACATTAATATGAAGTCCAATCAATTAGTTTAGATTTTGAAAAATAATATTTTAATGAAATCCAATATATAAAACATGGTTATCAAGTCGGAGGAAGACACCTTAGGGCGTTTATTCTTTATTTTCAAAAAGACATGCTAAAAGAAAACGAATTTTGCAACAGAATGCTCTGAATCATCTTTTTCACTTAACTTAGTGTCCAATTTAGTGTCGCATCTCCAATTGCTGCGTAATTTTTCTGTCTAACTTTTCGGGTTCAGTTCATTATATTTTCTACTTTATCTTTATATACAACATATTCTTTCCCATCCACTACTGCTACCACCGCAAATTCATCATTTGGATTGAATGACAGCCAATCAGCCCACATATTTGTATTTGGCCCTCCACCCCACATATTATGAACCGTTTTTTTAGTTAAATTCATAACTTTATAAGACGCATTTGGTGCATTTGATCCAGTCTTTATTTCAAATGTATATACGTTATGAATTTTTTTACAAAAGTAGAAAACACTGGATGAACGAAGCTGATTCATAAAATCCTGTTCTTTTTTCTCTGCAATTTTTATCCCTTCTTGTAATGTGACAACATCTGTTCGTAATGTTTTCCAACTGTCTTTCGCTGCATTCAAGTTAGGGGTTAAGAATTTATATCTATTTTGATCCGCTTTTTGATCCGCTTTATCAATATGTCCCAGTACGCCCGAATATTGAGAGTCTAAATCATCCCATTGCGTGGACATATAAGTAAGAGAAGTAATAGCATTATCAATCGCACTATGCATATCACTAATATTATGAAACGCAACTCCTACTACACGATTTAATGTTATCTTATAATCTACATTCTGACGTAATTTTGCTAATTCCGGCTCTAGCCAGCCTAACTTACCTCTTGCATCACCTATCATTATCCCACCAGCAATCAATGTGGGAAGAAAGGGGATTTTTACCATGTCTAATCCCTTAGATTCTATGTCTTTCTGATAGTTTACTTGGCCTAAAAGGTCCTCCAGACGCTTTTGATCATCCTCAACCGCAGCTCCTTGGTTTTTTAAAATAGACTGCAAGGTCTCTTTATGGCTCCCAAATACTCTAACATCTTCTCCAATAGCATTTTTAAATTTAGTTAATTCTTCTATTAATACTTTTGCAGACTTTTGATTTTGTTGAATTTCCCCCTGTAAATCTGTAATCCCTTTTTTTAAAGTATCTCCATTCCCAGTACTGATCGCCTCTACTAATGTTTCATAATCATTTTCAAATTTTGTATCGTATTCAATAATACCTGTCAATGTATCTAAAAGCTGTTTTTTTACTTTCGTATTCCATGAAACTGCATGTGCTCTTGCATTCTTTTGATCTTGTACAATTTTACTAGGTAAATCTGCATACCCATTAATAGTAATTCCTTCAAAACTCACATCCGGATTATTAATTAAAAAATAAGAATATTCATTCATAGATTTTACAAATAACCCAGCATCTTGCACAGTTTTTTTCATCTGTTCTTCATTTGCTGAAAGAGACATATCTCCATTGTTAGTTTGTTCAATTTCATTTGCAAAAGCTGCTACTGGTGTAACTGCATAAGTTGTTGTCATAGTTAAAAATGTCGATACAGCGAGTATTTTATAAGGGATTTTTTTCATCATTTTATACTTCTCCTATATAGGTTTTGATTTTTAATTCTATTCTTCTTTAAAAGCAACGTCTTTCAAATTTTTTAAAAATCTGTAATACAGCACGGTTATCTTGGTATCTGGGTACAAATTTTATAAAGACGAAAGGCGAAGTCTTTAATGAGACTCCGCCTTTTTGATGTATAAGGAATTATTAATTGTTGCATTACTATTTAACAACGTAATCATAGATTCTCTATGTTTTAGGTGAGTTTGCAACAAAACTAATATTTTCTTATTTTTGCGGAGTAACAGGCTCCACTTTTAATTCTTTGATTCCTTCTTTTAAAGTGACCGCATCTGTGTGTAATGTTTTCCAACTGTCTTTCGCTGCATTCAAGTTAGGTTTTAAGAATTTAAATTTATTTTGATCAGCTTTTTGTGATGCAGTTTCAATATGTCCAAGTACTCCCGAATATTGAGAATCTAAATCATGCCATTGCGTGGACATATAAGTAAGGGAATTAATAGCATCATCAAGCGCCTTATGCATTTCACTAATATTATTGTAAGCCACTCCAACTACACGATTTAATGTTACTTTATAATCTACGGTCTGACGTAATTGTGCTAATAAAGGCTCTAACTTACCTAAATTATCTCTTGCAACACCCACTATGATACCGCCGATTATTGGTAGACCCAAAATGGCACCCTTCATTACATTAAACCCATCAGATTCTAATTGTTTATAATAGTTTACTGATCCTAAAACTTCATCTAGACGCTTTTGATCAACCTCAACATCTACACCTTGGTTTTTTAAAATCGACTGCAAGAGATCTTTATTGCTTCCAAATGCTCTAACATCTTGTCCAATAGAGTCTCTTAATTTAGTTAATTCTTCTATTAATTGTTGTGCACACTTTTGATTTTGTTGAATTTCACCTCGTAAATCTGTAATCCCTTCTTTTAAAGTATCTCCATCTCCTGTATTAATCGCATCTACCATTGTGTCATAGTAATTGTCAAATGTTGTATCGTATTCAATAATACCCGTCAATGTATCTAAAAGCTGTTTTTTCACCTTCTTATCCCATGTAACAGCATGTGCCCTTGCATTCTTTTGATCTTGTACAATTCTACCAGGTAAATCCACATATCCATTAATAGTAATTCCTTCAAAGTTCACATCTGGATTTTTAATTAACATATAAGAATAGGCATTCATAGATTTTGCAAATAACCCGGCCTTTTGCAAGGTTTCTTTCATCCTCTCTTCATTTGCTGAAAGAGCCGTATCTCCATTGTTAGTTTGTTCAATTTCACTTGCAAAAGCTGCTACTGGTGAGACTACAGAAGTTGTTGTCATAGTTAAAAGAGCCGATGCAACGATTAGTTTGTACGGGATTTTTTTCATCATTTTATATTCCTCCAATATAGGTTATGATTTTTAAATTCTATTCTTGTTTAAAAGCAATATCTTTCGAAATGAATTCTGCATCTTTATGAATATCATTCCAACTTTGTTTAGCAGCCTTTAAATCATCAGGTATTAACGAGAGTTTATGCTCTTGCATTTGGTCGATATTATCATACAAATCCGTATAATTAGCCCCCATTTTATTCCATTGTTGTTGAATATTCGTTAGAGACAGTATCGCTTGATCCACTGTCTGATACAGAAATGCCAAAGTGTCTTTCGCGTTAGTAAACGAAATAACAGCTTGGCTAGCGAGATCAGCTTTTGTACTTAATTGTCCGATTTTGTTAGAAATTTCGTTATAGGAGTCCATATGCTTAGATGCCGTGACACCAGCTGCTGTTCCTAAACCAATTCCAGCTGCACCAAGAGCCGTAAGGCCACCAACAACAGCCGGTGTTGCTGTACCGCCAGTCACAACAATCACTACCGCTCCTGCAATAGCGCCAATAACTAAAATGACTGCTCCTAATCCACCGCCAATTGACCATGCTAATACATTGTCAAAATGTTCTTTCTGAGTAGAATGTAGCTTCTCAATTTCAGCTTGAAGTTGTGGAATTAGCGCTTGTTGACCCGCTAATAGTGCCGTTAATCCACCTTTTCCATCTGGGCCGCCTACATTATTTTTAAAATCTGTAGAATTTGTATATAGTTTTGCTTTGAAGTCCTGTAACATCTTAATTACTTCTGTAACCTCTTTTGAATTTGTATTAATTGTAGTGATTAAATCATTTATACCCTCTTTTAAGCTTGCCTTATCTTTCTTTTGTACAGTATCTACTAATGTGTCGTAATAATTTTGAAATTGTTCATCGTAATTTACAATATTACGTGCTGTTTTTTGAATCTTTGGTTTCGCTGTATCTAGCCAATAATTAGCATTGATTCGCGACAGTTCCTGATTAAGGTGAATATTTTTGATTAATTCTCCTCCTTCTGAACCTAAATCAATATTGGATAGATTTACATTCGGTTGTTTAATCATTGTTTTTGCGTATAAATCCATTACAAGAATATGAGATCCTGTTTCAGCCAATGCTTTCTTCAGTCCTTCAGGCCCTAATGTATAATTCTCTACTTTTTGTTCTTGAGCGGTCTTTTCTTGTGCAAATGCATGAATAGTGTTACCGGTAGTAGCAGTTATAACCGTTGCCAGAGTAGCTAAAGTCAACACTTTAAATGGAAATTTTTTCATAACTATTCTCCTTCTCATTCTTTCGCTAGATTCTTATAATTTTTTTAGATTTCCAAAAACATAATATTAGAATTTATAGACCTGTTCTTCAAGGTAACTTATTACATTTTTTAATTGTCTTAATGTATCTTTTTGAGACTGCTGGTTAGTTGTATCAACATTAGTAGATAATTTTGTAATGCTATTTTTTATTAGACCCAAATCTTCCTTATAGTGCTTTAGTAGGTCAAGTTCTACATCTACTTGATATGCAAATGTATGTAAATCATTTTGCATAATAAGTAACATTGATTTTTGGGTATTTTGTAATTCATTTTTTAGCTGATCTATTTTCCCTGTTCCATCTGAACTTAGTACACCCTGTGCTTTTGTAACATCCATATCGAGATCTTGAAGTTTTTTATCCAGCTATAATTTAAGATCTGTTAATTCATTAATCTGTCTTTGTACGTTTTCTTGGTTCGTCATAGTCATATCTTGAAGAACCTCAAGTCTATCCAAAAACCCTTCTTTATCTTCTTTATTGTCTACAAACTCTTTTAATACTGGGTAATAGTTATTAAATTTAGTTACAAACCCTTTACTTTTTGAATTTACTAGAATTAAATGTGGATAAAGTTCTGATGACCATTCCTCATATCTTGCTTGATTAGGGATTGATTTGTATTTAAAGCTGGGACTTCTGCCAGCTGTACATTAGGGCTCATTAAACCTTGATCAATATATGTTTGGATTAATTTAGATTGTGCACCTAATTTTCGTAATGATGAGGAAATATCCATGCTTTCCTGTTGAGTTTCTGCATGAACGATTGGTATTGCGAGAGTATTGATAGGAATAGTCGCCCCAGTTACAATTGATGTTATAAAAAATCCTGAAATTATTTTATTTTTCATTCCGTACGCCCCTTTACTATTGTCTATTTACAATCTTATACATACATCTTGAACGACCTAACGCTAGGCTCTTTTTGTCACATGCTCTAGGAAGGAGAAATCTTTCGGATAGAGTGTTAAACCTCGTTATTATTTACTTCTCATAGAAAGTAAGGATGTTGCTTTCTGGTAATTTTAATATTAAGTTTTTCGGATTTAACAATAAAATTTCATCACCTATATTTGAATTAACTGCCCAATGAAAAGTAAAATATTTATTTTTCTCTTGAGTTGCTGCTGGATTTACAGGAGTCCAGATAGATAGACTCATTGCTTCTACTGCTAACCCTGCCATGACCTTTTTGATAATAATTTCATAATATCTCTCCTAGTTTTGTCGACAGGGTCCTACAAGATTACAAAAGATGAATTTATACTGTACATTGCTTATACTTTTATTACGGAATAAAATCATTTTTGCTATGTAGAAACTTAAAACACTTTTTTTCAAATGTTATACTTTCGAGATTATAGATCTTTTCAGAAGTGGCGCAACATTAAGAAAATTAACTTTAACATAATGTTACTTGCAACTTTACTGCACATTTATTAGTGCAATCTTCTCTCCCCTTGAGTGGTCATACCATTTACACCTTTATTAAAACATTAAATTTTTAATACGTAACTAGTAGAATTTTGTCGATTATATTCGATAATTTAACTATTAAGTATTAATACAAACGAAATGTTATACTTATAAAATGATTTTTTAATTTCATTTAAGTAATTATAGCAGTTACAACTTGATATACTTAGTTAAAAGGAGTCATTTTTAATATATATAAAATAGTTAATATAATTTAATCACACTCTGCATATCGATCCCCTTTATTTAGATATGCATCATTACATATTTCTCCATAGATAAAAACAACAAATAAACAATAAACACAAGACGAATAAACAACAAATAACAACAAATCCAAAAATCTGAGAACAGTACAGTAATAACTTCTACATTCATTTTCCCGAAAGGATTATCACCATTTATTAACCTAAGTGGTTTATATAAACACAATGTAGAAGAAATGAGTCAGTTCAGCAAATTTTTACCGAAACTTTTTGAAGAAAATTTGTAAGGCAAGTTAACAGCTTTACTTTTAATAAGTGATTAACAAGAAAACAAATCGGTCCCCAACATTTTAGATATGTCTAAAATGTTGGGGACCTTTCAATATCAAATCAATCACTTTCCACTTTGCTTCTTCCTGGTAATGTACTCTTCCCTTCAAATGAAAAACACCGCCGTTGAATTGACATACTTAGTATGCGAATTCAGGAGGTGTTTTTTTCATGTACCACTATTCGGGTTCACTTCATTAAAATGGTGTATTTTCTAGTCAATTATTATTTTCTATCCTTTATTTCCTCTTCAATACTTGCCACAAATATATCCAGCGAAACAACTTCCGACTTCTCTTCCCCATATTTTCGTACATTTATAGATTCGCTTTCCATTTCCTTATCACCAACAACAAGAACATACGGTACTTTTTGCATTTGCGCTTCTCTTATTTTATATCCTAACTTTTCATCTCGCATATCTCGTTCAACCCGAATTCCAGCTTGTGCCAATTTGTCTGCAATCCTATTTGCATATTTTTCATGCACTGCATTTGAAACTGGAATTACTTTCACTTGAACTGGTGCTACCCATGCCGGGAACGCGCATCCAAAGTGCTCAATTAATATCGCTAAGAATCGGTCTAACGAGCCTAAAACTGCCCTGTGAATGACAACTGGTCTTCTCTTTTCATTCTTCTCATCTATATAATTTAAATCGAATTTCTCTGGCATTTGGAAATCGAGCTGGATTGTTCCGCACTGATGACTTCTATTTAAAGCATCTTTAATATGGAAATCAATTTTCGGTCCATAAAATGCGCCGTCACCTTCATTTAGTCTATATTTATAATTCAATGAATGTAATACATTTTCTAATGCCGCTTCTGCTTGCTCCCACAATTTATCATCACCCATTGAATCTTCTGGACGAGTAGAAAGCTCTACTTCATACTGGAATCCAAAAGTTTTATATACGTAATCAATTTGCGCCATTACTGATTTAATTTCATCTTCAATTTGTTCTGGAGTTACAAATAAATGAGCATCATCTTGGCAGAAAGTACGAACTCTTAATAATCCGTTTAAAGCGCCACTAAATTCATGTCGATGCACTTGACCGAACTCACACATACGAATCGGTAACTCACGATAAGAATGTAATTTATTTTTAAACATAAGCATATGGCCTGGGCAATTCATCGGTTTTAACGCAAAACTTTTATGATCTACTTCTGAGAAATACATATTGTCTTTGTAATGTCCCCAGTGTCCTGATTTCTCCCATAATTCTTGATTCATCATAAATGGAGTACGCACTTCTTGATAATTGTACTCATTTTGAATTTCTCTTAAAAATGCTTCTAATTCATTGCGAATAATCTGTCCTTTTGGCAAGTAAAAGGGCATTCCCGGAGCCTCTTCCGAAAACATAAACAATTCAAGTTCACTACCTAATTTCCGATGATTTCTCTTCGCAGCCTCTTCAACAAAATGCAAATAATTTTCTAATTCTTTTTGTGAAGCAAATGCAACGCCATATATACGCTGAAGCACTTGATTGTTACTATCGCCTCGCCAATATGCACCAGAAACATGAGTTAATTGAAATGCTTTCAAATAACCAGTAGATGGCAAATGTGGTCCTCTACATAAATCTACAAATTCACCTTGTTTATAAAGTGTTACACTCTCATCATTAGGAATTGCTTCTAAAAGCTCTAATTTCAAACTATCATTCATTTCTTGAAATAGTTTTTTTGCTTCTTCTCGAGAGATTTCAACTCGTTCTATCTTTACATTTTCATTTATAATATTTTTCATTTCTTTTTCGATTTCCGGTAAATCTTCAACATTTACACTACTTGCAAGATCCATATCATAATAAAATCCATTTTCAATAACTGGCCCTACTCCAAGCTTCACATCACCATAAATTCTTTTCACAGCTTGCGCTAATATATGTGCCGCAGAGTGTCTTGCAATTTTTACCCCTTCATCTGAATCCATAGTAATGATTTCTACTTTCGCACTTTCTTCAATGTTTCGTCGTAAATCAAAAGACTGCTCATTAACTTTTCCTGCGACTGCTTTCTTTTTTAAACTACTACTAATCAAACCAGCAATTTCTTCCAAAGTAATACCTTTCACAAATTCTTTAACGCTACCATCTGGAAATTTAATTTCAATCATCTGCTCTTTCATTTTTCATCTCTCCATTTCATAATAAAAAGCACACTCATCCCTAAAATAGGGACGAGTGTGCTTTTACCCGTGGTTCCACCCAGATTCCCATCGCAAACATGCAATGGCTTCTTTTACGGTAACGTCGTTTACACGGCACTAGATACTTGATTTCCCCAGTGCAGCTCTAAGGTGGTAAGTTATTTTTCTGCGTTAGGAAGTTCTCAGCTTTTCTTCCTTCTCTGTATAACCGTTTAAAATAACTCGTGTCCTTTTCTTTGCTTTTATAAAAAATCCATTTATTGTTATTTAATATATCCTATTCATTTTATTTTTACAAGTGTTAAAAATATATTTTTTATTCAAAAAAAGAAACCAAAAACATTTTTGGTTTCCCCTTCTCTTTTTTACCAATCTTGTGGTTCGTAATTTAAGTCTGAAAATAGGCGTTTTTTCTCTTTTTTCGATAAATCTCTCCACTGTCCAACCGGTAAATTATTCAATTCAATATTCATAATTCTCGTACGTTTTAACGTATATACTTGATAACCTAGAGCTTCACACATACGACGAATTTGACGATTTAGCCCCTGTGTTAAAATAATTTCAAACTCATATTTTGATAACTGTGTTACTTCACAAGGAAGTGTTTTTGTATCTAAAATTTTAACACCTGCTGCCATTTTTTCTAAAAACTCCGGTGTAATCGGCTTATCTACTGAAACGATATATTCTTTCTCATGTTTGTTTTCAGCACGTAAAATCTCATTAACGATATCGCCATCATTCGTTAACAAAATTAAACCGTCTGAGTCTTTGTCGAGACGTCCGATGTGATTAATTCGTAAAGGATGATTCACTAAATCGATAATGTTACCTTTTACGGCTTTTTCACTTGTACATGTAATACCTACTGGTTTATTTAAAGCGATATACACATGGTCTCGAGCAATACGAAGTTGCTCTCCATTTACTCGTACGTCATCACCTGGATTTACTTGGTCACCAATTTTTGCAACCTTACCGTTAATAATTACTTTTCTCTCGTTAATTAACTTATCTGCTCCACGTCGAGACGCTTTTCCAGCTTCACTAATAAATTTATTGATACGCAAGTTAGGCACATCCTTTTCATAAAAAATTTCAAGCTCACACTGCTTCTACCGTACAATACAAAAGGGTAAGCCTCCTATTATAACTTAAATATATTAACATGAAAGGGTATATGACGTCTTCACTTAATTACATGTTTACAAGAAAATAAGTGGTCCTCTTTTCCTTTTCACCTCAAACTGTTTAGCAGTCAATAGATTAACCCTTGAATATAACATCATTTATTTACTTTTTTCATAGATAATATACCGATATAAGTTTGATTAATAATGCCTAAATAACTCACAATATGTGAAAAGCAAAAAGAATCCTTTTGAAAATATTCAAAATGGATCCTTCTTCAGCTAAAATAATACTAGTTTTTATACAAAAGTGTTCAATAATTATAATCTTTGATAGAAAACATCGTTCAACAAACAAAATAATCTCGAACTCCCTAATTTTTTACGCTTCAATATTTTCTTCACATACTCCAAAAAGAAGCCCTTGATTATCTATACAATAAGCAAAGTAGCCCATATTAGGAATAGCAGTTTTAGGTACAACTACTTGTCCACCATTTTCAATAACTTTATTTATGTACTCATCAACTGAAGATACTTCAATAGAATTAGTCGTCCTAGTAGCACCATCAGGGGATTTCATTAATCCACCATCGATACCGGGTCTATCACTCTCACCTGTAATTATGAACCAATATTCATGTGGCCCAGGCATTTTTTCAAACTTCCATCCAAAACTATTTGTATAAAATTGAATAGCTTCTTGAGGGTTTGGGACTTGCAATTCAAATCTTAAAACTCTACTCATTTAAATATCTCCCCTCTTATTCTTGTACAAAGTAATTATACAAGAACTAATGTTCTGTATCATTTTTTTCGAAACTAGCTACTTTAATAAGTTCTAACTTTATTTAGAAGCGGCAACAGACCATTCTTCCTTCCGAATAACTTTCTTTCCATTTATATTTTCAACATACTCATTTACATTTGCCAACTGATATAACTCTGGGAAAATTTCTTTCATATAACGTCCATGTACTATTTCATCTTGCCAATAAGTTAATACTATGTAACGATTTTCATTCTTTAAAGACTTCCCTACAACTCCACCTAATATCCCTTTTGCATTTTCCATTCCTTTATTCCAAATTGTTTCTTGCGTATGTAAAAAATTCTTTTCTTTTTCTTCTTTCACATCGCAAATTGCAACTCTTACAAATGACCCTTGTGCAATTACGTCTTTCAAAGGAGTTTCTGTTATATCATACAACGCTTGAAACATTTCAATATTACAGGAAATATATGTGCCTTCTTGATTACTATTTAAAAAAATTGTATCATGAGCATCATTCATGAATGATTGATATGCATTTCTATCCTTCCATAAAGTATACACACACGCTTCATCTTCATTCCACCCACCAAATTGTCCATAGAATCCGTCTAAATACTGTAAATCACGCCATTTTTCTTGCGCATCAGAAAACAATTCCCTTTTCTCTTCTTCCACCTTGCAAAATATTGTTTTTAATAGCATTTCTAATCCCCCTTATGATAAGACCCATTTCCCTCTTGTAACAATTTGTTTACATAATAAAATTATGCAAACAAATTATATCTGCTGTTATACTCCATACAGAAATAACCATTTTTAGTTACTCTAAATCTATCAAACCACCAAACTGATTTTATTTCAAATAATTCGGAATTTAAAGGGAATGTAATCCTAGATTACATCTCACTATTAACTCATTTACTATTTCAAAATAAAAAATGATTGCATTTCACTAATTCTATATCTATAATATTTTTATTGATTCTATACACAATCAATGCGTTTAAGTTTTTAATTTTATAATTCGGATGAACCATTCAGGAGAAGGTCTATTGATCTACCGACGGGGCAAAAAGTTGCTGAACCAACTTTGAAACTCTCAGGTCTTGTTTACAAGTAGAACTGCATGGGGACGAATCTCTGGAGAGACTCCCTCTCGCTTAATATAGCGCGGAGGAAAACGAGCACCGAAGGAGCAAATCCGCTAATCTAGCGGATAATCTCTCAGGTAAAAGGACAGAGACAAGCGAAAGAAAATGCCGATTTGTATCGGTTTATTTTTCTATCCCTTGTTTCTCCAGAGACCATTTCATTTCCTTGAAGTGGTTTTTATTTTTTCTAAAAAAGGAGAATACAGATGGAGACAGTAAGTAAAGTATTAGAACAAATTAATCAGTATGTGTGGGGGTTACCAACTTTGTTGCTACTTGTTGGAACTGGTATCATTCTCACAGTGCGCTTAAAAGGTTTACAATTTAGTAAACTAATATACGCACACAAACTAGCTTTTAAAAAATCAGAGGATACATCATCTTCTGGAGATATTAGTCACTTCCAAGCACTGATGACAGCTATGGCTGCAACGATTGGTATGGGAAATATAGCAGGTGTCGCAACTGCTGTGACAATCGGTGGACCCGGCGCAATCTTTTGGATGTGGATTACTGCTTTATTTGGAATGGCAACAAAGTATGCCGAAGCAATCCTTGCGGTGAAATACCGTGTTAGTAATGAAAATGGTGAATACTCCGGTGGACCAATGTATTATTTAGAACGTGGTTTAGGGAAAAAATGGCTGGCTGTTTTATTCGCTATATTCGGCACAGCTGCTTCTTTCGGTATCGGTAATATGGTTCAATCTAATTCAGTTGCAGAGGCAATGCGAATCAATTTTTCTTTCCCTCCTGCATTAACTGGTATACTCATGTCATTCTTAATCGCTATCGTTATTTTGGGCGGTGTAAAAAAGATTGGTAGAGTTACTGGATATATCGTTCCTATTAAAGCATTCTTTTATATAATCGCTGGCCTTATTATTATTTTCTATCACTTTGATCAAATTCCAGAAGCATTTTCACTTATTTTTTCTGGTGCATTTCAAGGTACTGCAGCTGCTGGTGGTTTTATCGGAGCAACAGTTGCATCTGCAATTCAAATAGGAATGGCACGTGGTGTATTTGCTAACGAGGCTGGTTTAGGAAGTGCTCCTATTGCTGCGGCTGCTGCCAAAACAGATTCACCTGCAAAACAAGCTTTAGTTTCTATGACTGGTACTTTTCTAGATACATTTATTGTATGTACAATTACGGGGCTAGTATTAATTACTACAGGCGCATGGAAATCAGGTAAAACTGGTGTTGAAGCTACAACATTAGCATTCCAATCCGTATTCGGTACTGCTGGTAGTATGATTCTCGGTATCGCCATTATATTATTCGCCTACTCTACTATTTTAGGTTGGTCGTATTACGGAGAGAAGTGTGTAGCTTATTTATTCGGACAAGGTGCTGTACGATATTATAAAGCAATCTTTATCATTATGATTGCAATAGGTGCTAATTTAAAGCTAGGTGTCGTATGGACATTTGCCGATATTGCAAATGGACTTATGGCGATTCCAAACTTAATTGGTCTAATCGGATTAAGTGGTATTGTTGTCGCTGAAACGAATCGCTTTTTACAAGCAGAGAAATTGAAAGAAAGTCATAAAAAACAGGCAAGTTAATCACTAAAAAAAGGAATGGCTCATTTATAATAAGCCATTCCTTTTTTCTCTATTTCAATTCCTTTCCCTCCTGAATCATATGTAAATAAAGTACAAAATCCATCATTGTAGATGAATAACCAAGTTGACGGATCATTGCTGTTATATTCCCTCTATGATATGTACCATGATTTACGACGTGTTGCACTAACTCTAAAATGGAAGTGTCTAATGCACCTGCATATGGGTTCTCAATAACAAATACAGTATTTACGTCTTGTATTGTACTTAAAAATTCTTTATATTGATTTGCCATGTTTTCAAACATTTTTTCTAATTCATGTAATGATTTAGTTTCGATTTGTTTTCGTAAATTTTCTCGGTCTTGTATTGCTTCATTCATACTTTTACCATGCAATATGTGTAACCACACTTGATCTGTAATATAAATATGCGTAACAGTATCCTTAATTGATGGAAATACACTCTGTATCTTTTCGCTAAAGATTGTCTCATAGCTTGGTAACTCTTTTAATCGATTGAATAATCGTGTATTAGCCCAATCATGGTAATCAAACTGTTTTAACATGTACTCTTTCAATCTAAATCGCCTCCTTATTGTACGAAACGAATGTTTTGTTTCTCCATTTCCGATTCTCTATCAGCTTTTGCAATCCCTTTTTCTTCAACTACATGTTTATTTATAGTTTTATATTTTACATACGTATGAAATTCCGTTTGAAATGGAAACGGTGTAATCCGAATTGTTTCCTCGTCCACCCATTCAGCTTGAATAGGTTTCTCCTCCTTACTATTAAATATTTCTGTTCCTTCAAAACCCTCTTTAAATAAATCAATTTCATCTTTCTTTTTTACACCAGGTTTATTCATACATACATATAAAGAAAGTTCATCACAAAACTTTAATAATCTATAATGTTTATCAAACATCGCATATTGTTCTTTTGTTAACGTTTTCAAAATTCTTTTTTGTCGTTCCAATTCATTTTTATAAAAAGACATCATCTCTTCATCTTCCTCATTTAATGAAAATGATAAAAAGTGCTTACTACAAAGTAGCGCCCCGTATGGATTTGACTCTTCAATTGCATTCAAACCAATCGTATAAAAAACAAAGCGTAATGAACTTGGACAATCCATAAATGTATATGGAATATTTTTAGTATCATTCAAAATTGGTACTTTATCAAGCTCTATCCATCCTCTATCATGCTCATATATAGCATCAATTGTCTCTTTTAAGTATATTTTATCTTCAAAAAAATCTTCTATTATATGCCTTGCAATTTCACCAGCTAAAAAACCATGATCATGTTGACGAATTAATATACTTTCTTTCTCATTCTTTTCACGAAAAATCATCCGTATATTCCCCCTCATCCTCATATTACAGCTTGTTGTATGCATCAATTCTTAATTAATCCCTAAATATTAGCAGGGATTCAGTTTCTTTCAACGAAATTAACATAAATATACAGCATTCTTTCTAATCACAAAGTTAGCTTTATCTTTACTAACCATTATACTAAAACATTCATTCTAAAAAATTTTTTATGAGGTGAAAACATGAACAAAACAGAATTAGTTAAAAATGTAGCACAATCAGCTGATATTTCTCAAAAGGATGCTTCTGCAGCTGTACAATCCGTATTTGACACAATTGCTAATGCATTACAATCTGGCGATAAAGTGCAACTAATCGGCTTTGGAACTTTTGAAGTGCGTGAAAGATCTGCTCGTACAGGGCGTAATCCGCAAACTGGAGAAGAAATTCAGATTGCTGCTGGTAAAGTTCCAGCATTTAAAGCAGGAAAAGAATTAAAAGAAGCTGTTAAATAAACAAGAAACCAGCCATTTTATAGGCTGGTTTCTTGTTTATTGTTTATTTCTTATTTAAGCAGTTCCTTTATATTCTCTGCATGATACACTTCACAAATATAAAATACACATTTGCAGTTACTTACAATTTGATATTTTCTAGTTGGATAAACATTCGCCGCAACAGAACATCCATCAAACAATTCGATAATATTTCCAGATGGCTGATATCCTTCATATAATACGTTTCTTCTTACTTCCATCTTTTCTATAAGGTTTTCAACAGGAATATTTCCACTCTCTAATTCACTCTTTATTGTATCCGGTAAAAACGAAGTGTCTGCAAAAATTAGATTTTCAGATAACACCTTACCTTTATAACTAACATTAGATACGCGATAAAGAAATGTTCCGTTTTTATCAAAGAAATTCTTTGCTTCTTTCGGAATGTATTGTCTATCGAGCGCTTCCTGTTCAAGTACATCAAACTGAACTGTATCTTTTACAAGTTTTTCTAAAGCTAGAATAGATGACGTATTTCTAGAAAACAACATATCTTTAATTGCCTGTACATTATAAGTTAATTCAGTTTTTCTATTTTCCGCTACTAACATGAGGAACACCTCTTCTATAAGAAATTTTATTAAAAATTAACGATGATTTAATAGCAATCCCGCGTCTAACTGCGTAATTTCAGTTACTTCTTTACTAAATATTGCAATGGAAGCCATATAATCTAAACTAGGTCTTACATCTTCCATCATTGTATTTTCTGCTAATTCTTGTCTATCTTTAAAAATCAACAATTTTGGAGGGTCATTTGGAGCTGATACTGTAATTTCTACTGGTGGAATCAATAGTCCTTCACCTGTCGCTTTCAGCACTGCTTCTTTTCGAGTCCAATATGTTAAAAATCCTTCTAGTCGCTGCTCATCAGGTAATTTCATAACTTGTGCTATTTCAATGTCTGTTAATACGCCCTCTGCCATTTTCATAACATCTATATTTGGATTCATTTGCTCAACATCAACACCCACAGGTGCAGATTTAGTAAATGCAACAACAACCCACTCACCCGAATGTGAGACCGATATTTGCGGCATCCCTTCTGGTAACTGTGGTCTGCCATGTTGTAATTTACATACTGGGCACATTCGATCAATTGGCACTTGAACTGGCGACATAGAAAGTACCTTTCCAAGTACTAATCTACTAATTACACAACCTATTATAAAACGCGCACGGTCTGCCGAATGATGATATGAATTTGCTTTCTCTCGCTCTACATCATTTAGTAAATTGTAATGCCATGATTGTAAATCTGAAATTCTTGCCCACCATATTTGACAACTATTCTCATTAAGGGTTGGTACAGAATCTACAACTTTACTCTCTATCATGTAAACTCTCTCCTTTTAAATGCCAATATTACTTTATTTCAAAAGAGTATTAGCATGCTGCAACTCATTCATTTACAACTTCTTTCTCTTTTTGTAATACAGATAACGGCTTTTTATTCTTCTTTGACATTACCTCTTTATCAGAAATACGTAAAGAAAATAGTAATGCTATGAGTAAAAATATTGCTGATCCAATTAATGCTGCTTGATATGGTAAAAAATCTGACTGTGCATTATTCTGTACGTTATTACTTCCAAAACCAGATAGTATACTAGCTAAAACAGCAACTCCTATTGCAGATCCTAATCGGTTTTGCACATTGAATATAGTAGTTGCTCTCCCCATAGAAGGTGGTGCAATATTGTTAAAAGCAGAAAATTGAACCGCACCGACAGATTGACCTAAGAAAATACCAATGCCAAACAATAGTGCCCGAATTTGCCATGGATTCGTATCATGATTTACAAAACTTAATAAAATAAAGATAACCGCCGTACTTACTAATCCAATAGAGATTACCTTTCGAGCTCCTAATTTCTTATATGACCATGGTACAATCTGCGAAGAAATCATTAATCCAATCGCCTCTGGGAATGTAGTAAAACCCGATTCCAGCGCGGAAACTCCTATTACATTTTGATACATAAGCGGAAAAATAAATAACATTCCTAGTAAACCAGCTGATGAAAACAACGAAATAAGACTCATTTTTCTAAAGACCGGTTCTTTTAATAAGTGTAAATCTAACATCGGTTGCTTTACTTTAAGTTCTACAATAATAAACAATGTAAGTAATACAATCCCAGCTATCCCAATACTAATTATTTCTGGAGAAACCCAACCTTTTGACGGGCCTTGACTGAGTGCATAGATGAGCATCGCAAAACCTGGTGCTGAAAGAACAAAACCGAGAGAATCAAAACGACCAGCCGATTTTTCAATATGCTCTGCTAAAAATAGAAGTCCAAATAGCAACGCAATGATACCAAACGGCAGATTAATATAAAATGCCCAGCGCCAAGACATTTGATCTACAAAGAAACCACCAATAATTGGTCCGATCGCTGGTGCTACAGCAATTGGAAGTACAATAAATCGAGAAATTTTTGGTCTTTCCTCTGGTGAAAATGTTCGGAATAACATCGCCATCCCGACTGGTGTTAAAAGTCCGCCACCAGCACCTTGAATGATACGAAAAGTGTTTAATGAAGTAATATCATTAGCAATTCCACATAGTGCAGATGCAATTGTAAAAACGAAAAGGGCAGTTAAAAATACTTTTTTCGTACCAAAGCGATCTCCTAACCAACCAGAAATCGGAAGGAAAATAGCTAAGCTAACTAAATACCCAACATTTACAGTCCCCATTGCAGATGGGGGCACTTGCAGTTCTTTGCTTATCGTTTGCAGTGCTACATTCACAATCGTTGCATCCATCGCAGCCATAAACATCGCTGTTATATAAACGATGCTTACAACTACTTTTGGATTTATTTTCACTTTCATTATTGTTTTCCTACTAATATTTTTTCGCTAATTTGATTTTTTTTCGGCTCTAAATCATTCCAGTTAACTTCAACGTATTCTAAGCAAACTTGTCTGCTAGCTTCTTCATGTACGACATTCCATCCAATTGGTACATCGAGAAAGGCAGGCCAGAGAGAATACTGGCCCTCCTCATTCATTAATACTTTATATGTGTAATTATCATTTTCAAATGGATTCGTCATACTTTACTTACCCCTTTCTTATTCTGCAAATATTTCGCTAGCACTTGTCCAATTTCTGTAAGTGGACCTGGCTGACATAAATCTTTATGTCTACAATCAATGTCATGCTGCACGATTTCCCCGTCTAAATAATTTAGCCACGTATTTGGAGAAATAGGATCAAACCAGTCTGGTATAACAGTAGATCTAAAGAATAAAATATCCCCGTTATAAACTTTTGGCACATATTTCCCTAACAACCCTACTGAATTTACATATGTTTCTTTCAAGTTTAAAATAGTCTCTTCCTCAAGACTTGCTAATGCACTTCCATCTTTGCGAAGTATTGCAACCGCACTTTCCATAGTAAGTGGTTTACCATCCATGTTATCTGGATCATATCCACCTAAAGCAAGTAATGCGATTAACGCTTCTTCTTCAGTAGGTGCTTCCGTATTCGGTAAGAAGTGACCAGGATACGAATCAAGCATAACGAGTAATTCTACTTCTTCCCCTTCATTTTGAAGTTGCGCCGCCATAGCATGAACAACATTTCCTCCAAGCGACCATCCGAGTAAACGATATGGTCCGTGAGGCTGTATTTCACGAACGTGTTTTAAATAATCCGCCGCCATCTCCTCTAAGCTTTTTGGAAGTTCTTCATTTTCAGCGATACCACGTGCTTGTACACCATAGATTGGATAATCTGTTCCTAAAGATTTCATAAGTCCTGCATAGCACCAACTTAATCCACCTGCTGGATGTACACAAAATAGTGGTAATTGATCTCCGCTTGCTCGTAATGGAAGCAACACATCAAGTGCACTTTGACCATTCCCCATTTCAAGTCTTTCAGCAAGCCCTGCAACAGTAGGTGCTGCAAATAAAGTTCCGATATTTAGTTCAACTCCAAGTGCCTCTTTAATGCGACTCATCAGCTGCACTGCAAGAAGTGAATGACCACCAAGATCAAAGAATCCATCATCAATTCCAATTTGAGACACACTTAAAACTTCTGTAAACAAGTCACATAACATTTCTTCTTGCGGTGTTCTCGGTCCGCGGCTAGAAGATGATGCAATAAATTCTGGAGCTGGCAATGCCTTTCTATCTAATTTACCGTTTGGGGTTAAAGGTAACTCATTTACTACTACAAAAGCGTATGGAACCATATAATCTGGCAAACTACCTCCAACATACTGACGCATTTCATTCGTATCGATCGTTTCATTATTTGATGCGACGATATAAGAAACTAATCGTTTATCCCCTGGTTGATCTTCCCGTACAATAACAGCTACTTGTTCAACTTTAGGATGTTTCATTATTACCGCTTCTATTTCCCCTAATTCAATTCGGAATCCACGAATTTTAATTTGATGATCTGCACGTCCTATATAATCTAACGTCCCATCTTGACGCCAGCGCGCTAGGTCTCCTGTACGATACATTCTTGTACCTGGCTTACCAAATGGATCTGCGATAAAACGTTCAGCAGTTAATCCTGCTCTTCCTAAATATCCACGAGCGAGCCCTGCACCTGCAACATATATTTCTCCAACTACTCCAGGTGGCATCGGTTGTAAATAGTTATCTAATACGTATACTTTAAGATCCGGTATACTGCACCCGATTAAACTATTTGCTCGTAAAGATACGGTACTTTCATCTAATTCAATATAACTAACATGTACCGTCGTCTCCGTTATTCCGTACATATTAATAAGCTTCGGTGTGTTATAAGGATGACGACTATACCAATCTTCTAATCGACTTAGTTCAAGTGCTTCTCCGCCAAAAACAACATATCGTAAAGATAATTTTTGACCAACCTCTTCATTTTCACGATCTGCTTGCATCAATTGATAGAACGCTGATGGAGTTTGGTTTAAAACAGTAACCTTTTCCTTAACAAGAAGCTGTAAAAATTCTTTCGGCGAGCGACTTACAGTATGTGGTACTACAACTAAACGCCCTCCATATAATAAAGGTCCCCAAATTTCCCAAACCGAGAAATCAAAAGCGTATGAATGGAACATCGTCCACACATCGTCTGCGTCAAATTGGAACCAATGATCAGTTGCGCCTAAAAGTCTCACTACATTTTGATGAGGTATCATAACCCCTTTCGGTCTACCTGTTGAGCCTGACGTATAAATAACGTAAGCAATATGTGAAGGAGATAACGGCTTCATGCGCTCCATTTCATCTATATTGTCTTCACTATATTTCTCAATTTCTTCTATTACGTTCACATCATCAACTAAAATCTTTAGTGCCTCATCACATTCAATTTCCACATCTGAATTTGTTAAAACACATGATGGTTTCGCATCGTGTAGCATAAATGAGATACGATCTGACGGATAATCCGGATCTAACGGAAGGTATCCCGCACCAGCTTTAAGAACAGCAAGTAAGCTTACAACCATATTTAAAGATCTCGGCATCGCTAAAGCAACAAGTTGATCAGGACCGATTCCTTTCGCTATTAACAAACGAGCTATTTTATTCGCTTTTCTATTTAACTCTTCATAAGTTAGTTTTTCATCTTCAAAGACGACAGCAATAGAATTTTGATTTACATGAGCCTGCTTTTCAAATAATTGTGGCAATGTCATTTCAGGTACAATTTGAAAACCACCATTCCACTTTTCTAAAACTGTATTTCGCTCTGCTAAAGTTAATATTTCTAATCTACCAATTGATTGATCCGGATGTTTCTCTGCATCATCTAATAATAGAATGAATCGTTCTATTAGTTTTTGAACCGTTTCACGTTTATATAAATCGGTACTAAACTCTAACAATCCGTGTAAGCCGTTTGGAGTACCATCAACTCTGTTACTCTCGCTAATTTCAAATGTTAAATCAAATTTTGCAGAACCAACACTTTGAATTTCAAGGCTCGCTTCTAAATCCGGTACATTAAACGTTGCTTCTGGCGTATTTTGGAAAGCTAACATAACTTGAAACAGCGGATGACTATTTCGAGTTCGTACTGGGTTTAACACTTCAACAAGTCGTTCAAATGGAACATCTTGATTTTCATAAGCTGCAAGGTTTACCTGTTTCACTCTATTTAATAATTCTTTAAAACTTGGATCTCCTGATGTATTTGTGCGTAACACTAATGTATTTACAAATAAACCAACTATATCCGTGAGTACATCGTCGTTTCTTCCAGCAATCGGACTACCTAATGGTATATCAGTTCCAGCACCTAATCTTGTAAATAAGGCACTTAGTCCTGCTTGCAACACCATAAACAAACTAACTCCATTTTTACGAGCGAGCTCCACTAACCTACTATGCATACCTTCATCTAAATGAAAATGAATTGTTTCCCCGCGATAACTAGTTTCAATTGGGCGCTGGTAATCTGTAGGTAACTCCATTTGATCTGGTAAACCTTTTAACTCTTCTTTCCAAAAATCTAATTGTGTTGAAATAATACTGTCTGGTTTTGTTTCATCACCTAATAGCTGTTGTTGCCATAGTGAATAATCTGCGTATTGAACTGGAAGGGTTTCTAGTTGAACACTATCACCTTGACATCGTGCTTTATAAGCCGCTGTAAAGTCTCTCGTTAACGCTTGTAATGACCAGCCATCTCCTACAATATGATGCAAAAGAATTAGTAAAACATGTTCGTTTTCACTCACTTTAAAAAGTTGCAAACGAATTGCTGGTTCGATATCAAGATTAAAGCTATATCTTACAGCTTCAGACAGTGTACTTTCTAATTCATCCTTACATGTATTTGTTATAATCATTTTTAAATTCAATTTATCCATTTCTAGAATTCTTTGATATGAACTGCCAAGTGAATTCGGGAAAATCGTTCTAAGTGTTTCATGTTTCTCAACTACATCATAAAAGGCACCTTGCAGTGCTTCCTCATTCAATTTTCCAGACATACGAATGACTAACGGAATATTATAAGTAGGACTTGGACCTTCTAAACAATTTAAGAACCATAACCTGCGCTGTGCAAATGAAAGTGGAACTTCATTTGGCCTACTTACTTTCTTAATAGCTGGCCTTGCGCTTTTTGCACGATCCAACTGGTTCGCTAATTCAGCAACAGTTGGTGATTCAAATAGCTTTCCGATTCCTAATTCTACACTTAACGTTTCACGAATTCTTGCCATTAAACGAGATGCAAGAAGCGAATGGCCACCCATTTCAAAGAAATTATCATCTATACTAATTCGCGAAACACCAAGTACTTCAGCAAATAAATCACATAATATTTCTTCTTTCGGATTTCTAGCAACTCTCTCATTGTTCATTCCATTAAAATCAGGAGCAGGTAATTTCTTTCTATCAACCTTACTATTTGGTGTTAATGGTAATTCTTCTAGCACAACAAATGCCGATGGCACCATATAATTCGCTAAACTTTCTGAAACATAAGAACGAATTTCCGAAAGATTAATTGGTTCCTTCTCTTCGGCAACGATATACGCAATGATTCGTTTATCATTTGGACGATCTTCTCGTACCATTACCACTGCTTGCTGTATATTTTCATGTCGTTGTAATACCGTTTCAATTTCAGCTAATTCAATTCGGAAACCGCGAATTTTAATTTGATGATCTGCGCGACTAATGTACTCTAACACACCATCGTTACGCCATTTCACAAGATCACCTGTGCGGTACATACGTGCTCCATCTTTTCCATAAGGGTTTGCAACAAACCGTTCAGCCGTTAACGCTGGTTTTCCTAAATATCCGTTCGCAAGTCCTTCTCCTGCAATATATAATTCACCGATAACTCCAGGTGGAACAGGCTGTAACCCTGCATCCAAAACGTACACTTCTGTATTCCAAATTGGTCTTCCAATAGGAGGTATACCATTTTCACTGTCATCAATGTTCATGAAAGTAGACCAAATAGTCGTTTCAGTTGGTCCATATAAGTTAGTTATAGAGCAACCTAATTCTTTTAATTTATTTGCTAAATGTGCCGGAAGAGCTTCACCGCCAACGAGTACGTTTAGCCTTTGTAACCTCTCTGGATATTCAGTTATTAACGCCTGCCAGAGCGTCGGTGTAGCTTGCATAATTGTCGCTCTTTCTTCTTGTAACAATGTCGTTAACGCAGAAGGCTCTTGGATTACCTCTTTTTGTGCAATTGTTATACTTGCACCACTAATAAGAGGTAAATAAATTTCTAGAGCAGAAATATCAAACGCAAACGTTGTAACTGCTAATAAATGATCGTTTTCATTTAATGAAAACGTATGTTGCATGGCTAATAAGAAGTTACTTAAACCTTTCATAGGAACAATTACACCTTTTGGATTTCCAGTGGATCCTGAAGTATAAATTGTATACGCTGGGTTTAAAAGTGATTCATCATTTTTAAATGGTATATTCATATGAGAATATGTTTTTAACACTATTTTCGTTTCTTCGCTATCTAATATGATTTTTTTAATATTATTTTCTATAACTAAAGAGGATGAAACAGATGAATGTGTTATGATATACACCGGTTTTGCATCATTTACTATATAACTAATACGTTCAACTGGGTATTCTGGATCTATCGGCAAATACGCTGCACCCGTCTTTAGAACTGCTAACATACTAACTACCATTTCTATTGATCTTGGAAATGCTAAGGCAACAAACTGATTTGGTCGTATTCCTTCTTCTAATAAATAGTGTGCTAGTTCATTCGCTCGTTCATTTAGCTCTTTATACGTAAGTTTTATCCCGTTACAAGTAACTGCTATTTTATTTGGATTTTTTTGTACTTGTTTTTCAAATAATATAGGTAGATTAATTAGCTCTTCAGCTTTCTTCGCTTCATTCCATTCCAATAAAACTTTATGATTTTCTTCGGGAAGAGTAATGTTTATTTTTCCAATCGGCTCGTCTTTGTGATAATTATTTATCACTAATTCTAATAGACTCATAAATCTTTCTTTATGCAATGCTAGTTCCGCGCCGTTATATACTTCCGGATTCGCATCAAAATGAATCATTAACTCATTTTCATCGAAACGTTTATATACATTTATCGATAAATCATCAACAGGTCCTGCTGATAAATTATGTGTAATACCACGATTTCCAGCAAAGTTAAGCCCATAATCAAAAGGCATAACATTCACTAACGGCCCAAACAACCTTTGATTTTCACCTAGTAGCTTTAAGTCTCTTCTTAATTCCTCATGACGGTATTTATGATGACGACGTACGTCTCGAATTTCTTTAGAAACTTGCTGTATTAATTCCGCAAGAGTTATATTTGGAGTTACAGTGAGACGAAGTGGAACTAAATTCATTACCATGCTTGGTGTATGAATAGATACAGAACCAAGACGCCCCATCATCGGTAAACCTAAAACAATATCATTTGCACCTGTTAATTTATGCATGTAAATACTTGTTACGGCTACAACAAATTCGGGCCAACTCGTTAACGAAATATTAATATCTTCTAGTAAAGTTTTCGTACTAGCATTTGATAGATAAGCAGTTTCTCGTAAAAATCCATTTGATGTTCTCGGCGCTCGTTCTGCTAAACTTATAACTTCCGGTTCATCTGCAAACTTTTCTAGCCAAAAAGTACGATCTTCCTGAAATTGTTTAGATTCACGATACTCATTATCTTCTTGTACAATTTTTGCAAGAGAACCAAATGGCTTTTCATTCTTGTTTGTTTCTTCTATAAGTGATGTATACTCATTCGCTACCTTTTGGCTAAGAAGTGAAAATCCATAGCCATCCATCACAATGTGATGGATGCGCTGATACCAAAAGAAACGATTATTTTCAACTTGAATAAGTACTTCAGTAAATAATTTATCCTCTGTTAAATCCACGGGCATAGATAAATCATTTTTCATCCATACTTTAGCAGCTTCTTCAGGATTTTCCTCTTTACGAACGTCAATAAAATGCATATGAAACTTTGACGATTCCTCAATAACTTGCCATGGGCCAATTTCATCCTCTTCGAAACGAACATGAAGTGCTTCTGCTTCTTTTACCACTTTACGTACAGCTAACTCGAAAATTTCTTGATTAATATTTCCGTTTATTTCTATATATTCCCCAGTATTATAAATCGGATTAAGCGGATCTAATTGCTGCGCAAACCACATACCAAACTGCGCAGATGATAACGAATGACGAATCTTTTGACTGTTAGGCATTCTTTACTACCCCTTTATTATGTAGTCTATTTGTTACAGCACTTGTGCTGCTTGTGAAGATAGTAAACGGTACCAATCATCAACAGTTGGACGTTCTGCTAAATCTGCAAAAGTGATTTCTTTCCCTTCGCGACGCCATTTCTCTACTAAACTCATAATTCTGACCGAATCAAGTCCTCTATTTAATAAGTCTTCATCAACTTCAATACTCTCTACTGGCTCACGGAGTAGTTGTGCAACTAGTTCATGTACTTCCTGTAAAGTGATTCCTTCACTGTCATCGCCTTTTACACTTTGTAAATCTTTTAATAGTAAGTTTGTTGATGTCGTTACTGCACATCTATTAGATGCATACTCCAATGCTTGTTTATGATGCTCTAGTGAAAAATCAGCAACTGCATCTGCTACAAAAAATGGCTGGATACCATCCATAAAGGCTTCACAAGCTGTTAAAAGGCAGCCAATATGCGCATAAATACCGCAAATAATAAGTTGATCTCTTCCCTGTTCATTTAAAATTTCTAATAGATTCGTCTTTTTAAATGCACTATATCTCCATTTTGTTAGGAATATATCATCCTCATCTGGAGTAAGTTCATCGACAATTTTCTTTTTATCTGGTCCAGCAGGAATACCGTCACCCCAAAAGTCTTGTAATAACCCTCGTTGTTCCAACGTTTGTCCACCAGGTTGTGCTGTATAAACAACTGGTATACCTAGTTCCTTACATCTTTCTCTTATCACCTTAATATTTGAAATTAGTTCTACTTTTGGCGATTCTGTATCGCTATATGCATCAAGAAAGTATTCTTGCATGTCATGGATTAGAAGAACCGCACGTTTCGGATTTGGCGTCCAATTCACTTTATTTTTTGGTAGTTCTGATTCAATCGGCATTTTATATACTGAAATAGATGGGATAGCCATCTAATCACTTCCTTCCAAATTTTAATAGTTTTTTATCGTTTTACTGTAATAAGTTTTTCAGCAATGGCTTTACGTAATTCTTTTTTGCTTACTTTTCCAACACCTGTTTGCGGGAATGATTCAATAAATTCAATTCGATCTGGAATCTTATAAGCCGCTATACCACGTGCTCTTAAAAACGTTTTTAATTCACTTACAGTTGGAGATTGTCCGCGAGCTATAACAAAAGCGCAAGTACGTTCTCCTAAATAATCGTCAGGCATAGATACAATTGCTACATCATGTACTGCATCATGCGCTAATAGATGATTTTCAACCTCTTCCGCAGCAACCTTCTCACCGCCACGATTAATTTGATCTTTATCTCTGCCTTCTACAATGATGTAACCTTGTTCATTTACTTTCACAAGATCTCCTGTACGATAAAATCCATCCTTTGTAAATGATCTTGCATTATGCTCTTCCGCTTTATAATAGCCACGAATTGTATATGGCCCTCTTGTTAATAAACTTCCTACTTCACCGGGCTTTACATCGTTATCATTTTCATCAACAACCCTTACTTCATCGAATGTAGACATCGGTCTACCTTGTGTATGAATAATGATTTCTTCAGGATCATTTAATCTTGTGTAATTTACTAACCCTTCTGCCATACCGAACACTTGCTGTAACGTACATCCAAATGTAGGGCGTATACGCTTCGCAACTTCGGCACTAAATTTCGCACCGCCTACTTGAATAACTTGCAAGCTCGATAAATCGTCGTTACGGGAAGATACCGCATCAAGCCAAATCATTGCTAATGGTGGAACGAGCGCTGTAATCGTAACTTTTTCTTTTTCTATAAGAGCAAATGACTCATCTGGACTACCTCCAGTTGCCAATACTACTTTTCCAGCCGCATAGAAAGTTCCAAATGTTCCTGGAGAACTCATCGGGTAATTGTGTGCTACTGGAAGAACTGCCATATAGACGCTTTCTGCATTTAAATTACAAATGTCAGCGCTAATACGTAAACTATAAATATAGTCATCATGTGTTCTAGGAATTAATTTAGAAAGTCCTGTCGTCCCTCCTGATAATTGGAGAAACGCAACATCACTTGGCTGAACTTCTGGTAACGGAATCGGATCCATATAAAGATCAGTTATGTTCACGAATTCTTCTTCTTCCCCCACTACGATTACATGTTGTAAAGCGGGAACTTTCTCTTTCACTTCTCTTGCTAGTTTTCGGTAATCAAAGCCGAGAGCCTTATCTGAAATAATGTAAGCACTCGCCTCACCGAACTCGCAAAAATAACTAATTTCACTACTGCGATGAGAAGGTAGTGCAAAAACAGGAAGCGCTCCAATTCGAAATAGTGCAAAGCATATTTCGAAAAACTCTATAATATTAGGTAACTGGATTACAACTCGATCCTCTTTCTTTATTCCTAAATTCAGTAAACCTGAAGCTAAGCGATCTACCTGTTTATCAAGTTCACTATATGTTATTTGTGAATTACCACTTACAATCGCAATTTGATCTCCATGTTTTTCAGCGCGTTCTTTTAACATCGAACCAAATGTTTCTCCAAGCCAACACCCTTCTTCTCGATAGCGATTGGCAAATTCTTTTGGCCATTCCGTATAACCTATTAACATTCTTTCTTCCCCCTATTTTTCATTCAGCGAATTATCTCTTAACCCTAAAGCCTTCAACATTGTTTGGAACTTAGCTGATGTTTCTGCTAACTCATCTTCTGGCTTTGATTCAGCAACAACTCCAGCACCTGCAAATAAGCGAAGTGTATTCTCTTGCACTTCAGCACATCGAATTGTAACAATCCATTCGCCATCTCCATTTAAATCGCTCCACCCTAACATTCCTGTAAAGAATTCACGGTCAAATGGCTCAATTTTTTGAATAGCTTCTCTCGCTTCTTCCATTGGAGTTCCGCAAACTGCTGGCGTAGGATGAAGAGCAATTGCTAATTGTAAAGAAGAAGTATTTGGATCCTTAAGTTCACCTTTCACTTCTGTAGACAAATGCCACATTGCTTCACTATGAATAACTGATGGTTTTTCTGGCACATGCAATGTATGACAGTACGGACGAAGCGCAGCAGCAACCGCTTCAACTACTACCGCATGTTCATGTAAATCTTTTGGAGAAGAAAGTAATTCTTCTGCTCTTCTTTTATCTTCTACTGGATCCTCACTTCGTGGTCTTGAGCCAGCCAACGGATTTGAAATTACTTGCATACCACTACGTGAAACAAGCAATTCAGGGCTTGCTCCAATTAACGTCTTATTGTTCTCGTTTTCATCTTTCGGTAAATTCACAGCAAATGTGTAGCCGTGCTTATTATGTTCCGCTAATTCACGAAGTAGTTTTTGTTGATCAATTTTCTCGGAAGACTTAACATCCAACGATCTAGATAGAACGATTTTCCTTAAATCTCCGTCCTGAATTTTTGCTATTCCTTGCTTCACACCATCCATATAAAGTTCAGGAGCTGGAACCGGTGTCATTTCAAATGTCAGTTTCTCATTTCGTTTTATCTCATTTGTTGTCTCTAACTGTAAACGCTCAGTAATTCTACTATGTTCTGGTACGATAAGTTGAACTTCTTTTCTACGATCAAAAGGCAAAGCACCAACAACGATAGGATTCGGATTTCCGGCTTGTTTTGCATTACTTAATACCGCTTGTACAAGTTCTGGAAAGCTTTCAATTTCACGATGTTTTACTGTAGTAAACTCTCCTTCTGCTAATATTGTTCGAGTTGGTGAAGCGAAAAAGAATGAAGATTCTGTCTTATAATCTTCTAAAAGTTTTTCTGACAGTTCCTTTACGGCTGTAAGTTCATTCATAGTATAATAACCTCCTGAATTTTTTATTAAGCTCCTAATGTAGCTCCGCCATCGACACATAAATTGTGCATTGTAATATGACTTGCTTTATCAGAAGCTAAAAACAATACTGCTTCAGCAATTTCTGAAGGTTGTGCAATTTTTTGTAACGGAATACCGAGTCTATATGTATTTTGAGAACCAGCAATTATATTTTCAGCTCCATTCTCATCAGCCCATAGTAATCTTTGCATTTCAGTTTCAGTAGAACCAGGAGAAACTAAGTTGCAGCGAATATTGTATGCTGCAAGCTCTAATCCTAAACACTTCATAAACATTGTCGTTGCGGCTTTTGATGCAGCGTACGCAGCCATTTCCATTCTCGGAGTATTTGCCGCATTTGAACCAACTGTAACAATTGCCCCTGACCTTCTTTGCATCATATGTTTACTTACTGCTCGAGACATATAGAAAACTCCTGTAGAATTTACAGAGAAGGTTTTATTCCAATCTTCATCACTTAAAGAGTGAATTGGTCCCATACGTAATACCCCTGCAACATTTATTAATATATCTATTGGTGCTATATCATTTTCAATACCGTTTACCATATCTTCAACAGCGGTACTATCACTCACATCTAAATGAAATGTTTTCATACGTGTTTCATTTAATTCATTTTCATTTAAGAGTACGTTTAACCCATCTTCATTTTGATCAACCGCAATAACTGTAGCTCCTCTTTCTAAAAACATTTTGGCAACAACACTGCCTATACCTTGAGCTGCACCTGTTACTAAAACCGTTTTTCCATCAAATTCCCCTAAGTTCATTTCCTCTATCCTTTCATTTGAAAATTAATCTAATTAAACAAATAGCTATAATGATAACGATTATCAATATCAATGTAAAAAATAATACACTTACTAAACTAATTGGTCAAGTGTACTTTTCATCAAAATATTATTAATTGATAATGTTTTTCATTTAATCTTCTTACATCGAAATGATAATCTTTCTCAATAAACTTGTCAACCTATTTTTATTTTTCAGATAAAATATTTTAGTACTTCTCAATACAATTACATCTAAAAGCATTAATAAGTACTTACATTAAAAAATTTAATTCGTACTCCTCTTTTTAAAATTGAAGAAGATAAACTGTAGATACCTTCATTTACAAAGCCTTACCAAAAACTCAAGTATATATTTTCTCAACATTTTTCTGAAAATATCGAGAAAGTATATCTTACAATTACCAATGCATGTCGTGTTTATAATTTAAGATTTAATAAGTATTTCGAATATAATATATCAATTTATGATATTCCAATATAATCCAAACGGATACTTTACTCATTTTTTTGCCTCTAGAAAATTCCACATGTTGTAATTCATAAAAAAGCACCCTATTAAATAGGGTGCTTTTTAGTAAACATAGTGTTAAAGAAGATTTATATACTTACGCTACACTGCGATACTCTTCTTCTTTTTCTTTTTTCTGCTTAGGCACTTGGATTAAAAGTGCGATAATAAATGATACGACACATAATACGCCGATCACCATGAAAGTTGGTTTGAATCCACCTAGAACTGCACCGATAAAGGAACCAGCGAGCGCTCCAAATCCAAATCCTTGATACACAATTCCGTAGTTTTTACTATGGTTTTTCATACCGTAGAAATCACCAACGATAGCTGGGAAAATAGTGATATTTCCACCAAAGCAAAACGCTACACTTGCTACACATACGAAGTAGATACCATAATTTAAATCTACGAAACTTAAAACCAAGACTGAAGCTGCCATAGCAACAAATGTACCAGTAACGATTTTTAAACGGCCGATTTTATCTGATAACGGTCCTAAAATAATACGACCTAATGTATTGAAGATTGCAACCATAGCCACCGCATTAGCTGCTGTCGCTGCGCTAAGCCCTACAAGTTGAACACCAATGTCTTTTACCATACCAATTAAGTATAAGCCACTCATACATGATGTAAATAACATAATAAATAATAAGTATACTTGTTTTGTGCCTAACATTTCTTTCGTTGTATATTCCTGAGTTTTTGTTTCATGAACTGCTCCTTGATCTGCAGCTTGATGGATTAAACAAGCGCCAAGGACAATCATAGCTGTAACAATTAACCCCCAGTATATAAACGCTTGTGATACACCAACTGATTCAATTAACTGTGCGTTAATATATTTAAAAATTAAGCTACCCGAACCATATGCAGAGACAGAAATACCAGCAATTAAACCTTTACGCTTTGGAAACCACTTTATTAAATTGGATAATGAAGTGATATATGCTGTACCATCTGCATAACCTACAACAACCCCTGCTAGTACATAAAGCAATATTAATGAGGAAGCTTGTGAACTAAGTATTAATCCTAGTCCTAATGCTAGTCCAGCTATCATAATAAGTTTTCGAAGTCCCCACTTTTCTTGCAATTTACTCGCAAACAAAGTTGAAAACGCTAAAGACAGGCTAGTAATTGAGAATGTTATAGCAACAGCGTTAAGACTCCAACCGTATTTACTCACTAAGGGCTGATTGAATAAACTCCATGTATATATCGTACCAAGCCCCATTTGTACTATGACTGTTCCAAGGACAACAAGCCATGGATTAACCGATGATTTTTTCATACCATCTCTCCTCCTCTTTCTATTTCAATGCTATTCGCTAAATATGCTTTTTTTATTTTTATTTTCGCCACCTCATTCGACTTAACAACTTCATTGTATAGGATGTTTTCGCTTATGTAAGCACTTACAAGATGGAGCGTCAAAAATATGGAATCAGTTACAGAAAACGAAGGGTGAAATACAAAAAACTACTTGTTAAATACGTAGTAGTTTTTATAATGTTTTACATCAATACGACTTATGTGTGTTTTCATATCCTCTTTTATACAAAGTTATGCGCCCTGTTACACCATGGCTGGACTTCAAAATTTTGATTATCCTATATAAACAAAAAAACACCATATTCTTTTTAACTCCCCAGCTTTATAACATGTTGCGTCTATATTTCTTAATACAAATCATTTAATAGTCTTGTAATCTGGCTTCTCGTTACAATGCTTGTAATCAAAAATCCCACCACTTCCACTTCCGTATATCTTGTTTTTCTAACGAACCATACAAAAGTACAACGTTTTTTACAATTTTCTACATAAAAACAGAAAATATATAATTCATTTACATAATTTTGCACTTTAATTTTTATTAAACAACAAATATTTTATTGATAAATAAAACTAAACATTCACTAATATATCTATACGTGGTTTAATATATATAATAAACAAACATTTCTGACTTTTATAAGGAGGTACTATGAAAGCAAACGTAGGCGATACTATACTATTTCAACGAAATAACTTAAAGATCACAGCATCTGTACTAAAACTATACACTGAATCGGTCTTAGTTGAAGTCACAGATGTAAGCGGTGGTACTTTTGAATTTGACCGAACAATTGTAAATCATAAAAACTATAAAATTTTAAATGCAAATAAATAAAACAATACAATACAAAATAGCCCCTGCTTAACAGCGGAGGCTATTTTGTATAATAACAATTCATTAATTTACATATCCTAAAACACTAACAATCTTGCTTGCTTTTAAATTATTAATATAATAATAAATTTCTAACCCTCTTCTCTCAGCTCTTAGCACTTTACCTTTCATTTTTGATAAATGCTGCGAAACAGTCGATTGAGGAATATTTAATATTTCTGTTAATTGTGTTACATTACAAGTTTTGCGTGCACTTAATTCATTTACAATTTGTAATCGTATTGGATGCGCCATTATTTTTAAAATATCCACATCTTCTTCAGTTACTAAACTTTTTTTTATCTCGCTCGTATATGTTGTCATAAGACATTCCCCTTTTATTTGAATTCCTTTTTATTAAAATCTGCTTCTAAATAAAATATTATCTCTAAATATACAATTAAGACCCTTATATAGAAATAATAGGATTTCGATTATTTAAAAACAGCAATACTATACAATTTCATCTATTTGGTACATATACATAATACAATTTCAATTTGTGCTCTATGTGAAGTTAGCATAAATTTATAATGAAGATTTTTCAAATAATTCACATCTAACTATATACTTCCTCATAATACTATCCAGTGATTTTAACATATTTTAGGCATTTGTATATACTATTGCAAAACACATTCTTATTGAGGGGGACTTTATATGCCAACACCGTTACAAGAACAAGTTGAAGAAGCTCGTGAAACATATGTCAGTCGTATTATTTTAGTTGGTGGTTCAGCTTTATTTTTAACAGGTGGTGTTATATCTGCAATTTCAGCTTTTAAAAGTTATAACCGTTTGGCAAATACGCCACCTTCTTCAAATGATTCATAATTGCATCATTCATTCCTTTAAATAATAAAGATGCCGCCTCTACTATAGAGACGGCTTTATATAAAAACATTATTAAATTCATTTGAACTTAATTGAAAAAACGTTATAACAATTTGGTACAATGTTCAAAGTAAGGATAGATACTTTCAATTTGACAAGCTTATTTCACCACAAACCTCGTCTGACTACACCCATCCTTCTGCTTCGTTACTTCTAATACAGCTGGCATTGCATTTTTCAGTTCTTGAACGTGTGAAATTACACCGATAAAGCGACCTGATTTTTGCAAGTCGATTAGGGCGTCAACTGCTTTCGTTAATGACTCTTCATCTAATGAGCCGAATCCTTCATCGATAAACATCGTTTCGATGGAAATACCACCCTCATACGCTTGAATTACATCTGCCATTCCAAGTGCTAAGCAAAGTGATGCGTTAAATTTCTCACCGCCAGATAATGTTTTTACATCTCGGGTTTGACCTGTATATGCATCATATACATCTAATCCTAATCCACTTTGTCGATTCCTCTTTTCAACTCGTTCGCTTCGTTTTAAATAAAATTGTCCATTTGATAATTTACGTAGTCGTTCGTTCGCAATTTGAACAATTTGTTCTAAATACTCAATTAAGATGTAACGTTCAAAGGATATACGACTATCGTTATCCCCTTTCATTACTTCATATAAATCAACAAGTTCTTGGAATGCTTTTTCTTCCTCATGAATTTGTTCATCAATTCGTTTAATATTTTCATGTAAATCCGTAATATATGATACGGCGTTTTGAGCACGTTGTCGTTTTTCTTTAATAATATCAAGGCTAATTTCCAATTCTTTCACTTGCTCATCTAATGAAGAAATGTCCATATACTCTTTATCTTTTAAGTCTGCTTTTAATTCTTCAATTTGTTTTGTAAGTACTTCTAGAGATGAGTAATAACTTTGGATTTCTTGTTGTAACTTATCCATCTCAGCATCATTTAATTTGGCTTCTTTATATGTTAATTGATCTGTAAATCCGCTTTGTTCTAGCTCTTTCATAAAGCGTGTGAAGGTCTCTTCTTTCTTCTCTTTTGCACTATTAAATTGATTAGAAGCATTATCATGTTCTGCTTGAATACGTATATTTTCATTTTGCCAATGTTGATACGCCTCTTGTACTTTCTCCCATTCATCTTCCATTAACCTAAGTTCTTGCAGAGCTTGGTCAAACTGTACTTTCCAAGCTTGTACCGTTTGCAAGCTTTCCGGAATATTTTGCTTATCATGTTCATATGACGTACGAAGCTGCATACACTCCATTTCAGTACGGTGCTGCACAGTTTCTACTTCACGCTTTTGTTTCTGGAGTTCTTCTACTTTTTCTTCTACGCTTTTTATATTCACAGCAATTTGCTTACGCGTTTCTTCACTTGCTTTTAACGCATTAACTTCTGCTGCTAATTGCTTTCCTTTTTGAACGAGCGCACTATATGTTTCTACTAATTCTTCTGAGCGATAGCCTCGCTTTAGCACTTCTTCTATCACTTGTTCATATTGAACTCGATAGAAATTCCACTTTTCTTCTAATTGAACATGTAATTTTTCCGCAATATTTTTCTTTTCTCTTAGCTCATTTAACTCTTTTTCATCAATTGCATTACTTTGCTCTGTAGCTTTTTTCGGGTGGTCCATACTACCACATACTGGACAAGATTCACCATCATGTAAATGAAGAGCTAATATACCAGCTTGTTCACTTAACCAGCGGCGTTCCATATTTTCATATGTACTAACTGCCTGTTGCATCTTATGAAACGCACTTTCTTTTTCTAGTTCGTATTTTTGTTTTTCTTGCCATACATCATATGCCTGCTTTAATACTTTTGCATCTTCTCGCATATTCGTTAGTTCTTCTACTTTAGCTACATATTGTTCAAGCGCTGCTTCTAATTGCTGTAATTCGCCAGACATTCTTTGTTTTTCATTTTTATGCGCTTCTAGTTGTTCATCTAACTTTTGCATACCTTCTTTTAATTTTCCTATGTGAATTTCAGCATTTTGCAAATTTAACTTTTTCTCAGCTAATGATGCAATAATTGGCTGTAACTCTTCTAGTCTTTGAACTTGTTTTTTAGCGTTTTCTCGCTCGGATGCCTTATTCTTTAATGCTTCATATTTCTGCTGAGCAAGTGCAAAACTGTTCATTATATGCTCTTTTTTTGCGATTATCTGTTTTAACAAACTTTCAGACTGCTGTTCATATTGCATCGCTTCCTCATGCCATTGCTCAAATGGTAATAATCGCTTCGCCTGTTCCGCATGTTTAAAAGATTTTTCTTTCATTTCGATTACGGCACGGTTTTCTTGTAAAATACTGTACTTCTCATTCTTTTGTTCTAAATCTTTGAATTTCTCATTTACAGCTTTTGCTGCATGAAAATGTGCCTCTGCTTCTTTTAATTGTTTCGTTTTGTCATTTTGTTCTAAGTGTAATTGCTCAACCTCTGCATTGTAGCAAATTGTTTCTTGTTCTAATGCCTCTACTACTTGATGTGTATTTACATGCTCTTGCTCCACTAATGTCTCTAATAATGCCCCATCACGTATTGGTAATTTAAATACATTACGGAAATATAGCTCACGTTCTTTTTGTTTTTCTTGTAAGACGTCTTTCCATTGTTTACGCTTTTGATCTAATATCTCACGCATTAATTTATAACGATCTGTTTTAAAAATGCGGCGTAGTATTTCTTCTTTATTTTCCGTTTCAGATGTTAATAATTTTCGGAACTCTCCTTGCGGTAACATGACAATTTGGCTAAATTGATGTTTACTTAATCCAATTAAATCTTCAACTTTTTTATTTACATCCGTTACATGAAAACGATCGACACATGGAACTTTCTCCTCATCAATTACTTCATATAATTCGACTGCATGTCCTGTAATTGTTTTATTTCCTTGTTTTTTATGGCCCAGTTGTCGTTTAATTTCATAACTTTTTCCTTTTAATTGAAAAGTTAATTCCACACTTGTATAAACATCATCATCAGCAAATTGGCTACGAAGCATGTTAGTATCACTGCGCTCTTCTCCACTAGCTTCTCCATATAATACATAACAAATTGCATCAAAAATCGTTGTCTTTCCAGCTCCTGTATTTCCAGAAATAGCGAAAATACGATGCTCACCAAGATCTTTAAAATCGATTACTTCTTTCTGTTTATATGGACCAAACGCGGTCATTATAAGCTGAATCGGTCTCATCCTCGCTCACCTTCCCGTTCTTGCACTGTTTGCAAAACATCTAAAAATAGACGTTCTTTCTCTTCTGATAAATCTAGCCCTTTCATTTCTTTATAAAATGCTTTTAAAAGAGATAAATCATCCGTTTTATGTCTTGAAACAGTTACTTCATTTTCATCTGTGAACTCTCGTCTTTGAATAGATCTTTCAACATGCATTGCATTTGGGTATACAGAACGTATTTTTTCCATTGGCTGCAAGACAGGATTTTCATCTAATAATTTCACAAATACATAATCTTCACTCACTGGATGAAGCAATAAATCGTCTATTTTCGCTTCTACTGTACGCATTTTACGACGTGGTGTAAGTAAACGTTTTTCAATTGTTGTTTCACCTTTTTCATCCAGTTCCACAATATAATATCCTTTTTTATGCTTTTCTTCAGAAATAGAATATGCAAGTGGTGAACCTGAATAACGAATTGTCTCATTACGTACAAAATGCGCTTGATGTAAATGGCCAAGCGCCGTGTAATGAAACTTATCAAAATAATGGCTATTTACATATTCAGCACCACCAATTGAAAGTGGTCGTTCCGCATCACTCGTATTTTCCTCTGCCTCTCCTGAAGAAGTTACAAATGCATGTCCTACAAATATGTGTCTCGCTTCTTTATCCATCGTTTCAGAGAATTCGTTCATAAAAATACGCATCGCATCATCATGAGAACGAACATCTTCATTTTTCAATATATGTCTAACCATACTTGGATCTGCATACGGAACGAGATGGAAATGAACCTCTCCGTATTCATCATTTAAAACAACAGGATTGTATGGAAACTGAAATTGTCCAACAATATGTAATCCTTGTTTTTTCATTAAATTACTACCAAAATGTATGCGGTCCGGACTATCGTGGTTTCCTGCAACTGCGATTATTGGTGTTTGTAAATCAATAACTATCTTTTGTAATACATCATTTAATAAGTCTACTGCTTCTGTAGGTGGAATTGCTCGGTCATATAAATCTCCTGCAATAATTACAGCATCCGGTTTTTCCTCTTCAACAGCTTGTACAAACTGATCTAACACAATTTTTTGATCTTCAGTCATATATACACCATGAACAAGCTTACCTAAATGCCAATCCGCTGTATGAAAAAACTTCATATTACCCTTCTCCTTTTAGTTTACTGATTGTAGTGAAACAAGCTGATAATTTAGTGTAGTTTTTCCGTTCTCCCATTCTAACTTTTGGACAATTGCACTACCGATTCTTTCTTCGTTTGATTTATATAAAGGCAATATTTCTTGAATAGTAAATAGATGATAACCATCTAAAATTAATTGAAATAAATTATCTTCTATATGTAATCTTACTTCTTTTTCATTTGAAATAATTTTTGTATGCATCTCAAATTTCATGCTAGATACAACCCCTTTTTTCTAATCTCTACATTTTAATAGTATAGTGGTCATGCAAGATTGACAAGTAAATACACCGCGATGTACATACTTTTTTAATTATAAATATTTTATGTTTTTTTATATGAAATACGGTATGTGAAATTATTAATCTACAAAAATAAAAATGCCCTTTCAGGCATCCTTATTTTTGTAAGTACTCTTTCATAACGTAGTACAATACAGTTATTAATACAATCGCTACAAAAAACGCAAATACGGCCACAACATACCCATCTTTATTTAATAAAAAGCATATGGAAATAGATATTATAAAAATCGGAAACACGAGACGTACCTTAGCCTTCACTTCTTCTGTCGTATCTGTATGATGAAAATACTGTGTAATTCCTACCATAAGAGATGACAAAATAATAACCGACAATAGTAAAGGTCCTGGCATTCCGATCTCTCCTTTCTCTATTTCTAATTATATACAAACCCCGCGCTCTTTAAAAGTTAGATAATTCAGCCTTTTAACTTTTTCTACATCTACTCTTTAATTTACGCCACGTATACTAACTCAATATAAGTTATACATATAATAGCGCCTTCAACACGACATTTTCAAATAATAGCACTTACAGTAATGTTGTAATATTCCTCTTCATTCTCTGAAATCCTGCAAATATAACTCGTCAAAATATGCGATAAATACTAACACTAAGCACCTAATTTAGACAAAAATTATAGAGGACATTTCAGCATGTATCAAGAAATAAGAATAGAAAGATAAGTAAGGGAGGATTTATAATGACTGAACACGTTTTATTTTCTGTTAGCGAAAACGGCGTTGCATCTATTACTTTAAACCGTCCAAAAGCACTTAATTCTTTATCCTATGACATGTTACAACCAATTGGGCAAAAACTTAAAGAATGGGAGCAAGATGAGCGTATTGAACTCATCGTTTTAAAAGGAGCTGGGACGAAAGGTTTTTGTGCAGGTGGTGATATTAAAACGCTATACGAAGCACGTTCTAACGAAGTTGCATTACAACATGCAGAGCAGTTTTTTGAAGAAGAATATGAAATTGATACATTTATTTATCAATACAAAAAACCAATTATCGCTTGTTTAGATGGAATTGTAATGGGCGGTGGTGTCGGTCTGACAAATGGAGCGACGTATCGAATTGTAACAGAGCGTACGAAGTGGGCAATGCCTGAAATGAACATCGGTTTCTTCCCTGATGTCGGTGCTGCTTATTTCTTAAATAAAGCGCCTGGATATACTGGTCGATATGTTGCTTTAACGGCATCTATTTTAAAAGCTCCTGATGTATTATATATTAACGCTGCTGATTACTTTATGACATCAGATTCATTACCAAGTTTCCTTACCGCACTTGAAAATGTAAATTGGAAAAAAGAAGATGTACATACTCATTTAAAAGAAGTTATTCGTACATTTGCAACTGCTCCAAACTTAGATGGCAATCTTTCTTCTTCAGTAGAAGAAATTAATTCGCATTTTGCATTCGATACAATTGAGGGAATCATTCAATCGTTAGAGAAAGATCAAAGTCCATTTGCCCAAACAACGAAAGAAAAGCTATTATCCAAATCCCCTGTTTCATTAAAGGTAACATTAAAACAGTTTATTGATGGCCAAGAAAAGTCAGTTGAAGAATGTTTCGCGACAGATCTTATACTCGCTAAAAACTTCATGCGACATGAAGATTTCTTTGAAGGAGTACGCTCCGTTGTAGTTGATAAAGACCAAAATCCAAATTATAAATATAAACAATTAAGTGATGTTTCAGAAGAAGATGTAAATCGATTCTTTAACTTACTTAACGCTTAAACAAAGAGGCCATATATTGTAGCACACTCTCAGCTACTCTATATTGCCTCTTCTTTTTAGTTAAATATTTTTAAATATAATTTAATTTTATTTAACTAAAATGTATGTTAAACTAACGTTAATCGAATTTTCTAAAAACAAAAAAGGAAGGCGGATAACATTATGGAAAATTTTTTTCTGTTTATTATTATGTCTATATGTCTTATTATTCTACCCGGTCCTGATACAGCAATGGCTACGAAAAACACATTGATTGCCGGCAAAATCGGCGGCGTAAAAACTGTTTTTGGTACTTGTGTTGCGCTTTTAATTCACACTTTAGCTGCTGTAATTGGTCTTTCAGCACTTATTGTAAAGTCTGCTCTTTTATTTTCTATTTTTAAATATGTTGGTGCTGTATATTTAGTCTATATTGGTATTAAAGCCCTTTTAGCAGTAAGAAACACAGAAGACTTAAATACAGATGACGTTCCAATAAATAATGACAATAAACATACTTCTTGCTTTCGCCAAGGGTTTCTTACAAATTTACTAAACCCTAAGATTGCAGTCTTCTTTTTAACTTTTTTACCACAGTTTTTAAATCCAAATCATAATACATTTATACAACTTCTCGTTATGGGACTTACTTATCTCATTTTAACCGTCATTTGGTTTGCTTTTTATATATTTTTAATTGATAAAATTAGTGCTTTTATGAAAAAACCGAAGACACAGCGTTATATTCAAGGGATTACAGGAATCGTCTTAATTGGGTTTGGTATTAAATTAGCCTTTGAAAGAAATAGTTAACACAATACAAACGAAAATACACTACTCCATTATGAGTAGTGTATTTTCGTTTGTATTATTTTTATAATGAGTGGGAATGCACCCCACTCATTATCATTTCACTTTATTAAAACCAGCGCTCAGTTACAACTTTTTTACGTGTATAAAATTGAACGCCATCCGTACCATTTGTACCAAGATCTCCAAAGAATGAAGCTTTGTTTCCTGCAAATGCGAAGAATGCCATTGGTGCTGGAACATTAACGTTTACACCAATCATACCAGCATCAATATTGTCTCGGAATGTTTGTGCATGTTTTCCATTTGATGTATAAATAACAGCACCATTCGCAAATTTCGATTGATTTGTCAGCTTAATACCTTCTTCTAAATCTTTTACTCTTACAATACTTAATACCGGAGCGAAAATTTCATCTTGCCAAATTTTCATTTCTTGATTTACACCATCAAAGATTGTTGCACCAACAAAGTAACCTTCTCCAACTTCTTCATTAATTTTACGGCCATCTACTAGTAAAGTTGCTCCATCTGCTACACCACTATTAATATAGCCTAAAACACGTTCTTTATGAGATTCACGGATTAATGGTCCAACATAATTATCTTCGTTGAAACCGTCACCTACTTTTAACTTCTTCGTTTCCGCTACTAATACATCAATGAATTCATCAGCAATTTCATCAACTACTGCTACTACTGAACATGCCATGCAGCGCTCTCCACTACTTGCAAACGCAGACCCAATTACACCTTGTACTGTTTTTTCAAGGTTGCAATCTGGCATTACAATCGCATGGTTTTTCGCACCTGCTAACGCTTGTACACGTTTACCATTTTTTGTACCAGTTTCATATACGTAGCGTGCCACTGGCTCAGAGCCAACAAACGAAACTGCTTGAATATCTTTATTTTCTAAAATACTATTTACAACATCTTTTCCGCCTTGTACTAAATTTAATACCCCTTTTGGAAAACCAGCTTCATAGAATAACTCTACAAGTCGCTCAGCTAAAAGTGGCGTTCTTTCAGATGTTTTTAATACAAATGTATTACCGCAAGCAATTGCAAGTGGGAACATCCATAATGGAATCATCATCGGGAAGTTAAACGGTGTAATACCAGCAACAACTCCGATTGGGTAGCGCCAAATCGATCCATCAATTCCACTAGCAATATTCGGAAGAGCTTGTCCCATCATTAAATTTGGTGCTGATGTTGCAAGTTCTACCGCTTCAATACCACGCTGTACTTCACCAGTTGCATCCGTTAGCGTTTTACCGTTTTCTAGCGTAATGATTTTTGCAAGCTCTTCTTTATTTTCTTGTAACAGTTGTAGATATTTGTATAGTTGTCTTGAACGATTTGGAACTGGCACTTTAGACCATGTTTTGTATGCCGCTTTTGCCGCTTCAACAGCTTTTTCAACATCTTCTTTTGGAGAAAGTGGAACGTAAGCGATGATTTTTCCGGTTGCCGGATTCGGAACCGCTTCTACTTCCGTACCAGTAGATTCTACCCATTCGCCATTAATATGATTTTTCACTCGTTTAATTTCAGTTGTAATCATTATATTCTCTCCTTTTTTATCATGGTTTTTATAAGTGCACTATTTTTGATTAGAAATTAATTGTTCGCTAACTTTCTTATATAAAGCAGCCATATCGTTTTCACCATATCCTGCCTCACTCGCTTCTTCATATACGTTTAATAGCATCTCACTTACTGGTAAGTGAAGTTCACTTTCTTTAGCTAAATCTACTGCAAATCCTAAATCTTTCTTTAATAAATTTACAGTAAAGCCTGGCTCATAATTTTCTGATGCAATGAAACTTTTATAATTACGCTCATAAATTCTACTTTGACCGTAACTTACATTTAAAATATCAAACATTTTATCTAAATCCATATTGTTCTTTTTCGCTAATGTTAAAGCTTCACTCACACCAGCTGTATAAAAACCAATTAATAGATTGTTAATTAATTTAACAGTTGTACCACTATCAATCTGCTCACTAACATGGAAAACATTCGCTCCAAGCACTTCCATGACAGATTCAGTTTTCTCATATACTTCTTTCGATCCACCAACCATAAACGTTAATGTACGGTTTTCTGCACCAATTACCCCACCGCTAACAGGTGCTGCTAAAAAGTCTACTTTCTTTTCCTTCGCCGATTCCTCTAATTGTTTGTTTAATTGTGGAGATACTGTACTTGTATCAATTAAAGCTACATTCGAGTGGCTATTTTCAAATAATCCTTCTTCCCCAAAATATACCGCTTCCACAGCACGCGGTGAAGGCAAACTTGTAAAAATCACATCGCATGTCTCTGCTAGTTTTGAGATTGATAGGCCGATAATTCCTCCTTCTTTTTCAAAGGAAGCTTCCGCCTCTTTATTCAAGTCCACTCCATATACTGTGTAACTAGATTTAACTAAATTTTTAGACATTGGAAGACCCATGTTACCTAAACCGATAAAACCAATCTTTTTCATATCGCTTTCCTCCTATTTACACAATATATTTCCCGCGATTTATAATAACTTTCGCAATATCTCTCTTTTTCGTAAATAAGTTTGAGTATAAAGGCACTAATAATTGACGGATTTCAGCTAATATTTCTTGTCTATTTTGTTCTTCTGTGACAGCTGCTGAAAGAATGGAAATCGCAGCTTCTTCTACTTTACGATATCCTTCTTCACAAATAACACCTGTTATCATTTGCTTCGTACGCTCTTTTTCCTCACCATTTTTACTAACTGCTTTCCTCGTACGTAAAAATGCTGATTCCATGACGTACACGTCCGTCAACATATTTGATAATAAGCGTGAATATTCTTGCTCTTGCTCAATTTTTAAACCTGGAGTTTTAGAGAGCGTTTTCAAAGATTGTTTCAACAATTTTTTCGCTAATAAAATGTAACGATGGTTTCTTTCTACATTTGCCACATCAATTTCTACTTCAGCATCTTCTATTTGCTCGATTTGCTTCATTAACATTTTTGCAACTGTTAATCTATTAATTTCATTCGTTCCTTCAAAAATACGACTAATCCTAGCATCACGATATAATCGTTCTACTTCGTATTCTTGCATATAACCGTAACCACCATGAATTTGTACAGCTTCATCTACGATATAAGCGAGTGTTTCAGAAGCGTTTACTTTATTCAGTGCACATTCAATTGCAAATCGGGACATTTTTTTCATAAGATCTTCATCACTCTCATGAATTGCTTCATCAATTACACCCGCTGTACGGTAAGCTGCACTTTCTGCTCCATATGTAGAAATAATCATATTGGCAATTTTCTCTTGAATCATCGTAAAATCTACTAATTCCGTTTGGAACTGTTTTCGCTCTTTTCCATATTGAACTGACAAACCGATTGCTTGTTTTGCTGTTCCAATATTTCCAAAAGCAAGTTTTAGTCTAGCGAAGTTAAGAATATTAAGAGCTACGTGATGCCCTTTCCCAATTTCCCCTAAAATATTTTCAGCGGGGATGACAACATCTTCTAAAATAAGCGTCGCTGTTGAAGATCCTTTAATCCCCATCTTCTTTTCTTCTAATCCTATTGATACACCTTCACATGTTCTTTCGACAATAAACGCTGTCATTCCTTTATTTGTCTTCGCAAAAACAACGTATACATCTGCCATATGAGCATTTGTAATCCACTGCTTCTCACCATTCAACTTCCAAGCAGTACCATCTTCATTCAATACTGCACTCGTTTTTGCACTTAAAGCATCAGAACCAGCATTTGGCTCAGTTAAAGCATAAGCCCCAATCCATTCTCCCGATGCGATTTTCGGTAAATATTTTTCTTTCTGTTCTTTCGTTCCATAATATATGTAAGGCAACGTACCTACACCGGCGTGTATATTAAAAGAAACGCTAAATGCACCAGCGTAACCCATTTTCTCTGCTACAAGACCTGAGACAGCCTTTCCTAACTCGAATCCGCCATAATCTTCTGGTACCTCAATGCCTAATAATCCAAGTTCCCCAGCTTTCTCAAATAATTGGCGAGAAACTTTATAGTTATGTTGTTCAATATTCTCAATTTGCGGGACAATTTCTTGTTTAACGAATTGTTCTGTCGTTTTTGCAATTAAATTTTCATCCCCTGAAAAATCTTCTGGTGTAAAGAAAGTATTATTCACATCTTTATTGAGTGAAAAAAATTCATCCCATGGTAACTTCGTTTTCTCCATCTGAATCCCCCTATCATTTCGGCCTTCGTTGATCTTTGCATATGCTCGTCTACGATGAGTGGAATATCTTATTATTGAAAACAGAAGGCGATGATTTTTCACATCAAGCAGTTCGTTTTGCCAAAGATGTATTTTCATCGCCTAAATCCTTCTACCTATTGATCTTCAGATAATACTGTTTTTGCAATTCCAGTATCTAACTCTTCAAAGTCATGATATGAAATTGTTTCATATAATTCACTTCTCGTTTGCATATTAGAAAGTGCATCTTTTTGAGAACCCGTTTCCTTAATTAGCGTAAACACATTCTCATATGCTTTTGCAGCAACACGAAGTGAAGTTACAGGATAAATTACCATTTGGAAGCCCATATTCGCAAATTCCTCTGCACTATAATATGGTGTTTTTCCGAACTCAGTCATATTTGCTAGTAAAGGTGCATTCACTTTGCTAGTAAATAAACGGAATTCTTCTTCCGATTGAAGCGCTTCTGGGAATATTGCATCTGCCCCTGCTTTTACATATGCATTCGCTCTTTCAATCGCTGCATCTAATCCTTCCACGCCGCGAGCATCTGTGCGTGCTACAATATATAAACTTGGCGCAACTTCTTTAATCGCTTTAATTTTTTGAACTAATTCTTCTGTAGTAACAAGTTTCTTACCATTTAAATGCCCACATTTCTTTGGTAATTGTTGATCTTCAATCTGAACAGCCGCAACTTTCGCTTCCACCATTTCTACAGCTGTTCTCGCTACGTTTAGTACTCCACCAAATCCTGTATCAATATCAACAAGAACTGGTAAATCTGTAGCTCTAACTAGATCCCTTGCTCTCTCTGCTACTTCAGTAGACGTCACGATCCCTAAATCTGGTAGTCCTTTACTTGCAGTGTAAGCAGCTCCCGATAAATATAGAGCTGAAAAACCTGTATTTTTCGCAACAAGAGCCGCCATTGCATCATGAGCACCTGGAATTTGCAAAATTTCATTTGCTTCTACTAAAGCTCGGAAGCGATTCGCAAGCGCCTCTTGTGTTGACTGTTTATTCACAACCCAAGCCATTCTAAATTCCCCCTATTATTAAATTAAGAATAGATCTACAAATTCGTTTACATTCATATTTTCTAGTTTTTCTTCATTTAGACAAGCTTCATGGATTTTTTCTTGTTGCTTACTAGAATAATGACCTGCCATATTTGCAGTGAATTTTCGAACAACTTTTGGAATTGCTTCGTCTCTACGGAAACGGTGGCCAAGTGGGTATTCACATTCCACATTTTCTGTTACAGTACCATCTTTAAAATGAACTTGAACAGCGTTGGCGATTGAGCGCTTGTTCGGGTCAAGGTAATCTAAACTGTACTGTTTGTTTTCAACAACAACCATCTTATTACGTAATTCATCTACACGTGGATCATTCGCTACTACATCCTCATAATCATCCGCAACGATATCTCCTTTTAATAAACCTATTGCCGTAATGTATTGTAGGCAGTGATCGCGATCAGCTGGGTTATTTAATGGACCTTCTTTATCGATAATACGAATTGCTGACTCATGAGTTGTAATTGTAATACGATCAATTTCATCTAATCTTTCTTTAAGTTCCGGATGTAATTTCACTGCACATTCTGCAGCTGTTTGTGCATGGAATTCTGCTGGGAATGACACTTTGAATAATACATTTTCCATTACATAAGATTCTAGCGGTCTTGCTAATTTTAATTCTTGCTTGTTAAATAACACATCTTGGAATCCCCATCCTGGTGCAGATAATGCCGTTGGGTAACCCATTTCACCTTTTAATGCAGTCATTGCAAGATGAACACCGCGGCTCGTCGCATCACCTGCTGCCCATGATTTACGTGAACCTGTATTTGGAGCATGACGATATGTACGAAGACTAGAATTATCAATCCACGCATGTGATAATGCATTAAAGATTTCCTCACGCGTTCCGCCAAGCATTTTTGCAACTACTGCAGTCGTCGCTACTTTTACGTATAATACGTGATCAAGACCAACACGGTTTAAACTGTTTTCTAAAGCAAGTACACCTTGAATTTCATGTGCTTTAATCATCATTTCTAGTACTTCACGTACTTTTAATGGTTCTTTTCCTTCTGAAATACGAACGCGGCTAATATAATCTGCAACTGCTAAAATTCCGCCTAAGTTATCAGATGGATGTCCCCACTCTGCTGCAAGCCAAGTATCGTTATAGTCTAACCAACGGATCATACATCCGATATTAAATGCGCCTTTTACTGGATCTAGCACATAAGATGTTCCTGGTACACGTGTACCATTTGGCACGATTGTTCCTGGTACAACTGGTCCTAATAATTTCGTACACTCTGGGTATTGTAGTGCTAAAATTCCACATCCAAGTGTATCAAGTAATACGTAGCGAGCCGTACTGAATGCCTCTGCACTTGTAACCTCTTTATTTAATACATAGTCCGTAATTTCCTCTAATAATGCATCTTTTTGTTTAATTTCATTTGTTTTAATCATGCTATTCTTCCCTTTCTGTCGAAAATTCGTTATTATTAATGATGGGTGTCGGTCAAACACCCATCTGGCGGGCGGCGCTAACAACTCCCCAGTTGTTTTTATTTACTAAATGCATGTCGCTCGCCAATATAATTTACACGTGGACGGAACAAACGATTGTTCGCATGTTGCTCAATTACGTGTGCACATAGCCCTACTGTTCTAGAACTAAAGAAGATTGGTGTGTAAAGTTGAATTGGAATACCAAGCATCCAATATACTGGAGCAGCATAATAATCAAGATTCGGATAAATTCCTTTTTCCTTCTCCATAATTTTTTCTCCAGCTTCACACATTTCATATAGTGTATAATCGCCTTTCACATCACATAACTGCTTTAATGCTTCCTTCATCATAAGTGCTCTTGGATCCATCTTTTTCATATAAACACGGTGTCCAAAGCCCATAATTTTTTCTTTGTTATATAGTTTCTTCTGTAATAACTCTTCAAATTTCTCAACATTACCAGCTTCTAAAAGCATGTACATAACCGCTTCATTCGCACCGCCATGAAGACTTCCTTTTAAGGATGCAACTGCTCCTGTTAAAGCGCCGTATAAGTCGGATTGCGTTGATGCAATAACGCGTGCTGTAAATGTAGAGTTTGGCATTTCATGTTCACTATATAAAACAAGGGAACGATCAAAGATTTTCTCTTCAAGTTCAGTTGGTTTCTTTCCAGTTAACATATAGAAGAAATTCGCACTATATGACAATTCTTGAAGAGGCTCAATTGGTTCCTCATTATTTAAAATATGGTAGCTATTCGCTACAATATTTGGCACTTTACTTAAAAGCTTGTACCCTCGACTTTTATTCACTTCTAACGAGCGGTTTTCGATATCACTATCGTAACCAGCTAATGCAGACACACCTGTACGTAGCCCATCCATAGGATGCGTTTCCTTAGGCAATGCCTTTAGAACATTGAATACACCTTCTGGCACTGCATATTCTTCTTTTAATTTCTTTTCAATTGTTGCTTTCTCATCCTCATTCGGTAAACGTTCTTCTAATAAAAGGTGCACAATGTCTAAATACTCTTTTGTTTTTGAGAGTTCGATTAAATCATACCCTTGAATTACAATTTCACCTTTTACTGTGTCAAGAAACGAAATTTTCGTTTCCGCTGCTACTACACCATCTAATCCCGGGGAAAATTTTTCTTCAGCTTTCATCATTATTTCCTCCAATCCTAATAGATCTTCGTGCACATAACTGTAAGCCTTTACAATAATATGAAACTACATTTCCATTTCAATGTATCAGAGTTTTTAGAAGATTTCAATTTATTTTATAATGATAAGTTTCCTATACTTTTACCGATGTAATAATACAATTTTTCAAAAATAACTTTCACCTTTTATAAAGAAAGGACAGACATCCTTTTACAATTTTTTAAAACGAAATATAACAATTATCCATATAACCCCACTAAATATACCTTTAATCCCTTTTTCTTCAACAAACATAAAAAACCGAGCTGCACTCATGCACAGCTCGGTTTTTTATAATATTTATTTCATACTCCCATAAATATAATTCTTATATAAAATTTATTTATTTTTAATAAAATTATTATTTTACATAATTAAATTAAATTTCTTCCGTTTCTTTACGATAGCTTACAACTAATTCATAGTTTTGAAAGTACGAAAGATCATCAAAATCTATAAAAATAAACTACCGTCTTTCTCAACTAACACTATTTCCCGAACTAATTTCTCAGAAACAATCCCTAAAGAATATCCGGGCTGAATTGAGCTATTTCCTCCGTACCTTACAATACATCAAATAGATTCATCATGCTTTATACGCAATTCTTCCTTAAAGCATCGTCGAGCATCATGTTCAATTGAAATTTTCATCTTCGCTCTTCCTGTTTACGCAAAATCCTTTTTGCCTAATCTTTGTTTTACAAAAATGACAAATATAATTAAAGCTATTAATCCTGAAATTGCACTACCTGCGAATAAAATACGGTAACCAAACATTTGTGAAACAACTCCAAGTAAAATCGCACCTAATCCAATACCTAAATCAAATGCAGTAAAGAATGAAGCGTTAGCAACTCCTCTTTTACTAGGATCAACAATTGTCAGCATCGCTGCTTGTAAAGCGGGCTGTGCTGAACCGAATCCAACACCATATAATGCCGCTGCAATCATTACACCTATCAAACCATTTGAAATCGTTAGTACAACTATCGCTAAAATAGTAATACATAGTGCCGGAAGTATGATAAAAACTTCTCCATACTTATCTAATAGTTTTCCTGAAATAGGTCGTACAATTGTTAAAGCAATTGCATATACAAGAAAGAATGTCCCAGGATTCACATCAATTGATGACGCGAATAACGGTAAAAATGTTGTTATTCCTCCATATGCAAATGATAAAAAGAAAACAACAACCGTTATTGATAAAACGGATTTTTCAAACAGCTGAATTTTCCCTTTTTCTTTTTGTGGCGTGAATGGCATTTTCGTTATTAACGATAATACGACTGCCATAAAGGATAAAAGAGTTGCTAACAAGAATAGACCATGAAATGAATAATTTTGTACAACCCATAATCCAATCATCGGACCAATTGCCATCGCGATTGTCATCGCCATGCCATACCAGCCCATCCCTTCGCCACGACGTGAATCTGGAATAATATCAGTTATCGCTGTTCCAACTGCTGTTGTAGAAACAGCCCACGTCACTCCATGAATAACGCGTAAAACAGCTAAAAGGACAATAGTCGATGCTAAATTATACGAATACATCGTTATCCCAAAAAATATGAGTCCGAAAATAATAAAAGATCTTCTACCATATTGATCTAACATACCTCCAATAATCGGTCGTATTACAACTGCCGCTATTGTAAACATTCCCATCATCAGTCCAACTTGCGATTCATTTCCACCAATCTCTTTAATAAAGAGCGGGAGCGTTGGAACAAGTAAATAAAACCCCGTAAATAAAAATAACATCGCGATAGTCATTTGTATAAATGATTTCGTCCATAATCGTTCCATTAAAATCCCTCCATAAACACGTAAAATATTACAATCAACACATCAATTGTATATTTTTCATGTTCCCTTGCCCTCCGCTAATAGACGTATCTTTTCATAATAAATGGTCTACCATCAATTTAAGTTGGTCTTACGACTTTATGCCTATGTTTTAAGCAAAAAACCTATATATGTACCTTTATATGTTTTAGAAGAATATACTATTTTATTATTAAACTTAGGAGTGATCGTTTTCATGTGGGTATCACCAAGAATAACCGCCGTTGTCCCATCAGCTCCCTCAATACATGTTCCTGTCGTTCATACAGCTAGTTCTGATGTTGGTATCGAACTTCCTGCCGCTTGGCAACAATATCAATCGACTGACCAAGTCACCCCTTCATTTTGGCATCATGGTACACACCCGAGTAGTCCTACTTTTTATGGCCCTAGTTATCCAATACCGCCAACTCAAATTTTTTATCATTTCCCATCAATTTACTTTCAAAATTTCTATGGTACTTTTAATATTTAAAAATAATATTACTCTTTATAATACAAAAAGCACCAAAGAAACCGTTTTTCCCGGTACCTTCGGTGCTTTTAAAATGCATTATTTATTGTCCATTATTGGAAGGAGCCTCTCCTGTGTTCCCGCCAGTAGTTGGTGGGGTTGGAGTTTCTTGGCCACCTCCAGTGGTTGGTGGATTTGGAGTTCCTTGGCCACCTCCAGTGGTTGGTGGATTTGGAGTTCCTTGGCCACCTCCAGTGGTTGGCGGATTTGGAGTTCCTTGACCACCTCCAGTGGTTGGTGGATTTGGAGTTCCTTGACCACCTCCAGTGGTTGGTGGATTTGGAGTTCCTTGGTCACCACCATTAGTTGGTGGATTTGGAGTTCCTTGACCATTTCCATTGTTTTGTTCATTTTGCTTATTCTGTTCATCTTGTTTCTTTTGCTCTTCTTGCTTCTTAAGTTCATCTTGTTTCTTTTGCTCTTCTTGTTTCTTAAGTTCTTCCTGTTTCTTTAATTCCTCTTGATTTTTCTCTTCTTCAGTTTTTTGCTGTTGATCTTGTTTTGGTTGTTCCGTTGTATCCGGTACGCTAGTATTTGGAGATGAATCACGTTTTTCACCTTTTATACGCAATTCACTACCTTCTTGAATAACACTACTTGGCATTTTAAAGCGTGATTTATCTGTAGCCATCTCGCTCATCATTTCTTTAAAGATCAACTGTGCAATTTTCGTATTTTTACTACTAATATACTCGTCTTTACCATCTTTCGTATATCCAGTCCATACTGCCATCGTATATTGCGGTGTATATCCTGCAAACCAACTATCACGAGTTGCACTTTCTGGAATTCCATATTGTGCTAGTTGTTTTGAAGAATAGTTAGTTGTACCTGTTTTACCAGCTACATCTAAAGAGGCCACATTTGCCGATGTACCAGTACCTGATGTAACTACAGAACGAAGCATATCAGTAATCATATATGCTGTAGAATCCGCCATAACTGATTTTGGTTTTTGTCCAAAACTTTGTGACTTGCCGTCTGGATAAACTACTTTCTTAACAAAATGCGGCTTCGTATACTTACCGTCATTCCCAAATGCCGCATAAGCACCTGCAATTTCAGTTGGTGACGCTTCATTTGTACCGATCGCTGTTGATTCTGTCGGTGCTACATTAAATGTAATACCTAATTTCTCAGAGAACTCTTTCGATTTACTAATACCTACCTCTTTAGCTGTTTTAACTGCTGGAACGTTACGTGACATTTTTAACGCTTCACGCATAGTAATTGGGCCTAAATGACTTCTGTCCGCATTTCGAAGTTCTTGTCCAGTTGAATATTTAAATGGAGAGTCATCGATTTGATGATACGTAGCCCATTTTAAATATTCAATAGCCGGTGCATAATCAAAGATTGGCTTCATAGTTGAACCAGCTGCACGATCTAATTCAATCGCCATATTATGCCCTTTAAATACTGCTTTATTTTCACCGCGCCCACTACCTATAGCGCGAACTTCTCCAGTTTTCGTATCCATAAATGTGAAAGCACCTTGGAATTTATCATTTGGATAATTAATAATATTTGTATTCAAAATATTATCAGCTAATTTCTGTGCTTTTGGATCCAATGTTGTATAAATTTCTAAACCATCAGATCCAATATTAACATCTGGTATTTCCTTTTCTACTTCTTTAACTACTGCATCCATAAATGCAGTATATGGCATCGCTTGTAGTTCAGCTGCACTCTTAATATTTTTATCCACTGGTACTTTCGATGCTTCTTCCATTTCTGCCTTTGTAATATAACCATGTCTATTCATTAAGTTTAGTACAGTATTTCTTCTTTCTGTTGCCCTTTGAACATTTTCTTTTTTCGTTGGGTCATAGTTATTCGGTGCTTTTGGTAAGCCAGCTAGCATCGCAACTTCTGGTAATGTTAAATCTTTCAATTCTTTACCGTAATAGTTTTGTGCCGCTGTTGCGATTCCATATGAACGGTTTCCTAAATTAATTTTATTTAAATACATCTCTAATATTTCATGTTTTGAATATTGTTGTTCTAGCTTATACGCTAAATATATTTCCTGAACCTTACGTTTTGACGTTTTTTCCATCGATAAGAAGTAGTTTTTAATAACTTGCTGCGTTATCGTACTACCACCTTGAGAGCCATAATCTCCCTTAAGACTAACTAAAACTGCACGAGCAGTACCTTTAAAATCTACTCCGCTATGCTCATAAAAACGCGAATCTTCTGTTGCTAAAAATGCATTTTCTACTAATTTTGGGATTTGATCATACGTAACATTCGTCCGCTTTTCTTTCCCATATTCATATACCAAATTCCCGTCTTTATCATAAATTTTTGAGGATAACGGATTAACAAGTTTTGCTTTCTCAAGTTTTGGTGCATCCTTAATCATTACGAAAAAGGTAGCAACCCCTGCCACTAAACCTACAATACCCAGTAGTAAACAACTGATTAAAAATTTACGAAAAAACGATGTTTTACCTTTTGGTTTTGTTTTTTTAGAAGCTGGCTGTTTTTTCTTTTGAACTTGTCGTCGCTCCTCTCGAGAACGATAATTTTCTGACATGTTACTTTCTCCTGCCTTTCAATTCTCCCGTTGATTTACTTGAAAATATTGAGGTCACTTTCCCAAATACATTTAATCAAGAAAGTATATTGACCTGGAGCATTCAATATTTTCCCAATTCACAGATTATACATTTTAGAATACTTCTTATACAAACTATTTTCACTTCTATTTTTTCTAATAATACTGCCCCTTAAAGCATAGAATGTAAGAAGTGAATTTTTAATACCTCGTATAAATAATATACCTTTTTTTCAAATGGTCAATATTTTCTTATTTATAAATCAAAGGTGAAATAAAAATAGCACAACGATATGTACTTCGTGTGAACTTCCTTATAATTACGTATAACAAACATTTAATATATTGCATATAAGTATAATACTCCTTTAATTATTAGGATTTCAACACGACAATCCCCTTCTCTACAAGAAACCATCTAAAATGAAAAATAAGGAGTTGCGTAATGATGAAGCTATCTCCCGTTATTTCAAAAAAATTAGTTGCTGTTGGCTATAATCCTTTTTCTATGATTTTACGTATTCAACTAAAGAATGGTATGTATGATTTCTTTAATGTGCCAGAAAGCATTTACACCGGTTTATTAAACGCACACTCTAAAAGTTATTATCATAATACTTATATTAAAAATTCTTACCGCTATACTAAAATTTAAACTTGATTGGCATACAAAAAAGAAAGGCGAATCAAATCCCCTTTCTTTTTTGTATGTCAATCGCAATTTACCTTCTATTTCTTTTATTAATTTCATCATACGCTTGAACTTGTTTTTTAAGTCGCCTGTCGGCTTTTTTATCATGTACGACAAGAACTGCGTGTATCGCTCCTGGAACCCAAAAAATTAAGGTTAAAATGAAATTAATAATCGCTTGAAACGGCTTTCCGCAAAATAAAACAGCTACCGGCGGAAGTAAAATTGCTAATAAGTACATCATGTCTGAAAAACTCCTTAATGTTTATTTTTCGCTTCTTCCCCATCCATCTCCTACACTATCAAACCTATGAAATCATGTTATTTCTAAAAGCGTATATAAGAACTCATCATTACAAAAATCACATATAATAGTATAACTAAATGAGAAGCCTCTCACTAACGTTAACAAGTTATTTTCACCTGTTCGTTTATATGTATATTCTACGCCTATATGAAAAAGCCTACAAAAACAATTAACACATCCATCTTGTCCTACTTCTAAAATTGAAATACTCCAAACTTCATTGAAATGAGTATTTCATCACCTTTTCTTAGATTCCAATCGTTGTTCCTCTACTATTTCGGTTAATCCAATTGCTGAAATTACAGTACCTATTGCCTGTATCCAAATACCTATTAGCCCTATTATACGTTGATCTTCTTTATCTATATTACTGTCTTCTTTTCCCTTTTCTTCTTTTGGTATATTTTTAATACCTTCATATGCTTGTAATCCCGCACCTAAACTTTGCATTGAATTCCCTAATACGATAATCCACTGTATTCCATTTATCTCATTCAATGCTACTTCTACTCCTAAAAAAGCGCCAATTGATTGCAAACTATTTCCAGTAATTATAAGGAAATCATTTTCTTTCATTTGTTCATTGAGATTAAAATACGTTCCTATTACATTTGAAATATTACCTAAAGCTAATAACTCAATCCCCGTTTTCGCTAGCGCTTTATTTTTATTATCTATAGTTACCTCTTGCTTCTCACATTTATCTTCATCTTTCGCATCATTAGTTGCTATAATTTGTAATATATATCCGAGAGCTTGTAATGAACTCCCTACAATAACGAGATCCGACTCAATCTTTTCTTCCCCTGCAAACCCTCTAGTTGTTCCAATTGCTGCTATAAGATTTCCTCCTACTTGAAACCAGGCACCTGTCAATTCTAAATCGCGTAGGTTCATTTCCCATCACCTATATTTAAATTTTCTAGTACATTCAAAACAAACAAATATCACCTTTAATTCATTATTCTATTTTTCATATGTAATTTTGTGCATCACATAATGTACTAATAATACAAAAGAGCACCTTTCAGGCGCTCTTTTTGACAAGGAGTTTCTCAATGAATGTATGCCGGACATGTCAATGACTCACCGTTTTTATCTATTGATATATTTAATATATAATGAATTGCTTTATGTGACCACATTTCAGGTGTAGGAGATTCTTTTACATATTGAGGTGCACATAAGTGAAGCATTGGAGTGCTAATACTGCCACCTGGATCTAAAGCAACTACTGCCATACCATTTGGCAGTTCCATTGCCATTGACTGCGTGATACCTTCAACAGCAAACTTCGAGGCACAATATGGCGCAAGTTCAGCCTCACCTTCTCTTCCCCAACTAGAGCTCATGTTAATAATAATTCCTTCTTTCCTAGCTATCATCGCCGGGACGAACGCCCTAATGACATTTACTACCCCGTTCACATTTACACTCATTACACTTTCAAATTCTTGTGCGGTAACTTTCCATAGAGGTGCATTTTGATTAACAATCGATGCATTATTTATTAACATATCGGGAGCCCTATACTTATTAAGAATACGACTTGCCCATTTACTAACTTGGTGATGATTTGAAACATCAATTATTTGAAAATCATGTGAAGCACCGTAATATTTATTAAGTTCTTCAATTTTATTTTTTGAGCGCCCACACCCTGCTATGTTCCACCCCAATTCATGAAACCTATCAACCATTGCACGTCCTAACCCTTGCGTTACTCCAGTAATAATTACAAGTTTCCCAATGTCGTTTCGCTCCAACTTCATCTCCTCCTTTCCATTAATATTACTCTTTTTATTCTTATTCAACTTCTCACTTAAGTATCAATTCATTTCATACTTTAGAAGTATTTTTGATATTACATATTACAAACAAAAAGAGTAACCATCATAGTTACTCTTTTTGTTTGTATCGTTATTATTTTTAAATTGTATCTTCTATTCCCTACATTTCTCACATCGATAAATATAGGTTACACCTTAATGAAAGTATATTTATGTTTACGGTTCGATTTATCCAAATACTTTTCAATCCACTTTTTCAACTTAACAGAGCCCACCTCTATCAATAAATTTCCACCTAGTCTTATAACATACTTTTATTTAAATTCTCAATCTCATTTTGCAACTTTTTAAATTGCTCAAAATGCATTGTTATAGATTGAATACTATTCCTTTCAACATTTTGCTTTACTAATAAAACGCCTGTATCGTGAAAAATTGCTTCAAGTTCTTTCCTTATAGATACTTTCGTAATATATGCGGTTTTAATTGCCGATAAAATTGCTATTTCATTAAACTTTAATTTTATTTCATTAGGACAAAATGCTTTTTCGATCAATGTGACATCATTACTATAAATATAAGCAATAAGTTTACTTGATTCTGCATCTGTTAAATCCACTGTTTTTATAACATTATCCATTACATTTTGCCTCCTTTAATTCCATATATATTAATTATTCGAATTTATTCTTTTTAAAATTCAGCTCTTCATTAATTTTAACATACTTTTTGCTCGATTGATTAAACAAAGCTTCAAACATTTTTCTATTCCGGAATATTTGTCAAATGAACCAATTAGACTATACCTTCATATAGTAATGCAAACAATTACTTATAAAGCAGGTGAAAATTATGCCCTCAGTTGTTGGGAATTTAGTTGTACAAAATAGTAACGGATCTTTCAACTTAGGTGATTTCTACAATGTTTCTCCAAAAGAGAATACGAAAGCTTATAACGGCTCTGGCGCATCTAACGTTGGTTTCGTAGTGAACACTTTTAGTGGGGTTAGCGCGACTAATACATTTGATTCTGATCTAGCAGATCAAAACCAAGTTGGTACGGCCTAACCAGATCTGTAATCATTTTTGTATAACATTTTAAAATTTGTCTATACTATACTCAGGCTGATACACAGCTATCATTGATTTTTTGAGTGCCAATCTTTTTCTCCCTTTCCCTGGGACTAAGCAGCTAGCTTGCAGCTAGCTGCTTTTTCATTTAGTTCTTCACCTCTTCAAAAAATTAGGTTTTAACAGGTAGCCTGACTCACAGCCTAATTTTGAGGTGTGAATCTGCCTGTCCGTAAATAGCTAGATAAATTAAAGAAGCTAAACTTCAAAGTTCAGCTTCTTTTAGGTTACATCAATTATGTCCATTGCAGAAAATATATATGTTTTATAAAATGCATCTGTACATTTTACAATTTGTTGAATTGGATTTATATGAACCACTGTCATATAACTCGTAAGTATGTATCCTTCTTCAAAATATGTCACTAACATCTCTTCTTCAGACAATAATGAAGTTAATAATTTGTCTGAAATGCTGTCTTTCGCTTCATTTGTTATTAGCGGTCTTTGGACTTTTAATTTCTCTCCAATAATTTTTTTCATACTTAATAATTGTTCCGACATTACTGTAAACGGAACCCACTCTCTTCCTTTTTCCTGTATCTTTACATAATTCATTTTCTTTACTCCTCAATTTTCTATATCTATCCATTCTTGAACTACCCCACTTTCACTTCGTTTAGAAGTGGGGGATTCCTAAGTAAAGAGTTCTATCGAACTCTAATTCATTAGGCTATCTCCGCAGCCCTTGCGGTTAGAAGCCTTATCGCTTCATTCTTTATCCATCTCTTATTTATACGTAGCGTAGCTTTCCAATTCAAAACTATTTATGAATTTGTAGACATCTCCACTTCGAAAGAACATTCGTTCTAATTATACACGAACGAACGTTCTTACGGAAGTGCAACATGTAAATTTTTCAAACAAAATGCAACTTTAATATATGAAGTTTATTCATACTCATTTATTACTCCCTTTTATTAATCAAATTTCTTTGCACTTCCTATCGCATCATAGAATACATGTAGCAACAATAAAAGCGACTCCACCTAATGTGAAGTCGCTTTTATTGAACTAATTATATTTCTAATTTTACTTTTCTATCCTAACTAACGTTCTTTCTGGAATACAAATTTCAGCTATATCTCATTAACCATCCTTCAACAAAAGCATACACTTTTATTATGAACGAACTCACAAAGCTTTAGAAACTTATGATGTAAAACAATTCATTCCTCATAAGTTTCATACATATCGACAATTACTACCATTTATCCTGCTATTTGTAGGCAGTAAGATTCACACTCATCAATTTTTCACTTTCTTTATTGAATATGCTTGGATTGCATTATAATATGTAATTCTCTCTCTGTTTCTGTTTTTTTCGGATTCCGATAATATTCCAGTTTATATTCTAATACTTCATACTCAACCATCCCAATCTTTATCCCTTTTGTTTCTTTTAATACAGCTAATAGAACGCTTATATTTTCATTAGATGATTCAAAAATTTTCCCTCCGCCTTCTCTCTTAAAAATAACTTTCATATATTCTCCCCCAAATTAATTTAATAATCTAGTAAATATAAAAATATTCATCCTATTTTAATAAAGTGAAGGCTAATAATCAGTGGGGGTTTTACGAGCAGTAAGACTCCCACAAATAGCGGGATAAATAATTCTTATCATCATTAAGAACATCTTTTTGTACTAAATGTTCAACATGTCACTTCCTATAAAGTTAATTTATACTCCAATAAATATGATATGTACCATTCTTTAAATTATGTCCTCAATTCACTCTCCAAGAAAATATATTTAGTTTATATTTAACAAAATTAATTAACTAAAACATTATCATTTCAACATTTTGCGAATTTAATTGCTTATTCCTTTTATCTACATCCAAATTTTCCTATTGTAATTCTTAATATTTAAATGTAATATTGTATTGTCTTACTATCTATTTATAACTCACACACTAACGCGAAAAGGGAACTCTATATGAGTTCCCTTTTCTATTGAAAACAAAAAAACAGAAATATAGCATTATGCTAAATCTCTGTTTTTCTTCTAAACCTTATTTCTCATCTAAGAATTTAAATGTATCTTTAAATTCTTTATCTGTTACTTTAATATCTGCTTCTTTCAATAGATCATTGATTACTTGTTGTTTCCATTTACCTGTCGCATCTTGCAGTCTTTGTTGTTCTAAATCTTTTCGAATCGTATCTTTTACTTCATCAAATGGTTTCAATTCTTTTTTATCCGTCACTTTTATTATATGATAACCATAAGATGTTTTTATTGGCTCACTTACTTGTCCTGCATCTAATTTATATGCAGCTTCCTCAAACTCTTTCACAGTTTGACCAGGAGCAAAACCAGCGATTTCTCCGCCCTGTTCCTTTGAACCAGTATCTTCCGAATACTGTTTCGCTAAAGCAGTAAAATCTTCACCATTATTTATTTTCTCTTTTACTTCTTTCGCAGTTTTTTCATCTTTCACTAAAATGTGACTTACCTTCATTTCAGGTTTATGGTTATCTTTCACATCTTTATCTGTGACAGTCGCTCTAATCGCTTTCTCAAGTGCAATTTCTGGCTTCATTCTCTCTTTTAATTCATCTTCATTCTTTAATCCTACTTGCTCTAAAGCCACTTTAAACTTGTCACCCATTTGTTCCTTCGCTGCTTCTACTTGTTTTTTAGCTTCTTCATCTGAAACTTTATATTTATCTAGCAATGCCTTATTTAACATCATTTGAGATAAAGTACTTTTTCCATATGTTTGCCTTAATTCTTTACTTAACTCTTTCTCTGTCACGTTTCCTATTTTTGATGTTGCAACATTTTCTGAGGAACCACACGCAGACAATGTTAGCGCCACACATGCAATAATAGTTCCCATAAATAGCTTTTTCTTTTTCAATTCAAATACCTCACTTTGATAAATGTATATTAGGAACTATACAGCGCTATTGTGAAATCAATGTGTTTTCTGCAAGTATTTCTCTTCATGCCAGAGACAAGCTTTATTAAATAAAAAAGCCGGCATAAATCCGACTTTTAACATCATTTAATCTGCACATGTTCTTCTTTGATCCATTTGTTCCCACCTATATCTATATATCCATCTTGACGATTCCAAATACGATAAGGAACCCTCCCATCGACCGCACCTGTATCATTCCCGTTTGGCCCATCGTACGTTCTAATTTCATATCCAGGTGTATACTTTGAATATGCATAAAACCATTGTACATTAAAATGTTCTAACTTAGCCCACTGTTGTTCACCACCTAAACAAATCATATCTTTTTCGCCACCTCCCCAATAACCTTTATAGATTAAATATGGGATTTTTTTCGTAAGTCTTCCTATAAATTGCGGGTTCGCAGGATTTTCATATAAATTAATTCCGTATCCATCATCATATTTTGAAACTGCAATACCAATTCCATTTGGTCGCTTACTGTCTCCAATACTAGATTGATTTGTTTGATTTGAACCTATAAACCAAGAAAGATTTTTATTCCCAATTAATTGATTCAAATCACATTTTCCAATACCAGGAACATTTCCTGAATCAGTATATTGCCAAATATCACAAGGATATGCTGGTTTATTCCCTCCATAACGAGGAATCCAAATAAAATCAGCATCAATATTGCGAGCTCCAAATGATACATACGTGTGATGTCCTACATATAAACCAATTTTTTTTGCACCTAATCGGCGTAATTCATCAATAAATGCTTGAGTCCCGCCTTGCATATCTACCATTGTTTGAACTTCTACATCTGCCACCCAAAATTTAGCGTTTTTATCGCCACGATTCCAAAAATCTTGCGCTTCTTTTTTTGCATCTGAAATAGATATAAAACGGCAAAATGCATAATTCCCAAATGGGATACTACGTTTCTTCATTTCTTTCACATAACCTTGATACATAAAATCGATCGTATTCGAACCATCTTGAACTCTAGCAATAACTAAATCTAGCTGAGACGCTGCAATATCCCAATTAATATTTCCATTCCATTTCGAAATATCTACAATATAACCCATTACTAATCAACTCCTTTTTATTATCTTATTCAAAGCTTGTTTTATTGCTAGACCCATACGCCTAATAGCAAGCTTCTATAAGACAAATAAATATATTTTCATCATTTTTTAAAACTAAATAATTTCTTTTTATCCATAATAAATAAGTCCTTCTTTTTTTTCATTTGTAAACGATAAACTTGCGTTTATTTCATACTAAATATTGGGATAAAACTATAAATAATGTACATACTACATATAAGCAATTTTTGCTTATACTCATGAATGACCTCCAAGATTTTTCAATCTCCCTGTAAAAAGGCAAGTTAATTAACGCTTATTCCCTCATATTAGTCTGTTTTTAAGCTTTTTATAAACATGATATATATTTTTTCACAACACTATTTTGATACGTAATAGAAATTACATCAACTCATACGGTATATGTAATAATCAACTACAATAAAAATTACATATTATATTAATATGTCTTCCTAATTAAAAGGAAATAAACATATAACCTCTGTTATGTAAGGAGTTTATTTAATGAAAAAAATCCCTATCGTATTCAAAGTTCCCCCGAATTCAAAGCTAAAAGTTACATTCTATGGTCCTTGTAACGAAGTAATTACAAATGTATCTTTAATTAATCAACTACTCACCCCTACCTGCCAAACTGTATCTCAATATCCAGACTTCAAGAAATATATAACTGAAGTCCGATCATTATCAAATTGTTAATCGTATAATTTTATGATTTATCATTTCGAACAGTACGATAACAAAATAATAAAAAGAGCCGCATCTTTCAAAAGAAACGGCTCTTTTTCATTTCACAAAACATGACTTCATTAAAAAACTAAAATAACTCATTAATTGATATTCTGTTGATATTTTATTGATATTTTACACATATTAATGAAATGCGCATATATTATCGTATGGAGATTCTCCACTCATAAAACCTATCTTTTTTTGAGCATACTTTATTTGTATGCTCCTTTTTTATTCTTTACTTAACGGCTTACCCTGTTAATATTTCCAAATATCATTTGAACGAACATTGAATATTTCAATTTTTTTATTATGTGCTATGAATATAAGTTTAATAATTTATCTGTAGCTACATTTTCAGTATCACTTAAATCGACAAAATAATGAAGTTGCCACAATTGACTCTTCTTAGCTTGATTACTAATAGGTTTATCCCAAATAGGGTAAACCCTCATAGCCATTTTCCCTTTTTGATTTTGAGTTTTTAATATTTTTTCTTTTAGAAGAATCTCTTTTGGAAAAATAAATTGTCCTAGTTTATTATCCGCTATACAAGTGATAACTAAAAGGTTAGGAGCTGAATCATAAGAAAATGCCTGATTGCTCATAGAGGCATTCTTCTCCCAAAAAGATACAAATTGTCCAATCTTATTAGGCGTAATTTTTGATACCCTAAATCGGATGCTTCTATTATTTAGCTGGAATACCCCTCCTGCATATTCTGAATTTTGCTTTTCTTCTTTTCGTTTAGTAATTAATAGATTATTAGGTTTGTAAATCATTTCATCTAGTTTTTCAATTATATTACTAAAATTTGTCATGTAAACGCACCTTTTTTATTTTCCAGTATACCAAGAACGTTCGTTCTTGTATATTAAACTTAAACAAATGTTGGCTCTGAATAGTCTTTCAAAGATTATTTTATCTACTCCATCCATAACTTCAAATTTACTTTTATAGTATTTATTACATTACTCTTCCAATTCCTTATATTCTTCATTATTTCATTAATATATTAATAAAAACCGAGGTACATATTACATGAATCCATCCAAAATTGACTTCGGCTCCATAGAGCAACCTTTATTCCTATTAATTTTATATCTTATCGCAATTCTTTTAACACTCGGCATTACATTTAGTATATGTCATTCCCTTTTACTAAATTTAAATGCAACGAGATGGGTAGCAAAACTGTTAGCTATCGTATTAACTCTAGGTGTTGCTTATCAAGTGTTTATGAACTTATTTTAATATATTACCAATTTAACACCTTTAACTAAAAGGCCCTACCATAAGGTAGAGCCTTTTTCAAAAAAATAGTCCATAAATCACAAACATGTCTTTTATTTTATTGGAGATGGGAATCTTGCAGCTTCAAAATGCGTACTAATAAATCCTGGATCATTTTGTATAATCAGTCCATCTACATCACTCTCAGCAAAAATTTCAACTACATCTCCTGCATGTAATTGAAGTATTGTTGAAACAGCTACGACATTTGCAAAATTGGGTGGACCAAAAAAGTCATTATCTATCGCTATAGCTGGATTATCATTTACCCGAATTTCTACACGCGCTCTATAATTCGTATTACTATCATTAGGTGCAAAGCTGATTGTACCAATAATAGAATAAACCCCTCTAGTCTTCGGAATAAAATCTGATGTTACTGGATTATATTCATTCGCTAAATCAAACTGTTCATTTTGGAATAATACTTTAACAAAAGTATTTGCAGTGACATTTTGATCTACTGTACTAACCGCTCTAAAAGCAGATGCCCTTACAAGTTTATCTTTCTCATTATCACAACACTTATCGTAATAATCTGTACTCTTCTTACAACAAGTATGCTTTGTCTTTTTATAGCCATTGCAATGCTTACAATAATAATAAGACATATTTATATCCCCTTTCTAAATCTATTGTTGTATACTATGCAAAATAAATTTAAAAAGTTTGGACGAGCTATTGCTATTATGAAATTAAAAAACTCCACCGAAAAGCAGAGTTAATAAATTTTTTCCTTTTTAATATTTATACAATTGGAGATGGGAATCTTGCAGCCTCAAAATGAGAACCGTCTTCTGTACTACTAATAACGCCATCTATACTACTTTGTGCAAAAATCTCGACAATATCACCTGCATGTAATTGAAGTATTGTTGAAACACTTACGACATTACCGAAATTTATCGGACCAAAAAAGTCGTTATCTATAGCAATTGCCGCATTTCCATTCACTCGAACTTCTACACGCGCTCTATAATTTAAATTTGTATCGTTCGGAAAGAAACCAATCGTCCCAATTACGGAATAAACTCCTCTAGTCTTCGGAGTAAAATCTGATGTTACTGGGTTATATTCGTTCGCTAAATCAAATTGTTCATTTTGAAATAATACTTTAACAAAAGTATTAGCTGGAAGGTTTTGATTAACTGTATTTACAGCTCTAAAAGCAGATGCTCTTACAAGGTTATTCTCCTTATGATCGCAAGAACAGTCATCACATCTTTTACCGCACTTATTATAATAATCACTTCTTTTTTTACAGCAATCATGATTTTTCTTTTGGTAACTCTCACAATTCTTACAGTAGTAATAACAAGACATATATAGTGCTCCTTTCTAATCTACTACTGCATAATATGTATGCTAAACTTGAAAAGTTTGGACAGGTTATTGCGATTACAAAAATAAAAATGCTCCACCATAAGGCAGAGCGAAGAGAAAGTATAACTTTTAAAAACAAAGCACTCATGTAATATTCTGGTTAAATCAGTAATACAAATTATCTAGTTTCATCAACTCGGATTTTCAGAAAAAACTCCTCTGTACGATTTTATTATTATTGAATAGATTATATTGTTAAGTGAGATATGCAATATTTCATATTTTATTATTTTAATGTTCTTTTATTACAGATGAAGTGATAACAATCTCTTGTATTCCCTTTAAAATCAACAATATCTCCTGTGCCAAATATTTTTCTATCCTCTAGAATTATTATTAAACATTATATTCAAATATTATTATTGTGAATTATTGACCTGCACAAACGTAAGAGTTTTATTCTATCGACAAGAAATAAGGTAAGAGTTACTCTTTGCCATTTTAGGAAAGCATCCAAAATTTATAAACGCTTGGCAATAATTTTTGCCAAATTCCTCTCTCATCATTCTTATCGTCACCTTTCATTTTGGAAAAATAATATCCCCCCACTTAAGAATCCTTGCGTTGCATATAACTCATGAGGTTGTAACATTCTCATTCCAATATCTAAAATTTTATAATTGTTCCCTAGATACGAATCATTTCTTATAAGGACGCTCTGTACTTGCGCCCTTATATAAATACTTAAATTTATTCCCCGCATATTTTTATAAATTGTATACAGTTCCATATGGAATTGTTGAAACAGAAATTCCGTATGGTGTAATATGATGCATTGGGTAATAATACTCCATAGATGGATAGTACGGTTGTATGCCTTGCTGTATTTGTTGCATTTGCTGCTGTGCTTGTAACGCTTGTTGAACAGCTTGAATTGTAGTTTGTGCTCCGCTATACGTAATACCCGCCGTACCATACGGACGCATTCTATCTCGGGTATCAAAATATGAATAAAACATTATTATTCAACTCACTTCCATATAAGTTATTACAAAGTATGTTATGATTCTTAATTTCAGTGAGTGTTAAAAACTAATCCACTAGCTTTTATTCAAATAGCGTTTTGTTCACCTTCCTTCTTTTGACCCTCACTCTTTCCCGAAATATTCCGGCGATTTTTCGCATTCAAGGCCCATCTTTTCACCGACAATCAATCGGTCTACATTTGCAAGCATCCACGGGTATTCAGGATGTTGCAGGATTGCATTTCTGCGTTGTACCTTTAAATCCCGTACGCTTGGAATCGACTTATGGCATCTTGTAACTTTTCGGCATCGATAGACTTTGTCATGATACCTTCTTGCTCCTGTGGATCAGCTTTACCATAGCCATTGTGCATGGACATCTGGTTTTCTAGCATCTAGCTCACCTTCTTAAAAAATGCAGGATTTTCCTTTCCATTATCGAATTAGTAATGTTTGAAAAGGGGGTGTAATATGGCAGAAATTAAAGTAGGACTTACACAATTTTTAGATTTCACACTGAAAAGTAGTGCAGCTAAAACAAACTTTGTGAAAAATCTAAAATCTCAACCGGAATACCAACCAGCTTTTGATTACTGGAAACAATTACGAGACACTGTTATTAAATTTCATCAAAACGAACTACCTTTTGAATGTTTCGAAACATTAGTGCAAACGGTTGATCAGAAGAAAAAACAAAACTACATTGATGTCATAAAACAGTACAAAAAATTTATTAAAAACAAAGACGTCTCTTGGTTCGATCCAGGTAAATCACATTGGATATCAGATGATTTAATCGTCCGCTCATCACCTGAACTCGGTTTGCTCATTAATGATGAGCCGCATCTTATCAAACTGTTTTTCAAAGGAAAAAAAGAGCGAATTGATAAATACAACATCAACTCAACGCTGACATTATTAAACGAATCGACATTTTCAAATGAACATAACGATGTGAATTATACGGTTCTTAACATCCAAAAGAACAGAATGTATACGAATAACTCTATTAATAATGATCATTTAATAGCGCTTGAATCAGAAGCTAACCAGCTTTGTTATATATGGAATAAGATGTAAAGAGTACTATTCATCTCTTTCAATACCTTTTCCATGCATAATTTGGACACAATTTTCACAGATCCTATCAGTTTCGTTTAATTGAAGCTCACCTTCTTGTTCCTCACGAACAATGCAGGGTGGGCGTTTTTTCAAAAATAGTTTCTTTCACCATTTCCGCATCCTAACTCACCTCCTCCGAAAGAGTGATATAATGAGCTCTCTCCACTAAATCAGCGTTAACCCCCTGTTTTTTTAACCGATGAAGAAGATCTTCGTTTTTTAGAAGATGCAAAAGAAAACCGTTATTATATCGCTTATCTTCTTGCAATTACATGTGGAATGCGTAAAGGTGAAACCTTAGGTCTACAATGGAAAGAGATTGCTGATTTTACCTGACATTACTTTAATGGCACTAAATGACCATCTGCAAAAAATCTCTGAGGAAAAAGAGCGATATGCTGAAAGCTATAATGACTACGATTTGGTCTGCCGTTTCAGAAGTTTGACACAGCTCCTGAAAAAGCTTATAAAGAAAAGTGAGGTTCCTGATATTCGGTTCCATGTTCTGAGACATACTCGTGTAACAATTATGTTAAAACAAAGTATACATCCGAAGATTGTAAGTGAACGATTAGGACATAAAAGAGTAGGCATCACATTGGAAACCTACTCACATGTTGTACCAGGACTTCAGGAAACTGCGGTGGATCAATTTGTAAACGAATTTTTTGTTAGAAGTTTTCGTTTCTAGGCAAAAACATCGCCTAAATAACCCCAAATATTATAAGTGAAAAAGGAGAAACAAAACATGAAAGAAATCAAATCTGAACAAGAATTCAAAGACATCATCGCAAGCGAGGAGCCAGTAGTTGTTAAGTTCTTTACTACATGGTGCCCAGATTGCGTGCGTATGGACAACTTTATCGGAGATGTAATGGAAGAGTTCAATAAATTTGAATGGTATTCTATTAATAAAGATGAGTTCCCAAGTATTGCTGAAGAGTATCAAGTAATGGGTATTCCAAGCCTACTTGTATATCAAAATGGCGAAAAGTTAGGTCACTTACATAGTGCAAATGCAAAAACGGAAGAGCAAGTTACTGAGTTTTTAGAAGCATACTAAGAAACGAAAAACCTCTGAAAAATCATCAGAGGTTTTTTTCGTTTTCAAATTGTTCTTTGCCTTTTTCTCTTTCTGGAAAGTGAATATTATAATGCTTTCTCCTCTTCTTATTGAAGAATTTTGTTATCATTTCTTATATATTACTCACATGAGGAATTACAAAGAGTCATTTTGCGAAAAATATATATGAAAAAAATTTTGAGAATCATTATTCTCGCCCTCTTTCCATTTGCCATAATCATCATTAATTGTTTAATAAAGTGAAACTTTAATCAGTGGGGTTTTTGTTCATCCCCCACTGATTATTAGCCTTCACCAATCGGGCGTTTACGGGCAGCCCGACTCCCACCTAACTTCTTTGCTCCAACTGAATTTTGAGGTGGGGGTCTTACTGCCCTCAAATAGCGGGATAAATTTCTACTTTGTACTTTTCAACATATTTTTCCTTAACGAAACTTTGTTATCCCCTTCTTAAAAAGCTATAAAACGTCAACAATGTTTGTATAGACCCACACGAGTTTCGTTTGATACTCTATGTATAGAAAGAAATTCCTTGTAGAAAGGCGAGTGATTAAAATGGATTCTCTTTCTCATAAAGAAGCTGATAAAGGTGCTATTGTCAGCATTATAGCCTACATATTTTTATCCTCTATGAAAATCATCATCAGTTATATTACCCTCTCTAGCGCATTACGTGCTGACGGTTTGAATAACTTAACGGATATTGGTGCTTCTTTAGCAATATTAATTGGCCTGAAAATTTCTCGTAAGCCTCGTGACCCAGATCATCCATATGGGCATTCGCGTGCAGAACAAATCGCATCACTTGTTGCTTCCTTTATTATGGCAACGGTCGGATTAGAAGTTGTTATTAGTGCAATTCAATCGTTTTTCAATCCGAAACAAGCAGCACCTAATGTACTTGCTGCATGGGTAGCTTTATTTTCTGCTGGCGTTATGTACGGTGTATACAAGTATACGAAAAAGATTGCAATGCGAACAAAAAGTAAATCATTAGAGGCTGCTGCAAAAGATAATTTATCAGATGCTCTTGTAAGTATTGGTACAGTAGTAGGTATAGTCGGAGCACAGTTCCAAATGCCTATTTTGGACCCTATTGCAGCTTTACTTGTCGGTCTTATTATTTGTAAGACCGCATGGGAAATTTTCGTAGAAGCTTCTCATATGCTAACGGATGGAATTGATCCTGAAAAAATGGATGAATACGCTGATGCTATAGGGCATATTTCAGGTGTAGAACATATTGTAGATATTCGTGCTCGTATGTATGGGAACCAAACGTATGTGGATATTACAATTGAAGTAGATGCTCGAATGGATGTTAGCGAAAGCCATTGTATTACTGACAATATTGAAGATATGCTTCGAAAAAAATTCGGAATTTACCATGCTCATATTCATGTGGAGCCCATGCAAAAAGAACCTATTATGACATAGGTTCTTTTTTAATGAACGCCTTATGAAATATAATACATAAAACGAGCCAGCTACCGCCCGCTGCCCATCCGGCTAATATGTCAGATGGATAGTGCACGCCAAGATAAATTCGGCTAACTGAAATAGATAATACAACGAAGCTTGCTATAAAAATAATTAGCAACTTTTTATGCAATGAAATACGATCTTCTGTAATTGTGACGTATGCAATAAATCCTAAAAAAGCAGTAGCATTCATCGTATGACCGCTCGGAAAGCTATATCCAGTTGCTGTAACAAGCTGTGTCACATCAGGTCGTGCTCGTTCATACCATAGTTTGAGCATACTGTTCAAATAACGTGATCCGTAATAATTAATTGTTAGAAGTAATGCACTTAATATTTTTTTTCTAAGAAGAAAATACATTACAAGTATAATGAGTAACGGGAAATATATTCTTTTTGAACCGATAAAGGACACCCAAGTAAAATAGGTTGTCAAATACTCGTTTCGGAAACTTTGAATAAAGTGTGCGACTACATTATCAAATTTTTCAATACAAGCGGTATGATACGAAAGTGATAGTGCGACAAAACAAATGAGTAGTGTACAACTTAACAAGTATAAATGTCGGTATCGTTTCACATACATAACCTCACTATGCAAAAAAATGGAGCGGTTGTTTTAGTTTTCCTCTCCATTTCTTTTTTATGCATAGTTTATTAAAAAATATTATTGTTAATTTTTTGCTGCATCGTTGGAATATCTTCGTTTGTTACTGTAAAGCGAATAACCTTCTCATCAAGATCAAGTGCTTCTGCGAATAAACCAGCCAATCCACGTGATTTTCTATCTACTTCCATAATAATTTCTAATCGGTCGTGGGCACTTGGCAAAATTAATAATTCTAATTCATCTAATTTCCCATAATACTCTCCGGAGACTGGAATAAACTCAAATTCTTGCGCGAATGGAACTTGCTTACGTAATCGATACGGTAATTCTTCGCATTCTACATGACGCGCTTTAAAACCTAATTGATTTACACTATTTAATACACTGTTCAATAGTGCATTCGGCAATACTTGAATATAATCACGGTCACTTGGATCAATACTACGTTTAATATCAAGACCTGTATGAACCCAAACCGTTTTCATTCCAAGTGTTAGCGGTGCTTCAATTGGCATTAAAAATGAAAATGGAATTTCCACTTTTTCATTTGGCTCTACAGAAAATGGATCTGTTAAACGAACTCGCTCCAAATCATACGTTGCAGTTACTTTTTTATCATCCACTTCTCTTACATATGACGTCGACAACGTTAAGTAAATGCTTTCAATTTCTTGGCTAACTGAACCTCCAGTTATATGAACCTTCCCTACTATCTCTTCTCCAACTGTATACTCATCTCTTTCAAGAACAGTATCTACTTTTGCACTTCCAATTCCAACGCTTGCTAAAAACTTTTGAAACATGGGGTCTCCATCCTTTCTAAAGCGTAAGCTACATCTTTTTTCAAATCTTGTACATTTTCATAGTATGGCGCTTTCATTTGTAACATTCGCATCAGCATGTCGCGATTATATTCTTCCAGCACTAACTCTTCATACCAAGGTTTTTCCTTTTTTTCAGTCGATTGATAACTAGCATACAATAAAAATAATACGAAATGACCAAGCGCATAAAAGTCGCTACGAAAGTGAACTTCTCGCATCAAAGCTTGTTCACCTTCATAAGTTATAGCTCGCTCATCACCCTCACCTTTCAATTTAGCCAATCCAAAATCAATAATACTAATCTGATTTTCTTTCATTAATATGTTTGGAATACGTAAATCTCGGTGAATGATACCTTTACTATGAAAATACGAAACAATTCCTAGTACTTCATATAAAATTTCAAAAACTTCACGTTCATCATATACTTGCCCATCTAAGAAAATATGATCTTCGAAATTTTCCCCCGGCATATACTCCATCACAAAAAAGTTCTTTTTCTCCCATATGAAATGATCATGTAGATTAGGAATTGACGCATGATTTAATGTTTGTAGAATCATTTTCTCTTGCTCAAATGATTTTCTACCAGACTCATATCTTTGTTTACTTTGCCTTAATTGTTTTAAGACTTTATATTTATTTATTTGTAAATCATTAACGACATATGTAACCCCATAACTGCCCATTCCAATTACTGATTCAATCTTATAACGCTCTGCAACGATTGTATTTTTTCGCAGTGGTCTATCAAATAAAGCTAGTATACGACGCCATTTCATCAGCTACTTGAAAAGAAGCTACGGCTTTTACGTTTTCTTTTATAATGCTGATGCCCATAACCAGATGAACGTCGTTTATAGTCGCTACTTGAATAAGAGCGCCCTCTTTGACGATAATCACTACTTGAATACGAACGATGTTTTTTCTTTCCTAATAAAGAATCAATAATTTTTTTGAACATCCCTTCACCTCTTGTATAAAATTTTCTTTTAATTATACCAACAATTCTTGTCTATATTTGTGACAAGTTTGTAAAGAGTAAAAAACGACGAGTTAAGCCCGCCGTTACTTTCAATCTTCCTCTTCATCAAAAACTTCATCAATCATGCATTTCTCTAATAAATACTCAAATGTAATATCTGCCAGGTCCTCAATTTCTTCTCTTTTTGGAACGTACCCTCTTTCAATTAGTCGCTCATAAAAAAACTCCGCAATCTCTTCCGTGTCAATTACGACTTCAATTTCCTTCATGAGCATCACTCCTTTATTTCTGTTTTATGAAAAAATCTCAAAATTATGTATATGAGATTAGAAAAATAGTTTTTCTTTTTTATAAGTCATATCATGTAGGTAAAGGGCATACGATGTTAGTACAAGCTATCCAAAGGGGGGAAATAATAATGGAATACCAATATGAAGTAGATCAAAAAGTAGGGCAAACAAAAGAAGAGTTCATGCATGAAGATCAATGGGCAGACTCTCTTATTAAATGGCTTTTTATTTTTTTAATAATTGTAGGCATACCTTATACTGCATATGTTGTTGTTCAATTTATTCTCTCTTTCTAGTTAACTATTTTTTCTCTGTCAATTTAACTAAATAATTTTGAACAACATCCATAACAATTTTATATTCTTCATCTTTAAATGTATCGAATAATAAATGATAATCATTATAAATATCTAATAACCCATCAATAATTTCTTGGCGATTCGTCTTTACACTTACTTTTTTCGAATTGTTAATTGACTTCAATTTTCCTAAATCTAATTTATTCATACCCGCTTTATCTTGTTTCATTTTCTTCAAAATTGCATTTGCCGTTTGTGCATTGGCAAGTAATGTTAAATCCGATTCATCAGCTTCTAACCATTCACCATCAGTAATTCGTGACAATTCATATATAGTATCTTCCCATGCATCATTTTTATATCTCCATACTTCTGTACGAAAACCAACAATACGAAAAACATCTTTATCATATCCAGTTACTTGCACGAGATCACCAAACGTAAAGTTATAATTTAATTCAATCCACTCTGTGTCGCCCTTTTTCATTTCTTGCTCTGTAACATGCTGCAAAGTTTGTTCTACATAAAATCCATCGTGATTATTTACTTCGTATACGTAAACTCCATCTAAAACTTTCATATTTGTAATCTTTCTATTTTTATTGGCTATTGGCTCAAGTTCTTCTTCGTAAAACTCCTTGAAAATATCCGTATCCTTTAATTTTGAGTAAAGTTCCAACATCTTCTTTACATCCTCTAAATCAACGGAATATTCGTTCATATTCATGTGTATCACTCCTTTATATAATTATAAATCAAAAAGAAAAACCCGTACACACAGAATATGTACGGGTTTAACTTGCTTTCTCATTATCATTTTTATCTTCACTTTTACGTTCTTTTTCATCTTCCAGTTTTATTTCTTGTGCCAATTCAAGGAGGGCTTTTGCTGCTTTACGAGCATCAAACTTTCCAATTTCTTTGTATTTAAAATTCATGATGCCTCTCACCTCTGCCGATATGATATGCGAGACGTTTTGTCTGTGTTCTTTGTCCCTATCGTTTTTCTATCGAGAGAATGAAAAGTGTAAATCAAAAAACTAAAAAAACATAAAAAAGCCTCCCATAAGGGAAGCTTTTTCGTAGTCTTTATTGTTTAGCTTATTTAATAAGGTCGCCTTGTTTAATTAATTGCGATAAAATCTCTTCACCGAAGTTATTTAAAACGAATTTTTTCTCGGATGCCAAATCTAAAACTCCTGTAGCTTTACCAACATAACCATCTTGAATAGACCAGAAGTAGTTATGATCTTGTGCAACTCTATAATATTCTCCCTTAGTCCATCTTTCAGCAATCTCTAAAAGTTCTGCTTTCTTTTCAAAGTTGCTGACATTTAAGATGTCTCTTACTCTCTCTGCATTCTTTCTAGACATTGGGATAACTCCCCATTTTTTTTCAGCTATTACTTTTTGGTGAGTCATGTGGTGCATTGCTGTAATAACTTCTTCTTCACTAGAACTTTCATTAATAGGAAGATCCATGAGAACACCTTCAATTGGTGCGGTGATTTCTTCTTTATCTACTTCTTCTTTTGGAGCTTCTTTATATTCACTCATATCTTTTTCTTTGCTTACTTTCTTGTCTGCGGAATTGGTTGCAAAATGTAATAGTCCAAGAGTTACGCCAATTGTAAGAACAACTAACCCTATGATTGATCCTAACCAAATTAATATTTTCTTTTTCATATTCACTTCTCCTGTTCAATTTTAATATAGAACTATAAGAATATTATATCAAATATTCCTTTTTATGGATATAAAACCTTACATTCATTTTATATTTCTATTGTTTTATACATAGTAAAAAATCACCCCGTAATGCTAAAATTTAAGCATTACGAGGCGATTTTTATACTAAATTCAACTTTTAATTATATTATGTATTTCGTTAATAATTTCTGAGGATTTTTCATTTGATGTCCCTGTTATGACCCTTTTATTTACAAATGAATACTCAAATCCAGCCTCATATACATTTCCATTAATCTTGTAGTTTTCTTTATGATAAGGCTTTCGGAAAGTTCCAATTGCCACTAATATAATTTCACTAACTTCTTCATTAATTAGTAAATTTCTTATACATTCAAATGATGATCCATTCGTAAAGTAATCATCAAGCACGCATATTTTCTTACCCTTTAACTTACCCTTATATTTAGGATTTAAATGAATTGTTTCAAAATGTCTTTTACACCCTTCTTTAATCCTATCCTCTGGTGTCATAGATGTAGATTTTCTAGCTGGTTTATGGCGTATAAACAATTCTTCACTTCTGCTATTTTTCAATAAATATCTGGTTTGTTTGACAATATCATATATATTATTTTCATTTGATCCAGTAGATGATGGTACACTCATCCAATAATAAACATCATCAAACTCTTCCATGCCTATAATCATTTTCAAATAATGGAAATAAACAGCGTATTTATAATCTTCATTTCCATATTTAAGAGTTGCTTTATACTTCTTAATCATCTCACCTTCATTTTCCACAGCAAAATACTTATTTGCATTTGACACAGCAATTAATCTTGTCTTTTCATCTATTGGAAAATCATAAAAAATTTCATTATTTAAGTTTAATATATCAATACATTGAATAATTTGATTGAAGTTTTTCAAATCAAACCCATATTTAACAATCTTCGAATCCACATTGTCTAACCATAAGGGATTAATCAATAATATTTTATTATTAGCTGCTATACGAATGTCTTCTTCAACAGCACCAACTAGCATAATGTTCTTAGGGTTTTTTACAAATTTTTTAGATAATAGTCCCCGTTGACCATATCTTATTTTATTAGTATTAGGCAGTTTTTCTTCAATAATTTTTTTATACATATCTTTATTTCTAGAAACAAGAACAATTTCAATTTCCTTATCTTCAATCATGCTTAACAATTCATATATTTCTTTTCTTATATTATCTTTTTTATCAAAAAAAACATTTCTTGAAATCAAAAGAAAGTACATCATCTTTCCCCCTTATTCTTCACATCTATAGCATTAAATCTCCCCATATAATTAATAACTTCTTCATTTAATAACGATGAATCATAATAAATCTTTTTATTAAATTCATGCCCTTTTCGAACTGTATTTAATGTGCCACTTTTTATAGAAGCTTCAATAACTAAAATTTCGTTGCTCATTTTTGCAACTATCGAATTTCTTTCAATAAAGTTAGACTTATATGTATTTTCAAATGGCCCTGTGATTGATATTGCTAACCCTTTATTATTTATAATTCCATTAAATAACTCTTTATTTTCAGCAGGATAAATCTTTTCAAATGAAGTTGGTAGTACTGCAATTGTTTTCCCGCTATATCTTAATGTTTCCTGATGTACTATAGTATCAATACCTTTTGCCAATCCGCTAACTGTAATCCACCCTCGATCCAGGTAGCCTTTAACATATTCCATTGTTTTAGTTTCTGCCTTATTTGTTGCTTTCCTAGTCCCGATTATCGACACTTTTTGTAAATTATTATTTAAAAGTTCTAAATTTCCATAGCAATAGAGAAATAATGGTTCATTTTCTTCAACAAATAAATGCTTTGGATAACCCTCATACAAGCTACAATAAATTTTAATGTTTTTTCTTTTGTATTCTTTCATCTTTTCGGTAAAATCATCGGAAAACTTAACCAAAGAATTGAAATCTTGAGAAATTTCCTTCTCCTTTGTTGTATAAATATTAAAATATTTGTTATGAAAGGGATGATTTTTATTAAAAATAACTTCTAAAATAGCCTCTTCATTTTGATAAATTATTTTTAATGTCTTATCAGTAAAACCAAATTGTTTTAATAATAAAAGAATACTCCGTACATTCTCTGTTGCCAAAAAATCCTCCCCTCCCCTTGAATTTCTTCCTTTCGCATTACAAAGTCGTAAAACGAATCCTTTCTCTCTATTATAATAAAATAGAATTGAAAGTGATACTTATTTTATAGATTAGTCATATATAATCTCTTTCATTCAAAAATAACCGATTTCTATTTCAATTTGTAATAAAGGATAGTCAATTGATCTGTGAGACAAGAAAAAGGCAAAAAAATAAGAAGACCATATCCTCAATAATAGACATGGTCTTCTTAAAACTGTTTGGCTTGTTGAATTTTCTTGAGAACTTTAGGATTTTCTTTATGTCGTTCTTCCATAGCCTCAATATATTTCTCATACTCTACATGAACTTGTTCTTCAATTTTTAAAACCCAGATCAAAGGATCAATAACTTCTTTTTCTTCTATAATTCTTTTGAACAATTTAATATTAGGCTTAACTTTCCAATTATGAATTTGTAAATTATCTTCAGTTAAAATTTCTTCTAAACTCATTTATACTTTCCTCCAATTAAGTTTTGAATGAATTCAGATGGACCCACATTATCCTCATTCTTATCAATCTTCAAACGCATTGATGCATCTAATCCAAGAACTTTGAAGCTTTCTAATACTTTCGCCTGAGCTTTCATAGAAATTGAAACTGCTGGATGTTCCTTCTTACCATGTAAACCATCAAGAATAAATCCTTCTTCCATCAAGGTCTTTTGGCATTTTTGTAATGTCCAAAGATTAAAAGCAAGAGCTTCAATCACTGGCTGATCTGTTGGATTCAATTTATCTATTTTCTGTAATTCCTCAACAACAAATTCAAAAGAAATTTTGGCTGTTTCGTTAAAATATTCTGGTGCCTGCATATCTCAATACCTCTTTTACATTTTTTTACATAAAAATAGTTTTTATAAAAAATTTCAATATGTGTAAACGTCCCCTCCCCAGTTATTATACGTATATTTATGTTTTTTTCTGAAAAGGTAGGCGATACATTCAACATCATTCACTCTCAATAAAACCTTAAATAAAAAGTTTAGTTTAAATGAATTAAAATAAAACATAACTATTCTTATGAACAAATCTATAACTAACCTCATCTAATCCCATTGATCTCAGCATTAGATTCGTTCTACAATGAACATCTCGAATGTAGAAGTTGTTCTTTCTTTTTGCCATCTCTTTTGTATAATGTTTAACGATTACTTCAGCTACCACAAATCGAAATGTATTCTCATCTAATCCCTCTCTAATTAGCTGTAAGCATTGTAGTTTCTCTTTCATCTTATTACTCCCTTCTTATCCGCTCATTACAGTAATTCACCACCAATAAATATACGATGCATATCCAATATTCCTGCGAATGTATACAGCAATTTATTAGCACTCTTATCCGTTTGTACTTCACGTCTTTCATACCAGTGTGAAGCTAATGCTAAACAAGGTACTGTCAGTTCATCAGGTAGTTCTTCAAACTCATTGAACTTCTTATTCAAATACGATTGAATGAAGCTCTTAGCTGCCACTATAATAAGCTCTATTAACTGATCATCATCTGTATGCTCTACTCTTAAATAATTCTTTGTGAATGTTAAATCAATATCTGTTACTTTAATCATCAGCTTACAACCTCTCTCCATCTTTTATAAAATAGAAGAAAGACTAAGAGTAGGCGCTCTCAGTCTTCATACAGTTATTTACTAGTAACCTTTAAAGCTCCATTACCTTGTAAGCTAATACTGTAAGTAACTAAATCATCATATGGCATATCTAAGCTGAAATCTGTAATCGTACAGTTTCCACGATATTTAGCACCTGATGGAAATTCTAAATATACATTTACATTCTCTGAGTTTAAGAATGCTGTTTCTAAGATTGCATATGCTTCATCTGATTCAACGAATGCTCCATCTGCATCAATAGAGAATTCTTTAAATCCTTGTAAGGATTCTTTCCAGTTTCCTTCAGTGTCCTTAGATGTAGCATCAATACTTTCAGCACTACGACTTAATGAAGCATTACGCTGTCCTGCTAAGACTTTACCAGTCGTTGCATCTTCAATATATAGCTTTACTTTCATACCTGAAATTTTTTTAGTCATGTTCAATTCCCTCTTTTACTTTAGTCAAATAAAAAAAGAGAGCCGATTTTACGGCCCTCAATTTTATAAAACATTTCACATTTATAATTAGGCTGGAACCACATTTAATCGAGCAATTGCTTGTGGATTTGTTACAGCACCGTCCATGTAAGCATCCGCAACTAATAATCTGCTACCACGTAAAGCATTAGCAGTATCAACAACATTAAGAATTGACATTTCTTTCTTTACAAGAATTGTATAAGCTTCTGCAATGTCACCGAATACCGCCGGAGTTGTATCTGGAAGTGCTTGAGTTACATATACCGGCGCTCCAAATAACGTATAAGTAATAGCACCGTTCACAACACCGTTTTGAATGAATGGGTGCCTATTGCCGTCTTCCAATTTTGCAACAGCGTTAAATAGGTTTCGATTCATATAGAACGCTGAGTTTGAAATAAAGTCAGGATGAATTGAAGTATATAGCTCAAGAAGGGGGCTCATATCAACCACATCTTTTGCATCAACTGTCGCAATATCAGTTTCACTTAAAATTCCTTTGAATTCTTTCTTTCCGTCTCCCACAAAAATTGCATGCTCGGCAGTTTTAGAAAGACGACGCGACAGTAAATCTTGAGAGTAAGCAACAATATCAACGCCAGCGTCATTTGCTAATTGATTACTTACTGCCATACCTGCACCAAGTCGTTTTTGTCGCAACTTAACTTCTTTTAAATCCAACATTTCTTCTAGAATTGACTCTCCTTCTTCCCAGAAACCACCAGTAATACCATCATCTTCACGAGGCACTTTTAAAGAACCTGAAACAGAGTGAATTTTACGAGCTTGAGCGAAAGCTGGAGATACTTCTTCCATCTTCTTAACAATTATTCCAGAAACATTTTCAGGAATAACTGCTGTTCCATTCGCTGTTGTTGTTAAAGCTCGAGATTCAGAACCTTCTCGTAAGTATTGTTCAAATGCCTTAATATCGTTTGAGCGTTTTTCCATTTTCATCATTGTATGATTACCTCTTTCGTTATTTAGTTGTTCCATCGAAGGAACGTCGATTTCTTCAATTAAATTAATATCTCTTGCTGCAAGTGAGCTTTGAGAATATGCAGGATTACGTACTGCTGAAATTTCGAATAATTCGAGCTCTTCAATAGTTCGAATCATCATTCCACCTACTTGTTGCCAAGAATCTTTTAAGGCAGAAAATCCAAATGACATGTTACGAATAAGGCCATCAGAAATTAATTGATAGTAGTCCTTTCCATAACTTGTTTGACTGATTTTAGCTTCCATATATAACCCCTCTTCACTTTCACGAAGAGTAAGCGATTCATTTCTTGTGGAAGCAAGAACTTGCTTTGCATCGTGCTCAACAAGGAAGTCAATGTCCTTAGAGCGTTTCTCAATAGCTCGTTTAAATGCACCGGGAGCAATTTTCTCTCGAAACTTTTTAGTAGTTCCAAGAACTTCACTTAAAGCTCCAGGTTTATTAACGTAGCCAAACACAATTAAACCCTCACTGTTTGAAGTGAGGGCTACTTTGTTACTTCTTAATTCCATTGTTTTCATTAGTTCTTTCTCCTTTGACCTGATTATCTACAACACCCATGTTAGGAATAGTTAGCTCACCTGTTTTTGCATCCTTTAACACATTACCAAGTGACAATGTATAATAATCTTTTTCAATCTTCGGCATATCAAGTTTCGCTCTTGCTTCATTAAATGAAATAAGACCATTTGATAAAGCTTCAGAAACAGTTTTAACCTTTTCTGATTCTGTTGTTCTAAGAATCTCTGACGTATCAAATCTGAAGAAATAGCCAAGTTGCTGTTCTGTCTCGTTTAACATCTCATTATCTAATGAACTTTCAATAGCTGTAATAATTGGGAAAAGAGTTCCTTTAAGATATTGAGCGCCATTTTGTTCTAAGCTGTTATATTTGTTAGCTGAACTGTTAATCATACTTTCAGGAATATTAAACAGCCTTGCAATCTCTGAAATCATCGTTTTATGACTATCTGTTAGTTGCATTTCATCAGGCTTCATTGAAAGAGGAACGAATTCCATACCTTCTTCTAGAATGATGGTTCGTCCTGAACGAGAAGCACCTTGATATAAACTTTCCCAGCTCTCTCGTAAGCGATTAATTACAGTTTCAGTTAACCTCGAAGCCGACTTCAAAACTCCTGTTGGAACAGCCGAGTTAGTAAGCAACGCTAAAGAATATTCTATTTGCTGAGAAGCTTGTACAAGAATCTTTCCACCATCGGCAAGAATTCCATTTGTTGCACTATCAATAACGATCACTTCTAACGGGTCTAACTCAACTTCAACTGCACCATTATAAGTAAATTCTTTACGACTGTATGTATAACCGTCGTCAGTGTAATGAGTCTCTTTCATACCGCTCGCTTCTAAATGATGAAGCTCACCATTTTTCTTACAAAGATAAGCTTTGCCATGTAATAAATAATCAGTAACAACTTTCTTTTTAATCGATTGGGCTGTTTGAAACTTATTACTGCTGTGATTAAGGATGTTCACTCTCGAATCTGATACTTTTTCAATACTCTTATCAATCTCATTCTCTACATATAAATAGATTGGAAGCGTTGAAATGGAGTTACTAATTAATTCTACCGCTGCTTTAACAGAAGGAATTTTTAACGCTTCTTCTTCACTGATAATTGTTGCAGGCTTACCCGAATAAATTGCTGTAGAAAAAGAATTTTTAGAGTAATCTTTTTTATTTTTATTAAAGCTAAAGGGAAATGCCATCATATCGTTCCTTTCTTTGAAGGTGCTCTATAAAAGTTTCACACTTGTGAAAAACTAAAAAAACGTAAAAATAAAAAAGACGATACCGAAGTATCGCCTTAGTTCGAGGGTAGCTCAAGTCCTCTTTTAAATGGTACAAAAAATACTATCTAGGTCGCTCGAGTTTAAAACTGTCATGGCGTACTCTAAATTCACTTGTATATATAAATAAATATTAGTGGTTTCCGCCACTAATATCCAATGGTTAAAATTATTAAATAAAATCCTCAAAGAGACTACTTCAAACACTTTACTTAATAATCTTTAGAAGGAGGTGAGATCCAAAAAGATTCTAAAGTTCGAATTAAGGAACTCTAAAAACTTAATGGATCTCTTCATCTATGCCAAGATGATTGCAACTGGTGATTCTTCCTGACTTTCCACATCCGGAGGAATCAAATATGGAAAACACTAAAGAATTAAAAACAAGAGAGATTTTCACATTTATGAAACTTTTTATCTCTCTAATATTAATATATACAAGCTACTTATTATGTACGTACTATATTGCTTACATTAAATAATATTCCATTCTTCTCAATCATTCTCCACTTTTCCATTATGATACGCCTCCAAATTACTACGAATATTCTATTTGATATTTTTGTATCAGTAATATTTCATTTGTAAATAAGATTTGAAAACTTTTTGGAGAAAGTGCAAAACTGAATAGTCGTTAGTTAATTGATTTCATTCATACGTAATAAAAGAAACGTAGTGCAACGAAGTTTCTTTTGTTGCGTATAAATATATTTTATTTATATATATATTTAATTATTTAGCGTATCAAATTTGATCATATGGAATAACATTGATACATGGTTCTTACAAATTTAATCAAATGGAGCAAATTTGATACATGACTCATTTTAGGCAAAAAAAGAACTGAATAATCAGTTCTCAACGAATCTTGTAATCTTTCAAAAGCTCATATTTTGTATTTTTTGTTTTGAGATTATTTCCTTTGTCAATAATTTTTAGCCACTCTTTTTCTTCTAGAGATTCGATAGATTCAGACAAAGTATTAAGATTTTTTACTCCACTTAAACGAGCGATTGTGTCTCGACCAATGCTAATATTCTTGATTTTCTTCAGTTTGTAATCGTTCGAATTTTTCATTAAACCAAACAATGATAAGAATACTTTGACTTCAGCATTATCTAAATCAAGAAGGTCATCAATTTCAAATTCATATAAATAAGAAAAGTCCTCCATTTTCAAAGGGAATTGAACAACAAACATTTCATTTGCCGAATATTCTGCTGGAATGAATTCGATTCTTAATTTGTTTATCATATACTCATCAATCATTTTATAAACTGTGGTCTTTGTAACATGTTTGCTTTCACCACTGACCTTTGATAATTGAGATATTGTAAATGAACTCTTTCTATTTCCATTCATTAGTTTTATCATCGCTAAGACAACTTTACTGTTATAATTCTTAATCAAATATCTTTCGTAATAAAATGCATGGTCGTTCATATATTGTTCCATATTTAGTTCCTCCGATTAATTTATTTCTCTCACTTTATTTTTATATATGCAATTTGAAATACGTAAATCAATCGGAGGAAAAAGTTTTAAAAATATAGGATTTGTATTCTTCTTCAACTAACAAAGCAGAAGAGTTTTAAAAATATAGATAAAAGAGAGACCTACTAGGTCTCTCTTTTGTTTACGCTTCACTATAATTATTGTCTCTCTTAATATCTTCAGTTACTTCTGTTAGTGCATCATCATCATTTTTTGCTTCAAGTTGATATAGTTCAATTACCCCTTGTTCAGCAACGTTAATTCGTCTATATCCCCCAGAATAGATCACTTCATTATTAAGACCGGGATAAACGGCAAATTGCACTTCATACACATGTAAGGCTTCTTTACCGCCACCGATGTCCACAACAAAACGAACGATTTTAGATTTTAAGTGACCTGATTCAACGGAAGTATAATTAGGCATCTGTAATTCCCCTTTTTTTATAAGTTTATATGGCTAATACCGTAGAAGGGGGCGTATGTAGAATGAGAAATCTCCCATTTTTTAGTGACACCCCACTATTATCCTATTATATAATTTTAATTTCTTTTTTCAAAGAAGAAAATCCATATAATCAAACAATTCTTATAACTTTTTCTTCAACTAACGGGGAAGAAAAGTTACCAGGAGCAAAACGGGCCCCTTTTGTTTACTTTAATAAAATGAGAATTTTATAATATATTAGTTAAATTTATAAATTTAACTAACCAAAAGAACTATTTATGAGTTAAAATAAAACTAATTAAACAAAGAGGAAGGTTGCTTAAAATGCGGAGACTTAAGTTGAAAATAAAGGAACTATGGAATTCCTTTGACACATTGGGGAAAATTGGTTTTATGATAGCAATCCTATCAATCTTTTCCCCTCCATTAATTTATTTTATATATATAAAATTTGATTTTCCCGGAGAGGTAACTTCAGCTGGCCCTATTGGGGACTTTATAGCAGGTACAATGGTTCCTTTATTAACTTTTGCGAGTACTTTAATCCTAATAAGTACATTAAAAATACAAAGGAAAGATATTAACGATCAAAAAAAAGATATTTTAACACAAGCCGAAACCATGGAATTACAAAGGTTTGAAAACACTTTTTTTGAACTTCTTAATACAAATAATAAAATAATTGATAGTCTTTCTGTTAAAATCTCAACTAATACATACCAAGGATACCAAGCTTTCTTTTATATATTAAGTAGTATTCAGAATCGTATGAGAACTTGTGTTTATCGCTCTCCAAACGAACCATCCGACGAAATTACAATGAGAGACTATAATAGGCAACAATTCAACTTACTAAGTAAAGAAAAGAAGATAGAATACTATCGTGATACTGTTTTGGACATTCAAAAATTTTATAAATCACATGGTAATAAATTTACACATTATTTAAGATTTTTATATAGAACTATAAAATTTATCGATGAGTACAAGTTTAAAAGCTCAGAAAATGAAAAAAAAGTTCTAGAATATATGGATATAATTAGAGCTCCCCTTTCTGAAGACCAGCTAGGATTACTTTATTATAATTTGTTTACGTTACCTGGTTTAAACTTCATTAAATATATAGAGGTTTACAATCTATTTGATAATTTGGAATACAATGAGTTACAATCTAATCCTGCTATATATGGTCTTTATGAAATTTTGCTACAAAATCATAAACACATAGTAAGCGAAATGAAGTATATAGAAAAAAATCTCCCTAATATTAAAACAAGTCCTGAAGAATATTCAGATGCATTAATGAGAATTATTGAAAAATATATAGCATAAGTATTTATTAAGTAGAAGTGTTCTATATTTTCAAATTGTTATTACAGTGGAAAAAATGTTTTTATAATGAAACCTTTCTATTATTACAAAAAAGACACTTTTAAGAAGTGTCTTTTTTTGTAATAAAATATTGATTTTATGATTAAAAAAAGACCGAGCATTAAGCTCGATCATTCAATTTAATTCTGGAACTTCTGGTTGTCTGTCTAAACGCTTCATTGAATATCCATATAGCTGGCTTGATTTTGAAGGAACCCATCCCTTAAGAAGTGAATAAAGTCCCGAACCCAAAGCTCCGCCAATTCTTTCTTCTAAAAATACTTTGGCCTCTCCAACAGAACTAAAAGTTCCTAGCTTCTGATTATCTTTGTAAAGCACGCAAGGAATCCCGGCGTATCGTAGTTCGGGTGGGACAGCATCTTCATTATCGTTTTCTTTTAATGGAACTGTATACTCTGAATGCTCTTGATTCGGTGCATGCTCAAATCGATACTGACTTGCATACGGAAATTTCCTAGAAGATAGTATAGGTGTAGGATAAACATTAAGTTTTAAACTTTTTATCGCCCACCCTACACTCATAATGTTATTTGCATTAGACCATTTTATAGCTTCGTTCATACTTCTAAACAATGCAATTTGTTCCTCACTGTTGTCAGTTTTTTTATAAAGTACAACTGATCTTCTAACCCATTGATTAGCCATATTTATCCCTTCCTTAGATTATCCCAGATTAATTTTCACCTTCACATTTAATTATATTAAAAAATATTTATTATTCAATCTGGATAATTTTAAAGCTTCTGGAGGCTATTTAAATTCATAAACAGAAATAAAGAGATTAAACTAGATAGTCTGATTAATAATCTATATCTAAAGGTATTCCTTTTGTTGATTCATCTTTATTGTAATACAAGTCGTACATCTCATTGAGTAGTTTCCAACGTTCTCCGTTTTCCATCTCTTCAATGAGTCTTAAAATGTCCTCTGCGCTCATGCTCCAACCTCCATATTTTACATATTAATCCTACATTAAAATTCAACAGTTAGCCTTATAAAGCCTTCTAAGAGCCATTCTGAAGCCTCATCAATTTATAACCATTCAATTTCTATTGTAGCGTCTTCTCTCGGTTTTGTTGTGTCATGATTTGCCTCTGTATTACTACTGAACCATATCTTCTTTATAAATTTCTTCAAAAATGTATTACATGATTCTGCTTTAAGCTCTTCCAATTTATCTAACGTTTTAATAGCATCTTGCAATCTAGCTTGTTCCTCATCTGTATTAGATAAATTCTCGAGTTTAATATCAATGAGTTCCATCTGTTGCTTAACTTGTTTGATTTGTTCTTCGTTTTCATCACGCATTTCATAAAACTCAGCTTTCGAAATTTCTCCATCCATCCGCATTTCTTTAAGATTCCGTTGACGTTTATTAAATCTGTTTATTTGTTTCTCTAAAGACTCCCTTTGAATTGATAGTTTCTTTTCTACCTCTGTCGTATCAAGTGATTTCAACATTTGCAACTCTTGTTCAAAAGCTGGTTTCTTTTCTTTAACCTTTTGTAATACAAATTGCTCAATTGGCTCATATTTGTATCCACGATCTCTACATTTATTATTATCAACTTTATAGATACATGATTTTATATAATCAATACCATTTCCATCGCATTGTATGTATCGTTTCCTTTTACAACAATTACAGTAAATTAGATTTTGGAGCTTTCTTGTCGCTTTTAACTTATTAAAGAAATTTCCAGTCGTATTTTCCTCCAATATTTTTTGGACTTCTAAAAACATTTGCTTACTTACAATTGGTTCATGAGCATCTTCAACAAACACTTCATCAACCACTCTACCATTTACTTTCCTACCTGCTTTTACAACTCCATAATAAACAACATTTCTTCTCATATTTGAAATGTGTGTCGAAGTTAATACTTTACCTTGCCTACTTCTCCATCCTAGTATATCTAGCTGTTTCGCAATTTCATTTGCACTAACACGTTCTAATGTCTTTTGAAAAATAAAACGAATTATTTTGGCTTCATCTTCAACCACTTCTAGACGCTTCTCTTCATTCTTTTTATAACCTAGAGGAACTCTGTTACTCATTGTCCATTTTCCTTGCTCGGCTGCTGCTAATCGTCCCCTTCCCAATCTTTTACGAATTTGTTTATATTCAAAGTTCGCCATCATTGCTTGGAAGGAGAAAAGCATTTCATTACTTTCCTGTGATAAATCAATTGCACCTTGAGGAGTCAAAATTTTAATATCGTGGATAATCAACATCTTCTTAATTTCTTCGGCATGAGCGTTGTCACGTGAAATTCTGTCTATATCCATTACAAGAAGAGCGTCATAATCATCTAATCTGCTTAACAATAAATTTAGTTCTGGTCGTTCCGTATTTACTCCACTTGAGATTTCTTGATAGATGTCATAAGTCAACTTTTGCTGTTTTGCAAGCTTAGTTAATGCGTTTCGATGGTTCAATAAAATCTCATCTATGTTTAATTGTTCTTCGTTCCTCGATAAGCGTAAGTATATTGCAGCTAACCCCATTTGTTTCACCTCTTAATATATGTATTAGGAATGATAACATAATATCCACCGAGTAAAAATAGAAAATTAACATTTGTAACTTTCCCAACGGTTCCATATAGCGTAATCACGACTATGTCTCCTACGTTATATTTAGGTTGTTTTTTCCTTGCCATCAATATCTCTCCTTTTTTAAACGTCGTGATTTTGATAACAGTATATGCAACCTACATAAAAACGCTTATCACAGAAGCTTATATTCATAAATTTTTTCAATAAAAAAGTAGAATTTGTATATAACTTAAAAAAGCTAGTATTTAAACTAGCTTTCACTTTTCATTTATGTTCTAACAACAAGACGTATTGTAAATAAAAAAGCATAATGAATACTTCACTTCTTTCAAAGTAATGTATTCATTATGCTTTCATTTCCCTAAAACTTCATATCGTTATCTCTCTTGTATATATAAATCCCATGCATCATCAAATATAGACATACTTTCTAGCATTCCACTTAACTCTAAGTATGAACTAATTACATCATAGTCTTCAGATTGCTTCGGAAAACTTAAATCATCATACATCGCCTCTGCTAAATCTGATATTTCATTTTTAAATAAAGCTGCACGGTGCTTCATCATATAATGGTAAAATGTCTTTTTCAAAAATATTCCCTACCTTTCTAACTTGGGTACATTATACAAGGCAAAAAAGAAAAAAACCAGCATAAAAGCTGGTTAAAAGTCGAAATAATTCCTTTTTAATAAACGTGGTCTTCCCATCAACTCTTCGTATGTTAGTTGTTTTGGCAAATCTTTCGTATAAATTAAAAACAACTGATCTTCAATTTCTTTTACAGTATGGTCTGCTTGATAGTCCATTCCACATGAGGAACAAGTAATACATGGTGTCTCTTGGATTTCAATGGCTTTCGTACCATCTGGTAATTCCCAATATACAGTATTCAAGCTTTCTTTCGCTTCTGTACTGTCACACCACATACAATTCATACTACGTCACCCTCATTTTTTTTGTCATCATCTAACTTTGCTATTTGTGCTTGATATTTTTTATCTTTTAATTGATCACGCTTATCACGTTTATCTTTTAAAGAAGCATGCGTTTCATTGACTTCATAATCTTTGCGGCGATTCATACGTTGTAAATCATCTGGAACAAGATTAAATTTCTTATCACTCATCAATCCTGCAACGCCGATATCAGAACGTTTCTCTTCATAAGTCGGATAAATTTCTTTAAAGTAGCCTTCTGCTCTTCCTGGGATATAGTTTTCTGGTTCTGGATACGTTGTAATAACCCCTTCAAAGTTACGAAGAACAACTTTATCCGCACTTTGTGAAATTAAATAGTTTGGCTGAAGCGCAATTTTTCCGCCTCCACCCGGTGCATCGACAACGAAAGTTGGTACTGCATAACCAGACGTATGTCCACGTAAGCCTTCAATAATTTCAAGACCTTTCGAAACTGGTGCACGGAAATGACCGATACCTTCTGATAAATCACATTGATAAATGTAATATGGACGAACACGAATTTTCACTAAATCATGCATAAGTTTTTTCATAATTGGAACGCTGTCATTAATTCCAGCTAAAATTACAGCTTGGTTTCCAATTGGAACACCTGCATTTGCAAGCATTTCACATGCTAGTTTCGATTCTTCTGTAATCTCAATAGAAGTGTTAAAATGAGTATTTAACCATACTGGATGGTATTTTTTAATTATGTTACACAGGTTTTCTGTAATACGCTGTGGGAATACAACTGGTGCTCTCGTTCCGATACGAATAATCTCAACATGCGGGATTGCTCGTAAATTCTTTAATACATATTCTAAAATTTTATCATTAATTAGAAGTCCATCACCGCCAGAAATTAAAACGTCACGTACTTGTGGTGTTTCACTAATATAAGCAATCGCATCATCTAATTGCTTTTTCGGTACGCCCATTCCAATTTGTCCACTAAAACGACGACGTGTACAGTAACGACAATACATAGAACATTGATTCGTTACTAAAAATAGTACACGGTCTGGATAACGATGAGTTAATCCTGGAACTGGTGAATCTTCATCTTCATGAAGAGGATCTTCTAAATCATATTTTGTTTTATATAACTCTTCCGAAATCGGTACTGATTGCATCCGAATCGGACAGCGTGGGTCATCAGGATTCATTAGCCAAGCATAGTACGGTGTAATGTTTAACGGGATCGTTTTCGTTGAAATTTTAACGCCTTCTTCTTCGTCAGGTGTTAAGTTAATTACTTTCTTTAAATCATCTAAAGTTTTGATCGTATTCGTTAATTGCCAAACCCAATCATTCCATTGTTCTTCTGTAACATCTTTCCATAATTCAATATCCTTCCAGTGACGATTTGGTTTGTATACATCATGTAACATTGCTATTCCCCCTTTTTATACGCTCATCCTTTATATAAGCAATAATTATGCCAACTTCATATTCTTGATAAGTAAATGCGAGAAATACCCTATTATATAAGAGAATAAATATTTTTAAGTGCTGTACTAAAACGATATTTACTATCATATTCATTACTTGTTATATATGTAAACGCTCTTTTATTGGTGCAAACACACAAAAACCGCCGGTTATTCGGCGGTTTTGTCATACTTGCTCAGTTTATATTGAAGCGTTTGACGCGGAATACCTAACATTTTTGCTGCTTGCAAAATATTCCCTTCCGTTTCAATTAACGCTTGATCTATTAATTCCTTTTCCATTTGATGAAGAGCTTCCCTAAGCGGTAATATACTTTTCTTCTTCGGAAGTTTCTCTTTCCGAAATGTTCGTGGCAAGCAATTTGCTGTTAACGAATTCCCTTCTGTAATAATGACAGCATGTTCAATCGTATGCTTTAACTCACGAACATTTCCAGGCCATTGATAAGCTTGTAATCTTTCTTTCGCTTCCTTATCAATTTGAAGTACACCTTTTTTATAACTTTTATTATATTCTTTCAAAAAGTAAGACGCTAATAACAGTACATCCTCAGTTCTTTCGCGAAGCGGCGGGATATATAATGAAAACACATTTAATCGATAGTATAAATCAGTGCGAATTTTATTTTCTCTTAAACATACTTCTGGAGGCTGATTCATTGCAGTAATAACGCGAACATCTACTTTTCTCGTCTTATTATCACCAATGCGACGAATAACTCCATCTTCTAATACACGTAGCATTTTTGCTTGTAAATCGAGCGGCATTGAATTCAGTTCATCTAAAAATAATGTCCCTCCATCTACAAGTTCAAATAATCCTGCTCGTTCGATTGCCCCTGTATAACTACCTTTTGTCGTGCCAAACAGCAAACTTTCTAATAGCGACTCTGGCAAAGCTGCACAGTTTTGTGCAATAAACGGCTTGTTTTTTCGTTTAGAAGCCTCATGAATCGCTTGCACAAATAGCTCTTTCCCCGTTCCGGTTTCACCATATATTAAAACATTCGCATCGGTTGGCGCTACTTTTTGTGCTAACTCTTTCGTCTGTTTAAAGCGGGAATCATCAGTTACAATTGTCTCGAATGCAACATGCTTTTTCACCGTTTTTTTGCTAGTCGATCGTTTTATTTTCGATTGTAGATCTACAATCGTATCAGTAAGCTTTTGAATAGTAGAATAATCTTTCGCAATTTCTACAGCACCAGCAATATTTCCATCTATTAAAATAGGTAACGTTGTATTGACCGTACAAACGTCTTCCCCATTTAAATTTTGGTAATGTTGAACTTGGTGTACGATTGGTTTTTTTGTATCTAATACTTTCATCAACGTACTTGTTTCTCTGGATAATGACGGGAATGCTTCTAATAAATGCTTTCCTAGCACATTTTCAATTTTAGATCCATCATGTTTTGCAGCAACTGTATTATAAAATATTGTAATCCCATTTTCATCTACTGCATGTATGGCCTCATCTATACTGCCCAAAATCGCTTCAATGACTTCCTGTGTCGAAACTGCTAGCAATGTCATCCCCCCTTTTGCCGAAAATCCAGCAAATTCAACGCCGAATTTCCGGCACCCTCTGTGCGATTATAAGCATGACGATTCCGTTCTATTATTTTGATGAAATGTATATATATTTTTATTGCTTATTTATGGTTAAGTGAAACTTTAATCAGTGGGGCTTTATTATTAACCCGACTCCCACTTAACTTCTTTGCTTTACAGCCGAATTTTGAGGCGGGAGTCTTACTGCTTTCGAATAGCTTGATAAATCTTTCACCCATATATTCATATCTTCCAACTTATCAAAAATGTAGCAATTATTCGCAAGCCTTCCCGTATATGTATAGCCTAATTGATGAAAGGCTGCATTCATACCGAAAGATAGCGAGCGAGCAATTGTATAAGAACAAAAAATAGATTTTTCTTGGAGCTCTTCCTCCAATTTAATTAACAGACTTTTCATAAAACCATGTTTTCGATATTCAGGTAATGTAGCACAATTCGTTAATTCTGCATTACCTTCTTTCACGTTCATTTCAGCAGATGCTGTACTAATAATTTTCCCCTCGAATTCATAAACATAGTAAATTGTATCGTCTTCCTTCATCGTCTGCTTTACATAATTCCCATCATTTAAAGGTGTCGGATAAACTTCAAATACTTTTCCAAAGACAATTGCTAATTCTTCCGCATCCTCTTCTGTCGCTTTTCTTAACACAAATTCCTCTGGGACTATTTTTTCTTTCACTTCTTTTTCTTTTACACCACTTAAAATAGTATCTTCCTCAGTCCAATGAATACTATTTCGTCTTTCATCATTATGATATTTCACGAAGAAGTGCGCATCGTGCCCTTGAAAATAATGAGGTATCGTTGCTTCCAGTAAAAAACCGAAAGAGAGCCATGTTGAAACATGTTCTCCCTTTCCTTTAATAATACATTTAGTGAAAGAATGTTTCTTTGCTAATTCATCGATTGTTTGTATGATGCTTTCAACATTTCCTGTATAGTGATCAACTCTAATACGTTTATTAAAATAATCTAAAACCCCTTCTACTGTATAATGCTTTGTCTGTTCACTAAAAGATTCATAGTATTTCATTTTTTCACCTCACACCAATCTAGTAATGTACATGCAATTATTTTTGCGGCAGCAATCATTTTATCAACTTCTATATATTCGTTTGGATAGTGTGCTACTTTCGTCTCTCCTGGACCAAATACTATCGTGGGTACGTTAGCTATTTGTGTGAACAAACCTCCATCTGTTCCCCATGGCGAAGCTTCTATAATCGGCTCGTTCCCTTCGATTTCAACAAAGTTATGTTGAAGCGTTGTAATAAGTGGATGATTTTCTTCTAGTTCACCAGGAACCCATCTAGCCCCAAACCATTCTACTTCTACAGGATTTTTTACAAACCAACTATCCACATCTTTTAATTCACCAATCCAGCCCTCAAACTCTTCTTTTGCTGCCTCTATAGTCTCATTCGGCGCAATACCACATCTTCCTTCTAAAATTAATGAATCGGGAACAGAACTTGGCCAGCTTCCCCCTTCAATTTTCCCAACGTTAATTGGAATTGGAATCGGAATCCCCTTAAATAACGGATCTGTAATTCGACCATTTCTCTTCTCTTCTAATTTTCTCAAATGCTCTACAACAAACATACTTTTTTCAATTGCACTTACTCCTTCATAACGTGTACCACCGTGTGCTGCTTTTCCTTTTATATGTAGACGAAACCACATTGATCCTTGTTGTTTCGGAAAAAACTTCATATTCGTCGGCTCAGGAATAATAACGCCATCTGCCTTATATCCTCGTAAAATAGCAGCTAATGTTCCTGCCCCACCGCTCTCTTCTTCTATTACACTTTGAAAATGTATATCACCTTTTAGTTCAATACCAGATTCAATAATCGCTTCCATCGCAAGCATAAGTGAAACATTGCCGCCTTTCATATCTGTTGTTCCACGTCCATATATGCGGTTTCCTATTTTCTCTCCACTATATGGATGATGGTCCCACTGATTTACATCCCCTTCTGGCACGACATCAATATGCCCGTTTAAAATCATAGATTTCCCTTCGCCACTTCCTTTTAAAGTCGCTACAATATTCGGGCTATCTGTAAAACTTGTACGAGGTGATACGAAATAAGGGTGATCTTTCATTTCATTAAAAGCAGGCTCCCAAATATCAAGATCTAGACCTAACTCACGCAACTTTTCAATAACAATTGCCTGTGCACCACTTTCATCACCAGATACGCTCTTTTCTTGAATTAATCGTGTTAAAAATTTTACACTCTCTTCTTCATGACCCTCAATATAATCACAAACTTGTTTTTTTAATTGCTCCATATATTACAACTCCCCTCATTCAATTACTAGTAAATTTGAGCTTATATGAAAATCAGCTGTCGTATGTCGTTTTACATCTTCTACAGTATATGGACTCATTAATTCTTGTAAGACAAGTCCTCTTTGGGTCACTTCCATGACAGCCATGTCTGTAATAATTAAATCTACACATTTTTTCGAAGTTAATGGCAATGTACATTCCGAAACAATCTTTGCATTTCCGTATTTATCAACATGATTCATCACAACAACGACCCGCTTCGCTTTTTGCGCTAAATCCATCGCTCCTCCAATACCTGGAACGCGTTTTCCTGGTACAATCCAGTTGGCTAAATCACCATTTTCACTTACTTGTAACGAACCAAGTATCGTAACATCAAGTAATCCTTTTCGAATCATGCCAAACGCCATGCAGCTATCAAAATAACTTGCTCCTGTAATAAGAGATGTTGGTAAACCAGCTGCGTTACATAAATTCTCATCTTCATTCCCTTTACTTGGCGTTGGTCCCATACCAACAATACCGTTTTCCGCATGAAACATAACATTCATATCTTCTGGCAAATGATTCGGTACAAGCGATGGAATTCCAATACCTAAATTTACAAGCATACCATTCTGAATTTCTTTCGCTGCACGTCTTGCAATCTTATCTCTTACTTCTACGCCCATACCCATTTCCAATTCACTCCTTCCGATGGCACGATATAATTTACAAATACACCTGGGACGACAATTTCTTCTGGATCTAAACTTCCAAGTGGAACAATTTCTTCTGCTTCTACAATCGTTATGTCACCAGCCATAGCTACGTGTGGATTCATATTACGAGCGCTTTTATCAAATACAAGATTGCCAAACGGATCCGCTTTTTTCGCATATACAATTGCGACTTCAGCCGTTAAAGCTGTTTCAACTAAATATGTCTTTCCATTCATTTCAACTGTACGCTTTCCTTCTTCTACAATCGTATCAACACCAACGTCAACTAAAATACCACCAAGCCCTACACCACCAGCGCGAATACGCTCTGCGAGTGTTCCTTGCGGAGAGAATTCAATTTGCAATCTTCCTTCATTTAATTGTCTTCCCGCATTTGGATTTGACCCAATATGAGAAGTAACTAAAGATTTAACCCTTTCATTCGTAACAAGACGACCGATTCCTACATCAGGAAATCCAGTATCATTTCCTATTAAATTTAAATTTGTAATGCCTTTATCTAAAACAGCTTGAATTAAAGATGGAGGGGATCCGATTCCTCCAAATCCCCCAAACATTAATGTCATATCATCATGGAACAAAGAAATTACTTCCTCTATTTCTTTTAATTTACCGAATGTATTTGTAATAGTTGTCATGCGATACTATGCCCTCCTTTTTGCATCATCTCTTCCACACTCTTTACAAAAATTGAAAGTAATTCATCTAACTCGGAATATGTAGTTGTCATTGGTGGTGCAACAAGCAGTGCACTATCCTCTTTTCCTGCTTGCCCTGAAACAGCTTGGTATAAGAGCAGTCCATTTTTAGCAGCAACTGAAATAAGCTCCGACGCTTTTGTAAACGGTTGCAATTCTATTCCAATTAGCAATCCTTTTCCACGAACATCGGCAATGATTGTCGATTGTTGCTGAACTTTCTGCAAACCTTTTAATAAATACTCTCCCTTTTCTGCTGTTTTTTCAGGTAAATTATGTTTCTCCATATATTCAATAACAGCTAAAGCCGTTGCTGCAGACAATGGATTTGCACTAAGCGTATGCCCGCTCATTACAGAACGTGATCCACGTAAAATTGGCTCCATAACACGGTCACTTACAACTGTTGCTGCCATTGGTGTATAACCTGCTCCTAGCCCCTTACCAAGGGTCATAATATCCGGTTCTACACCCCAGTGCTCCATCGCAAACCATGCACCAGTACGACCAAGTCCAGTCATTACTTCATCCGCAATAAATAATATATCGTAATGACTACAAATATCTTTAATTACTTTATAGTATTCTTTCGGTGGGACAACCGCTCCTCCAGCAGCTCCGATAATCGGTTCAGCAATAAAAGCTGCAATATGTTCTGCACCAATTCGATCAATCGCTCTTTCTAGTTCAGTCGCACAAGAAAGTTGACATGTTGGATATACCTTTTGTACAGGACATCTAAAACAGTATGGAGCTGGAATAGTCGGATAATCTTCCAAAATAGAAACGAAACGTTGTCTGCGCAGTGGATGCCCAGACATAGATAAAGCTCCCATTGTAATCCCGTGATAGCTCATCCACCGTGACAAAATTTTATGTTTCCCTTGAATGCCACGCTCCTGAAAATGCTGAATTGCGATTTTCATAGCTGTTTCATTTGCTTCCGTACCACTATTCACAAAAAAGCTCCAGTTCAAATCTCCTACACATAAATCACTTAACTTCTTCGCTAATTTTTCAGCTGGTTCACTCGTAAACTGTGATCTATAAACGAAAGCGATCTCCTCTGCCTGTTTTTTTATAACTTCTGCTATCTCTGCTACGCCATGTCCAATACCTGCCGTAATCGCTCCAGACGAACCATCAAAATATTTATTTCCGTTTTGATCATACAAATACACACCTTTTCCATGTGAAATCATCGGATACGGCTGACCAACAAGTGGTTTAATTAAGTAATCGCGCATAGCGCTCCCCCATTTCTCCAATTTGTATATGTATATGAAGAAAATTGACGTTTCTTTCATAAAAAAGAATCCTCTGCAAAAGCAGTGAATTTATCAAAAAACTATTATAAAATATACAAATGACTGCTAAATATTATTTTAAAAACAGAAAATTCAGAACTAAAAATGAAGACCAACCTTACCTGTACGCTTAAATACCCCTTCCTGATTTAAGATAACAGCAAATTGAATATTTTTTTAATATAATATCAACTTTCCTCAATTGCTGACATTGTGTAAACTTCGACGAAACTCCCGTTATTCTCCTTCCTATTATCCTACTTTATATTGCATATTTTCAAACAAAATTCGACATTTTACTTCACCTCATTTATCATAACTATTTCTTAACAAATAGTACCACCTGTTTAGAACAATAAAAAAAGAACCGATTAACCACATTAATCAGTTCGGCACGACGCTCTTTTATCGGTATTACCTTATCCAACGCATCACTAAAATTAATAGAAATACTCATAATACAAATCCATAATTCGTCCCACAGCCTATAGCACCAAATCCTCCATAACTTCATTCCAAATAACTATGGGGATATCCCCATCCCAATGGTTCCACTCCTTCCATCAAAGTCAAACTACCTTTCCTTTATAATTTATGTAGGACAATTATCGATTTGTATGTGTGTTTGCCTATAAATAAAAAAATCCCCATTTAAACTTTTCCTTCTAGAAAGGCAAGTTTTTTGCATAACCTCTTTCTAGCTTCGCATATATTTGTAATGATGATAAAGGAGGAATGTTCATGACTCAATCCGAAATTGAAAAATACGGCCAAGAAGCTGCACGTTACGAACAGCTCGCTCGTTACTATCAATATAGCAATCCTAAAAGATATGTAGAACTCTATATGAAATACTATGATGCAATTACAAAACTTGTACAAGCATATGAAAAGAGAGATTCACAAGAAGCGACTTTACCGTCACATATGAGAATCTTCCACACCGCTCCCCATACACCAGCAGTTGATATTATAATAAACGGACAAAAGGTTATTAAAAATATTTCTTTTAAACAATTCAGTCCGTATTTATCATTAGTGCAAGGTAAATACCGTATTGATATTGTCCCTGTCGGAAACGAAACTCCAATATTTTCAGCATTAGTACCAATAATGGGGAATCACACTTATACCCTTGCAGCGGTCAATAGCGATAATCATCTCCAATTACAACCCATTCTTGATAATACTCATTTACCATCTGGTCAAGCAAAAATACGATTTGCACATTTTTCACCAGACACTCCAGTTGTAAATGTAAATTTAAAAGATGGGGATCATTTATTTGAAAATGTACTCTTTAAGCAAATAACAGATTTTTTACAAGTTAGCCCTGGTACAGCAGATATTGAAGTTTCACTTGCTGATACAAAAAAAGTACTATTAACCATTCCAAAATTCAACGTTGAACCAAATACAATTTACACAATTTCAATAGTTGGTTATTCAACTGAGGATCCAAAATTAGAAACCGTTATACTTACAAATTAAAACAGTCTACACCATTCGCATGGTGTAGACTGTTTACTTTTGAAACGTAATTTGAAATTCTGTCCAATCGTTATCCGAACGACACAATATGGATCCTTTATGTTTTTCTACAATTTGTTTACATACAAATAGTCCAATACCAGTTCCTAGCTTTTTAGTAGTTACAAATGGCTCAAAAATAGTCTCTACATTGTCTGCTGGAATCATAGGTCCATTATTTTTTATAACAATGCGAACAGCCTGATCCTCTTCAAATACATCAATGATAATTTTCCGCTCTTCTTTCACCGATTCAAGAGCATCAATCGAATTCATTAAAATATTTAAAACTACTTGCTTCACTTCACTCCGGTAACCAACGAGTGGAATAGGATACGGCAAATTCTTTTCAATCAAAACATTTGCATTAACTAAACTTGGATATAAGAATTGTATAATATCTTGAAATAAGTCATTTACCAAAAAACGTTCAGATTCATTCCACATTTCTTTTTTCGATACAAGTAAAAATTGCGAAATCCTAAAATTTAATTGATCTAATTCATGTGAAATAATATCTAAATACGATAGATTAGGGTGATCTGTCTTCAATAACTTTACAAATCCCATAATCGAAGTTAGCGGATTACGAAATTCATGTACAAAACTAGCCGACATTTGCCCTAGAATCGTAAGCCTTTCTTTATGTGTTTCATTTATATATTGCTGTTTTTCTTCTAAATTCCTCGATATAATTTCTGAGTATTTTAAAACGGTATAATAAATTAATTTGTCAAAACAAGTATGTATTTTGGCCATAATCGGTTTCAGTTCTCGAGCGCTTACATCCAATTCGCACATCGCTTCAAAAAGTTCATTTCTTCCCACATTTGCATTGTAAACAAAATCTCCAATATTCGCATCTGCCCCTGCACGCTCAATGGCAATTTTCTCACATAATGGCTGAAGATAATTAATGTCTTTATCTTCCATAATAAGTTCGATAATTAACTCTAATAAATTCGCTCCATTTTGAACTACCTCTTGTTTAAATGGATCTTTTTCGGAAATTATCATTTTGTTTTTCCAGTTCTCTACGAATTGGTGCCTGTTGTTTTTCAAGTGCGAACAAAATACTTCTTTAATATCCTTATCGATTGGAAAAACCTCCATTCCTCCATTTCCATACGACGAATACCCTTTATATTTTGAATATTAACACAAAAAATACATTTCGTTAATAGATTTTTGTCACATTTTGTTAATTTCTGTTGATAAAATTTATTTTTCCTTTCTTATTTAAATAAGTTGTATTCCTATATCCCTTTCCCTTCTCATTTTTTAAATTATTTTCCTGTTCAAAACTACTTTTTTTTTGCATCCTTTTTAATTCTTGCGTACAATAAGAAGTGAAAGGTGTGAAAAATATGGTAAATAAAAATGTGGAAGACTATCTCCAAGAAGGCATATATGGCCAAAAGCAAAACAAACCAGAAGAACGTAATATGTACTTAACTACATTACGTGAGCGTGTAGAAATCGCTTTAACAATCGGTCAAGTAATGCAAAGTAATGTGTATACAGAAGTAACGGGTAACATACGTTCTTCTCAATCATTACAACTATTCCTAAATGGAAGCATTGCTTACCCACATTTATCAAAATACATTAAATTAGCAACTGAAAAAAATATTCATTTTACAATTGTTCAAAATAAAGGTACTGAAACACCAATAGGTTTAGTACTCTCTCATAGCACTGCTGTAGATAAAGAACATATTTATGTCGAAGATGATATTTTCAAACAAGAAATGAAGTAAAAGGTACACTTGATTAAATGTAATCGTTCCGAGAAACGTAAAACAAACAATAAAAAACGAGTATGGAATCGTAAACATTTCCTGCTCGTTTTTTATTGCGGTGTTTAAGCTCGATCTACTTTATTTTTTAATACACACTAATTTCATTTCTGTCATTTCTTCTATTGCATATTTAATCCCTTCACGGCCTGTTCCACTCTCTTTCACACCGCCATAAGGCATATGATCTACTCTGAACGTTGGAATATCATTAATCATGACACCACCGACTTCTAATTCATCAATTGCACGCATTGCCTTACATAGATTGTGTGTAAATACACCTGCTTGTAATCCATAACGTGAATTATTTACTTGTTCTAAAGCCTCATCAAATTCTTTAAATGTATTTACAGTCATAAGTGGACCAAATACTTCTTGGCACTGAACAGATACATAATCTGGAACATTTGTTAATACAGTTGGTTCAAAAATCCTTGCATCACGTTTGTTACCACCGTATACAACATTAGCGCCTTCCTTAACTGCCTCTTCCACCCATGAATTTATACGTTCTACATCTTTTTTTGAAATAAGTGCTGATACATCTGTTTCTTCATGAAGCGGATCTCCTACTACAACGTTTTCCATTGCTTTCGTTAATTTTGTAATAAACTCTTCCATTTTGCGTTCATGCACAAAAACACGTTGTACTGAAATACAAACTTGTCCATTATTCACAAACGCGCCCCATTTTACACGTTCAATTATTTCGTCTGTCAATTCAACATCTTCATCAATAATTACTGCAGCGTTCGATCCTAATTCTAACGTCACTCGTTTCAACCCGGCTTTTGCCTTAATTCCAATACCTACTTTCGGACTTCCTGTAAAAGTAATACTAGCAACGTTCTCATCTTTTACTAATGCCTCACCTACAACAGATCCAGGTCCAGAAATTATATTGAAAGCTCCCTTTGGTAAACCAGCTTCTTCAAATAATTCTACCAATGCATACGAAGAAAGTGGCGTTTGGTCGGCAGGCTTTAGCACAATAGTATTTCCAGCCGCAATTGCTGGTCCTACCTTATGTGCTACTAAATTAAGTGGAAAATTAAACGGTGTAATAGCACCAATAACCCCGATTGGTTGTCGAATTGTATACGCTATACGGCCACCTGCTCCTGGTGCAGCATCTAATGGTAACGTCTCACCATATATTCGCTTCGCTTCTTCAGCTGCAAACTTATATGTTTGAACAGTGCGATCTACTTCTCCACGTGCAGCACGAATTGGTTTTGCAGCTTCTTTTGCGATAATCTCTGCAAACTCTTCTCTTCTCTCATCCATTTTTTGTGCAACCTTTTCTAAAATAGTTGCACGGTCGTATGCGGATAATTTTTTCATTTCTTTCATTGCATTTTTGGCCGAAACTATTGCTTCCTTAACGTCATCTTCTGTACCTTGCGCAATCTCCGCTAATGTTTCTTCAGAATATGGTGCATACAATGGTTTATACGTCTCTACTGATTTCCATACCCCATTTATATATAAATGTTTTTTCATAGTGGTTCTCCTTCCGAATATATGTATACAATAATACATTTCATTTATTTCACCTAGTGAAAGGTCTGACTTGTGTAATTGTATCATAGCCCTAATACATCAAAAAAACATTTTGCTCAAAAAAACTCTGCTACAAAGCAGAGTTTACGAACTAATTTGTTCTTGGAGCGAAATCTTTTTTTCATCTCCTACAATAACAATCGATTCTGAAGGTTTCGTTACTTCTAATCTCTTAATATAGTGTCCATCTAATTTTTTTACGCAAAATTTATAATTTTCAATCTCAATGGTATCACCCTCGGAAATCTCAATATTTTTTGTTAGGATCCAACCGCCAATCGTATCGACATCATCGTCGTCAATAGTCAAACCTAATAATGCGTTCACTTCACTAACAAGTACTTTTCCCTCTAAAATCGTTTTCGTCTCACTAACTTGTTGGATTTCCGGTTGTTCATCAGTATCGAACTCATCTTGAATATCCCCTACAATTTCTTCTAAAATATCTTCAACGGTTACAAGACCTGATGTACCACCATATTCATCAATTAATATAGCGATATGTGTTCTTTCTCTTTGCATTTTTAAAAATAGATCATGAATCGGGATAGATTCAATAACTAAAATAATTGGCCTAATATATTGCTCCACTGTCTTTTCACTAACAACTCGGTGCTTCACAAAATCTGTAAATATATCTTTAAAATTCACAAAGCCTATTACATGGTCCTTATCACCATCAACAACCGGATACCTCGTATATTTTTCATGAGACATTTTTTGTAAAGCCTCTTCAGCAGGCATTTCTTTATTTAAAATATTCATCTCTGTTCGTGGTACCATTATTTCTTTCGCAATACGATCATCAAATTCAAATATTTTATTCACATACTTATATTCAGATTGATTAATCTCACCATTTTTATAACTTTCTGAAACTAACAACCGCAATTCTTCTTCTGAATGCACTTCATCATGCCCTTTTGGTGGTTTCAACCCAAGAAACTTTGTAATTAACCGAGCTGATCCATTTAAAATCCAAATGAATGGGAATGCAATACGATAAAACAAAATGAGTGGCTTAGCAACAAAGAAACTCACTTGTTCTGCTTTTTGAATCGCAAATGTTTTTGGAGCTAACTCTCCTACTACCACATGGAAAAATGTGATAAACAAAAATACTAAAATTATAGCTAAAATGTCTGCGAGTTGAGTAGGGACGTTCCAATTTGCAAACAACACATCAAACATGTGCTTCAGCGCAGGTTTACCAGACCACCCAATCCCAAGAGCTGTAACAGTTATTCCTAATTGACAAGCTGATAAATATTCGTCTAAGTTTGTAATGATTGTTTTGACAGATATTGCACGATTATTTCCTTTTGCAATTAAATAGTCAATTCGTGAACTCCTCACTTTAACAATTGCAAATTCTGCTGCAACGAAAAATGCCGTTAAGGCAATTAAAACAATCACTATACTTATACTATATATGTCCAAATACTTTTCCTTACTTACAGTGTAAGCAAGGAAGCCACCTCCTACTTAAATTTATTCAAGTGAAGTAAGCATTCTTATACTCTAATAAAATTCTACATTAGTAACCACCTTTTTATATATTATATGCATACATAAAAAAGATATTTATAATTATGATAATCTAATTAGCTTATTATCGTCAAACTATAATAAGCCCAATTTTCCGATAACTAAAAATAATTTATATAAATAGTATGTGCTAAACAGCTGAACTTCGTGAAAAAACACTTTCTTTGCCGATTCCACACTTCTTTTGTCACACCTGAAGGGAACTTGCTACATAACTAGAAATCATTCAACAGGATATATATAGGAGGGATTATTTTGGAATATAAAACACCATTTATCGCAAAGAAATTAGGTGTTAGCCCAAAGGCTGTTGTCCGGATTGCACAACAATTAAATCTTACGATTAAAAAAAATAAATATGGTCATTTTATTTTCACACAAGGTGATTTAGATCTAATGTTAGAATACCATCGCTCTCAAATGGACCAGCCTCAAAACTCTCAAACTACTCAAAAACCATCTTCAAATGATGTAGAAAAATTAAAAACTCAAGTAAACACAATTGTTCAAAACACATCATCGAATGATTTTGAGCAATTAACAGCTCAATTTACCACAATTACGAGAAGACTAGATCGAATGGAAGAACAAATGCAAGATAAAGCAAATGATGTCGTTACATACCAACTTTTACAACATCGCCGCGAAATAGAGGAAATGTTAGAACGAATTCAAAAACTAGAAGCTGCCCTAAAAAAAGAAGAACCAATATACATTACTCCTGATGCAAAACCAACATATGAAAGAGAAAAGAAACCGAAGCGTCGTAAAATGATTTTTAGTATATTTGGACTATAATATTGTAGACCCTTATTCTGAGAATAAGGGTCTACTTTTTGTATGAAAACAGATGCCCGTAATAAGTAACTCTTCTTCATACTATACATATTCATATATTTTCATTTTGTTAACATAATATTTTTACTGTATTCTGCAATAAGTGCCTGCGCATGAGCATTCCCTTGAATAATATCACGGAATTCTTTCAAAGAATACAGATGTGTAGCCCCTTTTCGAGCATGAATTCGCACTGGTACACCTTGTAAAGTATCATGAAACTGGAATGGACTATCTATCGGTTCGATTGGAAAACCGAGTGTAAGTAAATACATATACATTCTTTTTGTAACTGCTGCAATATACCATTCCGCTTTCGTCTCTAACGCATGCATAAATAAAATAGCTGCCAGCCTTTTGAAATGTCCTCTCCCCCGAGACGTTTTCGCAATACTTAACTTTCCTATTTCATACACATTTTTCAAATCTTTCACTAAATCATTTTTAGAAAACGGATAGAAAAACTCAGAATTTGATTGTTCAGGTACTGTAAACTTAATACATTCTACTGTACCAATATGATGTTCATCTTCTATTAATAAAAATCGTGATGGATTTAAATTACGTTCTACAAACATTAAGTTTCTTTCTTCACAAAAATCTCCCCACAGTTGCTCGAACCAAAAATGCTCTTCCTTTGTTTGAACACGCTGGAACATATTTAACCGCCTTTCCCATCGCCGCTCTGTTTTTGATAACGCTTTCACTTACTATCATATAAGAACAAATCTTCGTATGCAACTAAAAATATTTATGTCTTATTATATTCTGCAAAATGAATTAAATTCCTACTTATTAGTCATTCATACACATGCAAAACCCCTTAATTCCCCATACTGTTACAAACATAACAAGATTCAATTACTCTAATAAAAAAATGATAATCACTATCAAGTTCGAACCGTATAATGTGTCTTTCCGTACTGCATATAATTCTTCTTAACCTAAAGAAATCCTTCATTAAAAAGGATTTCTTTTACATTTCATTACTTTTTAACCATTTCTCAAAAATTTGAATCATCCCATGCTTCCCAGCCAACTTCTCTTCTCCTTGTTTCGTTTTATATGGATATAGCTGTAAAAACACTCCACATCCAGATTCAATTTTTTTACTATGCATATGGCTACCTGGATATACACAAATCACTTCATAAATCGCTCTTCGCTTAAAAATTCGTTTACCATTCTGTTCTTCTACATACTTAATAGACCAGTATTTATACATTTGCTCCGTTGCTTTCGTATTACCTACAGGCTGAAAAATATTGTACATAGGACTATATTTCACTTCGATAATAATAGAAGATTTATATACATACTTCTCTTCTTCCTTTACATAACAATCTAAACGAATATCCGGCTTCTTTGTGTCCTCTCCGTTATAAAAATTACTTCCTTTGCTTAGTGCAATAAGAGGGTGTGTTTCAATTAAATCATTAAACGCGACGTGCACTTTTATATCATCTCGATGTAAAATCACTGTCGTTCCATCTTGTAATCCGTCTAAATAAAAATGTTCTTGTATTTGTTCACGGATAGGATTCTTATCTTCAAATCCGATTTGTTCTAATATAGAAATAACGATAAAAAAAGCGTAATACTCATACACTAAAAACGTTGGTTTATATACGAATAATAAAGATGGAGGTTGCTCCGTATGTTGCGGTAACAATTCTAAATGGTGGATTAATTGTTGATGCGGTATAGATAAAGTGTTCGAATTAATGGTAGCTGTTTCAGAAACTTCCCTCCAAAATGGAGAATACAATAAATTTCGAAAGTATTGCACACTTTCATATACGATATGAGCTAATATTTTATATTCTTGTATTTTCACAGAACTTTTCCGTAAATCTGCTTCTTTCAGTAAATGTAGATTTCTATATTTTTGTTTTTCCCTATCCGTCACGGATCCATTTCGTTCAATCGTTTTCATAATTGTTTTAACAGCTTGAAATTCATCTGACTTTTTCTTCTTTTCTCCTTCTAGTATTTCAATAGTTTTACGTACAAAAATTTCTGCTTCAAGTAAATAATAATAGAATTGCATCGTTTTAAATTTAAGAAATGCATTTTCAATACTATTTTTTTGCTCCTTAAATTTACGGTTGTAATATTTCGCATAAAGCTTTCTTTCTGTCATAATGGCAGTTTTTCTCGTTGCCTTCCGCGCTTTCGTTTCCCATTCATATTCGTGTACAAATTCCGCATTCGATTCTACTTTCTTAAAAATTTGTTTTATTCTTTTCATTTTTTGTGGCAACTTTCTTAACAATACCAAATAAGAAGAATCTTCAATATCGCTAAGTGCTGAGAAAGTTTTCTTGTAATAACCTCTATCTAAAATTAACTCGTTTAAAATTGACTTCACATAATCTTGAATCATTTCAAATTGGTCATCAAAAAAGTTTTTAGGAACAACTTGAAACGCACCATAATAAGTTTTATCTTCTATACGCACTTCAAAATGGTATAAGCCACAGCGCCACGGATAAAAAAATTCAGTTTTTCCATGTTCATACACTAATACTCTTTGTTTTTTTTCATTTAATTCATATTGTGACTCTTTTATATTCTTTTGTCCCTCATATACTTTATTCCATATGAATGTAATATCCATTGGATTTTGATAATGGAAATGTAATTTCAGTGGTTTTAATTCCTGTACTTTATAAATACATTGAACTAATGCTGTAGTAGACGTACAAAGCCGGTTTAAAAGAATAAAATCGCCTTTCCCCTCAGTACCAATAATTAGCTTCAATACAAACGGGAGCGTTTCTTTCGTATCGACGATTGCTGTTTCATAACGCTCCTCATTTTGCATAGCCATACAGCTCCAGTTCTCTACGCTTTTGTCTTATATAAGCTAAAGAATGTTCAAATGTAGATACACGATTTGCAAGCGGAGACTGTAAAAGTGGTATCAATGTCGCTCCCCTTTTTGCTTCTTCAGAAAGTAGAGGGCCCACTGTCATTTCTGTCCCCCTTAATTTCGTTAATACACGCTGCTTTATTTGCAAATCAAAACCTTCTTCCCTGCTAATCATATAGGACTGATTATTTTGGAACGGTATATTTTGCAAATACGTAGCGATTGCGCTTGCACATCGGAAAGAAATTCCTTTTGATATATCGTGTGATGATAATACATCATGTAACTTATCCAATAACTCTAATTCCTCTTCAGTATACACTTCGATCATCTCTTTATTCCTAAACCAATTGAGTCGAAATTCTCCCGTTGTTACTTTCAGCGGGGGTTGCTGAACAACTTTCTCATGTTCTATACTCATCTCGCAAAACGGAATTTTTTGTAATGTAATCAAATTTGTTCGATCTAATAATCGATCGGAAAGCTCTTTCGTCGTTTCATCAAAATTTACAGTGCCTACGAAAATAATATTCTCACCAATTTCCACTGAAGGTGGAATTTGATTTTCTATTTCTTGTACTTTCTCATACAAACTCAAAATACGATTTTTCTTTTCAAGTTGAAGAACGGATAGAAACGGAGTAAACCAATGCTCAATATGTGACATGTTCATTTCATCGAACACAATTATATACAATTGATTTGGATTTTCTTTAGCCTTTAACAATGTCCGAACTAACTTCGTTTCACTTTCAATAAAATTACCATTCGGATGAAGATAACCGAGAATATCATGTGGTTCTTGATACGATGGTGAAATCGGAATCCAAATTAATTCTTCCCCATAACGTAACCCAAGTGATTCTGCATAAGCTTGCACAAAGCGTGATTTCCCAACACCTGGTATACCACCAACAATTGTTAACATATTGGTTTTAATACTAATGTGAAAATTATATATATCTGTATCATCCAAATATAACCCTTTATTACGAACCATACTTTGTACATACTGCAAAAAAGAGGATTCACGCTCATCCCATTCCCAGTCATCCTTTTGCATTTTAATATCTTCTACTTCAACTAACTTACCTTCTTCAGCAATTCGTTTATTTAGTTGGTCATACACATTTTCACTTACAAAATATAAATGATCATCTACTGCTATTTCTACATGTTTCATCCAATCATTTATTTCAATATATTTGCATTCTTTTCTTTGCTCAAAATATGAAATTGAACTTATTGATGATTTTAACGATAAATTTCCATATAGCCTTCCTTCATGCCACAATAATTCTGGAGGCTCAAAGTCTTTTGGTAATTTAGGCATAAGAAATGATAAATAACCGTTGCTTAACTTCCGTTCCAAAGACGCTCTCTTTTTATAATTTGAGACCTTTGGTGAAGGAATCACTTTATATGAAGATGCTATTTCCCGAGGCTCTTCTGTGCATATTAATTCCAGAAATAAATTTCCACGATCATAATAAAGACGAAACATGACCAGTTGCTTTTCTAATTTATGCTTCTTTAAATCAGTAAAGATTTTTTCATTCTTTTTATTACTGCATAATCCTTCAAACAAATATTTTCCAGTCGGAAATAACTCTTGTAAAGTTAAAGGTATTGAAGAAAGACATTGTACAAAGAAATTTTCTCCATTCTTCTCTCCCTCAGCTTTTGCAAACTTCCCAATAAACCTCATATAATACATTCGCTTTATAAAACTTGGATGAAGAGCTTTATGTAATTTCAACGTAGTCACCTTCTTTTTTTCATACTATTCTTATTGTATGAACTACAATCTAAAACTAGAAGTCAACTACCCCCACTGAGATGAAGCGTTTCAGTGGGGGCTTGAGTTAGAACGCTAGGTCTTTTCGTCTATCGCTAGACAGTTTGACGCTCTAGAATTCATGCCACCTTACAGTAACACCCCAAGTATGTTTTTGGTTGGTACTAGAAACGAACAATCGTTTCCCCACTTGCACCACCCTTTCGAAAAAGAGCAGTTCTTCCTTATAGAAGAAGCCACCACTCAGATGAATCCGGCGTGTGCTACAAGCCCCGACAAGTCGAGTACACATGGATGGTTGACGCACCCACTAAGCTATGCGCGAAGCAACAGCCTTACGTTTTTGCACTTCTAATAGAATCGGCGTTTTCACTTTGAGGTTGTCATCCAATTCTACAACTCTTGATTTTCCCAATGTATTCAACGCACCATTAATATCAGCGTGGATACATGTTCCTGCTTTACTTTGGTACAGACCACGAGTGATTCGTTTGCCACTAAAGCGATAATGCGTCCTATCATCCTTATCCCAAACTGGGACCCTATCTTTATCAAGAAAACTAGCTTTTGAAGTATAGCTTTCTTCTTGTTTTAAAAATCGGATGCCTTCTTTTATACATTTATTCTCAATTGCTGCAATCAGTTTATGAAATGGAATTTGAACAAACTTTTGATTATTCTTTTTTCCCATATCAGATTTTTGTTTCCAACCCGTGTTATACCCTACGACAATAGTATCTATATCGAATGCTTTCACTTTTTTGAACAACAAACCCACAGTTTGTGAAATGTAACCATTTATTTGTCTTTCTCGTTTATGCCAAAGTGCGGCCATTCTATTCGTTACAACGCGTCTTGAAATTCCATTTCCTGTATTTTTCTGCTGCAAATTACGTATCTTTTTGTTGAAGTATTGGTTAATGGATTTTAATTTTTTTCCATCAATTAAAAATGTGTCACCTGTATTTGTTACGCAACTTAATAATCTATCTACACCTAAATCGCAACTCAAAGCGTTACTAGTAGTCGTGGATGGTTTCTTCATTTGAGAAACGTGCATTTCATATGTGTAATGCACCTCAAAGAACCGACCTTTTTGCTTCGGTACAATCTCAATGTAGGAGATTTTTTTATTTTTTACGTTTTTAGGCATACGTATTTTAATGGAACCGAATTTTTTTCTGAATGCCACATTCATCGGAATCATCCAATACCCGTTATCATCCACTTTTGGAACCTGATAGATTTCAATGATTCGTTTGTCCGTTGAACCAGAATAATTCGGAAACCTAGGACGGCCTGTGAATGTTTCCGGTTTTTTCTTCCACTGTTCCCATGCTTTAAAAAAGCTTTTTACTTCTGTAAATAAGGCTCTACGAATCGCTTGAACAGAGTTTGATTGGACGCCCGAGTAGTTCATATCGGCTTGCATGGCAGTGTCCACTTCTTTTACAGTAGCCATCTTGTTATTATTCAGATAACTTTGTTTAATCGTGTACAATCCAACATTTCGCAACGCTTTTGAACTATGTGACATGCGTTGCAGTAAACGAAATTCTTTCGCAGTAAGGCAAGCTCGTCCGATATTCTGTTTCTGCGTGAAGCGTTGCATGTTTTCTCTTTTCTTTTGTTTACGTAATACTTTCACTGCTTTCTTTCTACCCATTGTTTTCACCACCTTTCTCAGGGGGTTCATTAAAATCATTTCATTCCTTGTGATTCAATGTACTTACGGATAGAACCTATAGGTGCACCGCCCGTTGTTAAAAGACAATAACTTCGAGACCAAAACATTTCTTTCCATAGATCATGTTTTATCTTAGGAAAATCTCGTTTCACGAAACGAGAACTAACACTTTTGTAACTGTTAATCGCTTTTGACAAATCAATGTTTGGAACTGAACGGAACAAAACGTGAACATGGTCTTCATCGTGATTCCATTCTTCTACAGTAATTCCTTTTGGCTCAAGCAACCGAATGAAGTGCTCTTTCAGATAATCTGAAATTTCATCGTTCATCACTTTTCTACGGTATTTAATAACCAAAACTAAATGATAGTAGAGTAAGAACACTGAATGATTATTATTATCTAATTTCGTTGTCATATATATTGTCTCCTTATCTACGACTAATTATATCGCAAGACGCAAAAGAAACAAATATTCGCTCTTTAAAAAATTGTTATGAACGAAACAAAAGAGTTCAGCCTACCTTCTGACGGCAATTCATCTCCACCTGAATTGTTGGGTTTCACCCGTAACACAAATCAGATGGAGTCTTCTTGCCGAAAAGGATAAAAAACCTGACGTCATCCGTCAGGTTCAAAATTAAAACGTATATTAATGAGAAGGAAATGCTTTTTTTTCTTGTAAAATGGCATTATGAGCGATTTTCATTTTAGCAAGTACGTACCGTAATCGATCTTCGGCATTTTCATCTTTATTTTGCTGCAAACTCGCCAAATTCTCTACAGAACTCGCTAAATTTTCAATCACGCCTCGAAGTTCAGGATGATGATTAAAAAAAGATTCTTGTACTAATACTTTCCTTAAATCACTAGCTAAATCCATAATTCTAGACAACTGTTCTTTTTCTTCCATTTTCATCCCTCCTGAATATCTTATGTATTAAATATTCTCTAGACAAGGAAAAAAGCCCTTTAAATTAAAAGGACTTTTACATTTTTATAGTTCCTGTCAGTAACATATAAAGTGATGTAATAGCTGCAATAACAATTGCCCACATCACATATCGCTCTTTGCCTGAAAAACAACGATTCCCTTTTTCTTTTCTTGCAAACATATACACGAGAATCCCAATACCATATACGATTGAAACAAGCAATAAATTCTTTAAACCAGCTGCATAAATTAGCCATACAGAGTATAGGGAAGCAATTAATGCTAACAATCCATTTTTTACTCTCGCAACTTTCAGCTCTTTCGTGATGACTAATTTCAATTGAAATAGCGCTGATAATAAGTACGGCAGTAATATAGATGTTGACGCAATAAAATACATAATTTGATATGTCGATTGTGAAAACAGAACGATTATAAATATAGTTTGGGCAACGATATTTGAAATCCACAATGCCATATGCGGCGTTTGTTTCTTATTTGTTTTCGTAAAGACTTTCGGAAACACGCCGTCTTTTCCTGCTACGTGAGAAATTTCAGAAACAAGTAAAAACCAGCCAATTAATGTACCTACAAGTGACGCAACTAATCCAATATTAATTGCCATTGCACCCCATGGCCCAACAACATGTTCTAATACATGTCCCATTGAAGGAGTCTCTAATACTGAAAGTTCTTTTCTTGTCATGGCTCCCATTGACAGAACAGAAATTAAAATATAAATAGACATTACTAAAATAAGTCCAAGTACTGTCGCTTTTCCAACGTCTCTACTATTTTTAGCTCTTCCTGATAATACAACTGCTCCTTCAACCCCAATGAACACCCAAAGGGTTACAAGCATTGTATTTTTCACTTGACCTAGTACAGAGGAAACTGAGATAGTTCCTTCGCCCCAAAAGTCATGTGTAAATGTATCCCAGCGAAACGCTGTTACCATCACGACAATAAATAATAAGATCGGAACTAATTTCCCAATCGTTGCGATAACATTCATAATGGAAGCTTCACGAATTCCAAATAAAATTAGAAGATGCAATGTCCATAATAAAAGTGATGCACCCACGATTGACGCAACATTATTTCCGCCTTTAAAAATTGGAAAGAAGTAACCTAATGTACTAAACAGTAACATAATTGTTGCAACATTTCCTAAAATCCCTGCTAGCCAGTATCCCCAAGCACTGTTAAAACCAATATATTCACCGAATCCAGCTCGTGCATAACTATAGATTCCGCCCTCAAGCTCCGGTTTTTGTCTTGCTAACGTTTGATATACGAGCGCAAGTGGAATCATTCCCATTGCTGTAATACACCAACCAATTATCGTTGCACCACTATTTGCTCCTACTGCTAAATCATGCGGTAAACTAAAAACACCGCCACCAACCATCGTTCCAACTACTAATGCGATTAACGGAAAAAACCCTAACTTCTTTTCTATTTGTACCACCCCATCTGTCATTCTAGGTGTTATGTTCGTTCAACTATTAAAGTCACCTTTTTCTCTAATAGACGTTTCTCTTATATTTTTTCAGGAAAACATTACTTATTCTAAAAGAAAATGAAGAAAAATGGAATACTTTTTTGAAAAAATGTATAAGTATGCACAAAAAAACCGTTCATTTTGTAATGAGCGGTCATTTCATACATATAAAATTGTATATTTATTGTAAAATTAACGAAGTAACTTCTCTTTTTGTAAAAATTGTTTTGCGACTTCTTCGCTACTTTTCCCATTCACATTTACTTCATAATTCATTTTTCTCATTTCTTCATCTGTAATCTTTCCAGATAATTTATTTAATACTTTTTCGAGTTCAGGATATTTCTGTAACGTCTCTTTTCTTAATAATGGTGCTCCTTGATAAGGCGGGAATAGTCCTTTATCATCTTTTAGCACTTTAAGCCCATATTGCTCCAATTCACTATCTGTTGAATATGCATCGATTACGTTAACATCTCCCGATTGTATTGCACTATAGCGCAGTTTCGGTTCCATCGTTTTAACATTTGAAAACTTATAGTTATATAATTTTTGCATTCCTTTATAACCATCTTCACGATCAGCAAATTCTAATGTAAATCCTACTTTAGCTTCCTGTGCAACTTTTCCTAAATCAGAAATTGTATTTATGTTATTTTGATCTGCTATTTTTTTCGGCATGGCTAGTGCGTATGTATTGTTATACTCCATTGGCCTTAACATAACCATATTATATTTCTTTTCCATTCCAATACGAGCTTGTTCATATACTTCATCACGATTTGTACTTTTCGGTTCTTCTTTCACGAAAGTAGATAAAGCTGTACCTGAAAATTCTGGGTATATATCTACTTCACCTGATTTTAACGCTTCGAATACAAATGCTGTTTTTCCAAGGCCTGGCTTTAATTCCACTTGTAAATCTGTATCCTGTTCAATAAGTTGCTTGTACATTTGAATTAATATTTCTGGTTCAGATCCAAGTTTACCAGCAATAACTATGTCTTTCTTTTCGGTATTCCAAAGAAATGGAGCAGCTATCATTACTACAACTATACATATCGTCAATATAACGCGCTTAGAAGAGCGTTTCGGGCTCTCAAGTATGCGAAGTACTATATCAAAGAATAAAGCGAGTAACGCAGCTGGTACGGCCCCTAAAATGATAAGCGCATGGTCATTTCGATCTATGCCTAATAATATGAGCTTACCGAGCCCACCAGCGCCTATTAAAGCAGCTAATGTAGCCGTTCCAACAATTAATACCATCGCTGTACGAATACCAGCCATAATAATTGGCAATGCGAGCGGAAGCTCTACCTTCCATAATCTTTTCCAGCTATTCATCCCCATAGCTCTCGCCGCTTCTATAAGTGATTCATCTAATTCCCGTATTCCTGTATATGTATTTCGTAAAATAGGTAATAGTGCATACACAACTAATGCGATTATAGCTGGCAGTTTTCCAATTCCTACTAATGGAATTAATAGTCCAAGTAAAGCAAGTGAGGGCACTGTCTGCATAACAGCAGAAGTCCCTATAATAAATTCAGCCATTCGTTCTTTTCTCGTTAATATAATGCCGAGTGGCACTGCAATAATTACTGCAAAAAATAGTGAAATAAGCGATATTTGTAAATGCTCACTTAATGCACTTAGCAATTCTACTTTTCGTTCTTGGAACGTTTGAATAAAATCAGTCACTGTTTAGCCTCTTTCCTTCATTTGTTCAACAATGTAATTGACAATATGACGACTTGTTAACGCTCCAACATATTGACCATGCTCTTCAACCGGCACTGACTCTTCAGTTTGTAAGCGGACTAGTGCTTCTTGTAATGACGAATGTAAAGATAAAGCATTCCCTTCAACTCGTATACCCTCGTCTAGCGGCAATACCTCTTCTATACTCTTCCCCTCATACCAAGGTCGTCCACGATTTCCAATGAACTCCTCTACAAACTCATTTTTCGGGTTATGTATAATTCCTTCTGGTGTATCTAATTGAACAACTTTTCCTTCTTTCATTACACAAATACGATCACCAAGTGATAAAGCCTCTTGCATATCGTGCGTTACGAACACGATTGTTTTTTGAATCTTTTTTTGCAGTTGTACGATATCCTTCTGGAGCTGCTCCCTACTTAACGGATCTAACGCACTAAATGGTTCGTCCATAAGTACAATTTTCGGGTTTGCGGCTAATGCCCGTACGACACCAACACGTTGTTTCTGCCCTCCCGACAATTCATCTGGCATACGATCACGATATACATCTGGATCGAGCCCAACCATCTGTAGCAAGTCATCGACACGTGCTTTTATTTCCTTTTTGGTCCATTTTCTCATTTCAGGGACAACTGCAATATTTTCAGCAATTGTCATATGTGGAAACAGCGCAATCTGCTGCAACACGTACCCTATATTCCAACGTAGTTCGTTTATGTTATATTGTTGAATATCTTTTCCATCGATTAAAATTGATCCTTCCGTCGTTTCAATTAAACGGTTAATCATCTTCATTGTCGTTGTTTTCCCGCAACCACTCGGACCAATGAGAACAAAAAATTCTCCTTTTTTAATTTCTAAATGTAGTGAATCCACTGCTTTTGTGCCATCTTCATACGCTTTTGACACATGATTAAATTGAATCACAGACACAACTCCTTTCATGTTGTTTCCTTTATTTTGATGGAATATAGCATTCATTTCAAATGATACGCTTTATTATACAAAAAAAGAGCTCTCATTTGAGCTCTAACGGTCGAACAATATTGTTTTCATAATTGCAGCATATTCACGCACATACGCTTTTTTCTTAGAGCGTCTCGGTGTTTCAGCAGCCAAAGCTTCCATCTTTATCCCTAAACGCTTTGCAATTATTTTCGTTCGATATAAATGATACGTATTACTTACAACTACCGCATGCTTTACATCATATAAATCCATACTAAACTTTAAATTTTCATACGTATTTGTAGAGCGGTCTTCAATTAAAATACGATTCTCATCTATACCATGTACCATTAAATAGTTTCTCATACTGTGAGCTTCCGGTATATCTTCATCTTCCCCTTGACCACCTGAAACAATTACTTTCACCTCAGGGTGAGCATGTAAATATTCCAACGCTATATCCAAACGATTTTGAAGAGATAAAGACGGTCTATCTCCAAATAACTTTGCACCTAATATAAGAACGTATGGAGAGTGATTACTCAATGTTTCACGAGCAACTTTATTCATTCGAAACGTCATATAAATGATGTATAGCGGAGGTAGTAATAAGATTATAAGCAATATCCATTTGTTCATAAATAAGTTAACACTCCCTTTCTTTTTATTATATAGAAAAAGAAAAGGAGGCAGAAGTATTTTTTAAACAATTGATTTATTAGACACATTCGCTTCCGTTTTACGTTTTGAAATTACATAATAAAAAGCAATCCCTAATGATAGGATCAATATACAGCTCAGTACGTAAAACGGGATCATTACCCCTGCTTTAGATACGCCTGCCGTAAACAACATTAATAATACAATTCGAATTCCTGTGCCAATTAATCGAAATAAGCTGTCCACACGTCCCATTACTTCGTTTGGGATTTCTTCCATCATCAATACATTTCTCGCCACTCGTGTTCCAGCATTTCCAATCGCATGGAAAATCGCTAGTCCATATAATAACATAATGGAAGGCTCAATAATCATTGCGGTAATTGAAATTACATAAATAACCATCGTCATAACGATTGAAATTTCTATTTTGACATATTTCATCATGATTGGAATACTTATTCCTGCAAGAACCGCTCCGACACCGTACATCATACCTTCAATTGCGTATACAGAGGCACTAGCTTTGAGTATATCTGAAATATATACTGGGATTAAATAATTTGCCATCATGACACCGATAAACGGCATATAAGTCGCTAGTAAAAACCAAAATAACTTAGGGCGCTTTTTCATAAAGTGAATTCCTTCGAACAATTGCTTCTTAAATGTTGCTTTCCGTTTTACTTCTTTTTTCTTTACATACGGTATACATAAGAAAAGAAAAAATGCTCCTGCAAAAGTTAACATATCCACTAACAAGATCCATTTCAAAGAAATAATCTCAATTAAAAAGCTAGCAGCTGCGCCTGAAATAACTTGCGTTAATTGTCCTTGTATTTCCATTGTGCCACTTAAACTTTTATAATGCTCTGATTGAAATATTTCTTGGTTAAATGCAAATATTGTGGGATAGAATAATAAATAATAGAAAGAACCTGCTATATAAATAATAATGTAATGAATAGAATTGTATGATTGCCCAGCAAATCCCCAAATGGCCATCATTCCTATAATGGCTATCCCGATACCTTCGTTACATAACAATAAAGATTTTCTTGAAAAACGATCTATGCTTTGCCCAATGAATGGTGTTAGTAAAAACATAATGAGAGTTGCAACGATAGAAACATAACCAAATGTTGTCTCTCCTCCACTTTCCTTAATTAACAACCACGGAATCGTTATCATAACAATCCCGGAACCAATAGCGGATAAACTATTGGCTCCTAGAATGTAATACAAGCGAGAATCATGATAAAGAGAGGACATATCACTCAACTCCTAATTGTTTTTTCACCTCTTTATATACGCTCATATATGCTTTTAATTCTTTAACTAAATCATGAATTAATGGTTTTGCATCTTCTCCAAGTTCACTATCTTGCACATGTAATCCATCAAGCACGACTTGTTTTGGAATTGCGTTTGCGTAAACGCCTCTAGCGACAGTGCGCATACTATTTAATGCGTTTATTCCCCCTTTACCTCCTCCAGCAACTGCTAGTAATGCGACAGGCTTATGGATGAATTCACTGCTACTTAAGTAATCTAACGAATTTTTCAGCGCTCCGCTCATCGCATTATGATATTCTGGTGTACATAGTACTACACCGTCTGCTGCTTTCACTAAAGCTTTTAATTTTTTTACTGCCTCTAATTCACGTTGTGATTCTTCTCCATTATATAAAGGCAATTCCGCTACTGCTAAATCGTATAACTCCCCTTCAAATTGCTCTGCAATATATTTTGCCACAACGCGAGTTCTACCGAATTTTCTTGGTGTACCGTTAATAACGACTAGTTTCATAATTATTTCTCCCCTTTGTTTTCAAGTTATATTTATATATTATCAGAAATTTCTATACAAAACACAGTAAAAAGAGGGAAAAACTTTCATTAAATAGTATGAGAAATAAAAAAACTCATACTTTCGTATGAGTTTCACAAAACTAATATTTCCTATTTTTTCACAACCTCATGTCCACCGAATTGATTACGAAGTGCAGAAACCACTTTTCCGTGGAATGTATCATCTTCTTGTGAACGGTAGCGCATAAATAATGACATAGCGATAACTGGTGCCGCTGCTTGTAATTCAAGCGCAGTTTCAACAGTCCATTTCCCTTCTCCTGAAGAGTTCATAACACCTTTAATGCCATCAAGTTTCGGATCTTCTGCAAATGCTTTTTCAGTTAAGTCCATTAACCAACCACGGATAACCGATCCGTTTGCCCATACTTTTGCAACATCTTCATAATTGAAATCAAAATCACTTTTATCTAGTACTTCAAATCCTTCAGCGATTGCTTGCATCATTCCGTATTCAATACCGTTGTGAACCATTTTTAAGAAATGCCCACTACCGACGCGGCCTGCATATGAATAACCATTTTCTACTGCTAAATCTTTAAATAAAGGTTCTAGTTGATCATAAATTTCTTTTTCTCCACCAACCATTAAGCAAGCGCCGTATCTAGCTCCTTCTACACCGCCTGATGTACCGATATCTACATAATGTAAGCCAAAGCTTTTCGCTTCTTCAGCACGGCGTAACGTATCCTTATAGAATGAATTTCCACCTTCAATAACGATATCGCCTTCCTCTAATAATGGATATACATCTTTTAGTACTGACTCAACAACTTCTCCTGCAGGTACCATTACCCAAATTGTACGAGGTGCTTCTAATTCAGAGATCATTTCTTTTAATGTATGACGAGCAGTAATCCCTAATTCCCCTGCCTTTTCAACAAGCTCATTATTTACATCGTATACAACTACTTCATGCTTGTCTTCATGTAAGTGTTCAGCTAATGGGAATCCCATTTTTCCTAATCCAATTAAACCTAGTTTCATATTAATCAATCTCCCATTCTATACAAATATATTTAATAACGAAATTAATCCAAGTGCTACAACAGATAATATTGTCTCCATTGCGGTCCATGTTAATAATGTTTCTTTCACAGTCATTCCAAAATACTCTTTAATCATCCAAAATCCAGAATCATTTACATGCGATAAAATTAATGACCCTGCACCTGTTGAAAGTGCCAGTAACTCTACATTAACTCCCGGTGTACTTGCCGCAATCGGTGCCACTATTCCTGCTGCTGTCATCATGGAAACAGTAGCAGAGCCAGTCGCGATTCGAATAAGTGCAGCAATTCCCCAACCTAATAATATCGGTGAAATATGTGATTCTTTCGCCATCTCCGCAATTGTAGTTCCAATTCCAGAATCTAATAACACTTTATTAAAGGCACCACCTGCACCGATAACTAACAGTATGTTTGCAATTGGGCCTAAACAATCATTTGTAACTTGTAAGACTTTGTCTTTAGAAAACCCTTTTGCATAGCCAAGACTAAAGAAAGAATATATCGTGGCAATTAATAATGCGACTATTGGATCTCCAATAAAATGCAATACTTGTGCAAGTTGGCTTGTTTTATTTAATGCTACTTCCGCTATCGATGCACCTAGCATAAGAAATACTGGAAGTAAAATAGTAAACAATGTATTTCCGAAGCTAGGAAGTTCCTTCTTCTTATCTCTTTCAATAAATTGCTCCGCTATATCTAACGGTACTTCTTTATGTATACGAGCACCAATCCATTTCCCGTAAAGCGGACCTGCAATTATTGCAGTTGGAAGTCCGACAATTAATGCATACAAAATTGTCTTCCCTACATCTGCTTTAAATATACCTACCGCTGCCATAGCTGCTGGATGCGGTGGAACAAGTCCGTGTACAACCGAAAGACCTGCTACTAGCGGAATACCGATTGTAATAAGTGATACCCCTGTTTCTAACGCAATTGTAAATACTAACGGAATTAATAGTACAAATCCAACTTGGAAAAATACCGGAATCCCTACTATAAATGCAACGAACATCATTGCCCAGTGAACACGCTTTTTCCCAAAACGTCCAATTAATGTGTTAGCAATTCGTTCAGCACCGCCAGACTCAGCCATCATTTTTCCAAGCATTGTTCCTAAAGCTAAAACAATCGCCAAAAACCCTAACGTATTACCAAGACCTAATTTAATAGAATCGATAATCCCTGGATGTTGTGGTGAAGTTCCAATTAAGGGCATCCCCATTGCTAGCCCTACACCGATGGCTGTTAAAATTAACGCGACAAATGGATGCCATTTTACTACCGTAATTAGTAAAAGTAATATAACAACAGCCGCTAGTACGATTCCAACTACCATTTCTCCCAATCCCCCTATTGTTTACGTTGGAAAGCAGCTATACAATCAAATTCTTCTTTCAAACGATTGTAAAGTCGTTCATACATATAAAACATCTCTAAATATAAAGCCGTATTTTCTTTATTCGGTACATGGTGATGGACAATATCAATCCAATCCTTCACCTCTTCAAGCGAATCAATTTTCCCAATTGCATACAAAGCAAGTGCCGCTGCCCCAAGCGCAGATGCTTCATGACTTTCTGGAACAAGTAATTCTTTCCCCATCATGTCAGATAACATTTGTCTCCAAAATGCAGATTTCGCAAAGCCTCCTGAAACACGTATTTCAGTAAGTGGCCCTGTACAATCTCGAATGGCAAGTGCTACTGAATACACACTCATACAAACACCTTCCATAACTGCTCGTATAAAATGTTCTCGTTTATGCTGAAGGTTTATACCGAAGAATGTACCACGAGCATTTGCATTCCAGTAAGGTGCACGTTCCCCAGATAAAAACGGTAAAAATAGCAATCCTTCTGCTCCAGCTGGTACACTTTCTGCATACTTAATTAATAAATCATAAGGATCAATCCCAAGCTTCCTTGCAACTTCTTGCTCTGGACTACCGAATTCATCACGTAGCCATCTTAATAAAATCCCGCCATTATTCGTCGGTCCACCGATTACCCAGTGCTCATCTGTTAATGCGTAACAAAAGGTTCTTCCTTTTTCATCTGTATTAACACTTGATGAAATTGTTCGAACCGCACCACTTGTCCCAATCGTAATTGCAGCTGATCCAGGTGATATTGCACCGACACCTACATTTGCAAGAACACCATCACTCGCACCAATAACAACTGGAGTATCTTCATGAATGCCCATCTTTTGTGCTAATTCCGGTTTCATTCCCGATAAAATATATGTAGTTGGTACAGGTGTTGATAATTGTTCTGGTGACATATTTAACATAGTTAAAACATCTTCATCCCAGTTTAATGTTTCTAAATTAAATAACCCAGTAGCTGATGCGATTGAATGATCAACTACATAGCGTGAAAATAATTGATAAATGACATACTCTTTAATGGAAATAAATTTATAAGCAGTTCTGAATAAATCCGTTTCTTCTTCTTTCATCCACAGTAATTTAGAAAGTGGTGACATCGGATGAATTGGTGTACCAGTTCTTCTATAAATGTCATGACCATTCATTTGTTGTAATAGTTTTTCTGATTGCTTTGTGCTTCTATTATCTGCCCAAATAATAGAGCGCGTTAACGGCGCACCGTTTTCATCTACAGCAATTAAGGCATGCATCGCTGTACTAATACCGATTGAAGAAATATCTTCCGGTGACACATTACCCTTTTCAATGGCAACGCTTACAGTTTTATATACAGCAGCACATATTACATCAGGATCTTGCTCAGCCCATCCGACGTTCGGTTGAATAATTGGATAATCAATTGCATGTGAAGCAACGACTTTTCCTTTTTCAGTGAATACAACCGTTTTCGTACTTGTGGTACCGATGTCAACCCCGATTACTCTCCCCCTTGTTTCCATGCGAACCTTCCCTTCGTTTCTAGCAAAATACGATCTAGTAAACCGTTTACATGAATTAGTATATAAAATATTTTTTCATAAATCAAGTTATCAGAAGAAAATTTTTTTCAAATCAAAATGTACCTCTCATCTTCTAAATCATTCTCTTTATCTTTTTTAAATAACCTTTTTAATTTATCAAACATTCTTTCCCCTCCACCTAAAGATAATAATATATAAGTTCTCGTTTTCTTAGCTTGATGGACATAGGGCGTGGCTCCCTACTATCACTTTTTTACCTTGTAAATATATGTTCCATACTATAAAATCTAATAGTATTTATATTTTTCAGAAAAATCAAAACAGAATATGAACTTTATTGTATAATGTTGTAAAAAGATGTCGGAGGGATTTAATGTTAAATACAATATCTCAATTCACAATTAAGCTTTCATCAATTCTTTTATCACTCTTACTATTATTAAATTTACCTTATTTATTTATCACTCAACAAGGATTTACCTTTCAACCAATTTACTTTTTTAATCAGATCGTTACTATGTTAAAAGAGGTTTTCTCCCCTGAATCATTAGTGGTTATCGGATCAGACCCGAAATTTGGTAGTTTCAAAAAAACACCATTATTTCCAACTGTTTTAGAACCTTACCTATATTCATTTACTGTATTATTTATAGCCTTTTTGCTTGCACTCTTTCTATCATCTAGTATGGCATTTTTTTATTTTTTAGCAAAAGATTATATAAAAAAATGGATAAACCGAATTGTATTCATATTAGAAGCTATCCCTGATATGATGATGATGATTTGTTTGCAAATATTTTTCATATGGGTACTTCAGAAATTCGGGGAATCTCCTGTCACCATTATTTCTTTTAATGAAAATCGAGCTTATTTACTCCCTATTTTATCTTTAGCAGTCTTACCTACATTACAAATGTTTCGGATGATGGTGTTATACATAAAAGAAGAACATGAAAAACATTACGTAGAGGTTGCATATGGAAAAGGACTTTCATCAAGTTATATACTTTGCATTCATTTATTCAAAAATATATCTATCCACTTCTTTCACCATTTAAAAACGATTTTTGTTTTCTTACTTTCTAACTTATTCATTTTAGAATTTGTTTTTAATATGGAAGGCATTATTCAATTTTTATTTAAGAAGGCGTTTATTTCACCCCCAGCTGCATTTATCATACTTGTTATGATTATTTTACCGTTTTATGCCATTTTCCAAATAATCTCATTCATGATGAATAGATGGCAAAAGCAATTGAAAGGAGCAGCATTATGAAATCTATTTGGAAATCAAAACGATTTTTAATCGGCTTTACTTATCTATTCATACTTGTTTCAGCTAGTTTTATTTATAGTTGGTTCTTTAAAGATAACATCCCAAAACCTCCTCAGTTACTTTACAATGACAATAACGAATTACTTGGAAAGGCCCCCTTTTCGCCATTGTTAATGCCGCCTTTTGGATCTGATCGTTTTGGAGAGTCTGTTTTCTTACAAATTGTAGAAGGAGCAAAATTCACCATTTTATTAGCTGTGGCAATTAGCTTCTTTCGAATTTTATTCGGAACATGTATAGGAATCCTCTTAAGTTTATACGCTCCAAGATTCAAGAGATTTTTCCAGGCATGCTCAGAAGTTTTTTACTATATTCCTACTTTATTTATCGCATTTATACTCATCACGCCCGTTAATATTGTAATCATATCAAATGCTGATAGATTAGATCCAAATATTTCATTTGCGTTTTATCAAGTTCTCGTACTTATTTTCGTCGCTCTACCTACACTTTCTTTATATATCTCCTCAGAGGTTGATGAATTTATGAAACGAGATTACATTTTAAGTTCACAATTACTGGGTGCTAGCCGTTTTCATATTATCAAAAAACACTTACGAGTCTTATTACTTGATCGCTTATTTGTGTTATTTATGGAACATATCGTCCAAACACTCATACTCGTTATCCATTTAGCGTTGCTTGATATTGTAATTGGTGGGATACAAATGCGTGAACTCTATGACGGAGTACTCAAACCTGTTTCTCTATCGAATGATTGGGCAGGCCTTATTGGATTAAATCGTTATGAAATGAATATTTCATGGTGGATTATTTTGTATACTCTCGTTTCATTCTTTATTACGATTCTATTTATTAAGCTTATGACAATCGGGATTCAAGATGCACTGAAAGCAAGAGATTCGCAAGTTGTAGCAATTCAAACCGTTCCAAATCATAAAAAATTTGTTAAAAGTAAAGATTCTTTTTCGTTTGCAGATAAAGTGAACCTTTAATCATGTCTCATCAATCAAGTATTAATTGGCATTGATATTAGTAGAATATAAAAAAGATGATCTCTATTGAATACGAGGGATCATCTTTTTTATGCCGTCTAACTTTTTTAAATGTCCTTTGCTAGACTCATGCTTTTTATATTTAAAATGAATTATTTACACTCACAATTATGCTGTTTAAAATCGATTACCATACGCCCTTGAATTCTACCTTGTTCCATTTCTTCGAATACATTTTGTACTTTATCTAGAGAACACGTTTGAACAACCGGCACTACTTTTCCTTCTGCGCCGAACATAAATGCCTCCTCCAGATCCTTACGAGTACCAACTAGAGAACCAACTACTTCAATTCCGTCTAATACAAGTCGTGGAATGTTTAAATCCATAGTTTCTACTGGTAAACCTACCGCAACTACTTTACCGCAAGCACGTACTGCATCAACTGCTGAGTTGAATGCTACTTTAGAAACTGCTGTTACTACAGCAGCATAAGCACCATCAAACTCCTCTTGAACAATTTTATCAGCAGGACCTTGAGAAATCGGATTGATAGTCATATCAGCACCAACTTCTTTTGCTAAGGCTAATTTGTCGTCATTGATATCTACTGCAATTACCTTTGCACCAAATACGTTTTTAGCATATTGAATAGCTAGGTTACCTAATCCACCACAACCATAGATTACGATAGGTTGACCAGGTTTAATGTCTGATACTTTTATAGCTTTATATGTAGTTACGCCCGCACATGTGATTGATGATGCTTGAGCAGGATCTAATCCTTCTGGTACCTTCACCGCATAATCAGCTGTAACAATACATTGTTCAGCCATACCACCATCTACTGAATAACCAGCATTTTTCACTTCACGGCAGAATGTTTCTCTCCCCGTTACGCAATATTCACAACGTCCACAAGATTGGAACATCCATGCAATACTTACACGGTCACCTATCTTTAGTGAAGTAACATCATCAGCAATTTTAGTAACAATACCTACACCCTCATGACCAAGGATGCGGCCATCGGTGTTTCCAAAATCATGATTCGCAACGTGTAAATCAGTGTGGCAAACTCCACAATACTCTACATCTACTAGCGCTTCACCCGAGTGTAACGGACGTAATTCTTTTTCAATAACTTCAATATTTGCTTTACTGTTTTTATTAACTACTACTGCTTTCATATGTGATCTCCCCTTTAGTGTTTTAGAGTTTTAATGAGTTTATCTCACAACTACTGTCCTCACTATTTTGGCTAATTATTGTACCAAATTTAAGTGTTCAATCATCATTACAGGTTCATCATAACATGGAATTTCATAAGCTTATTGTAAAATATTGAACAATATTTGAATTATTACCCAATACGTATTTTGATGTATCAAGCTACTTGTTAAATTTCATATGCAAAATATCGAGGTTTAAAAAATGAAGGGTCTAAAAGATGAGAGATTATTATTATAGGTAATTGGCATATTTCTATAGACACTTAGAACAAGTAGATCTAGAGGGTATATCAACAGACTACTCGCCAATATAAAAAGCTCTTCATTTGAAGAGCTTTTTATATTCGCTTCATCGAAATAGTTTCACGTATACTTTGTAAATTTTGTAGTGTTTCCTCTTGTCGCTGCAATGACAATCCCACATACAAAGTATCTAATAAACTAAGCTGCGCTAATCGTGACGAACTTGCTTCTGTACGAAATTCCGTCTCACGCGTCGAAGTATATAATGTTATATGAGCAAGTTGGCTTAATGCCGATTTTTGATAGCTCGTAATCGCAATAATTTTGGCCCCTCTTGCTTTCGCTACTTCTAACGCTTCAAGTAAACCTTTATTACTGCCCGAATGAGAAATTGCAATGACCACCGCTTCTTTTGTCAGCAAGCCAGCTCCCATAATTTGAAAATGTGAATCCGTATGAGCAATACAAGAAATACCCGTTCTCATAAACTTATGATAAGCATCCATCGCAATAATACCTGAACCACCATTTCCATAAAACTCAATTCGTTTCGCTTCATTCAGCGCACTTACTGCCTGTTCCAACGCGTTATCGTTTAACAAATGTAATGTATCTTGCAGTCCTGTAATATGTGAATGAAAAACTTTTTTAGCAACAGTGACAATATTATCTTCTACCGATACTTCCTCATGAATATTTTGCATCGGGGTATGTACAATCTCACGAGCTAATGTAATTTTCAAGTCTTGGAACCCTTGAAAACCTAAGTGTTTGCATAAGCGGAATATCGTTGCTTCGGAACTATTCGTAACTTCCGCTAATTCCGTAATCGATTTATGTACAACATCTTGTGGATGTTTCAAAATATGTTCGGCAATACTTCGTAATTTCGGTGATAAACCATTTAACGAAGCCTGAATCTTTCCAATCCCACTTTTTGTACCAGGCATAGCGTATCTTCCCCTTCCATAGTAGCTTTATCCCGTATTAACGGGCAGTAAGACTCCCACCTCAAAATTCGATGAATGCAAGGGAGTTAGGTGGGAGATCAACTGCCCGTAAAAACCCGATTGGTTCAACTAATAATCAGCGGGGATGGCCCCCCACTGATTAAAGTTTCACTTTATTGTACCTAATTATTGAAAGAAGAAAAACCTTTATTCGGCATCTCTATACATTTTAATTTCTCATATGTATTCTTCCGTAGCATATGACACAATTATTCATACTTATTTCTAGTTTTCCCCATGCTTTACTGCGTATAAGGCAGCTTGTGTACGATCATCTACTTCCAATTTAGCCAATACGTTAGAAACGTGTGTTTTCACAGTTTGTTCTGTAATATGAAGTTCTGCTGCAATCTCCTTATTGCTTCTTCCTTTCGCAATTTCACGAAGTACTTCTTGCTCCCTTTTAGTTAACATAGAAAAAGGATTCTCTTTTTCTTTCTTGACTGCTGATCGTCCTAACAGTGCTGGTGTTACTTTCGGGTGAAAATTTGCGTTTCCTTGATATACCGCAACGATTGACGCAACAAGTTGATCTGGCTGCACTTCTTTTAATTGATAACCATCTGCCCCAGCTTCTAATGCTGGTAAAACGTAATCTTGTTCTGAAAAACTACTGAGCATAAGAATTTTTATTGTCTCATCGTATTGTTTTATACGTTTTGTCGCTTCAATACCATCCATTTTCGGCATTGATAAATCCATTAATACTACATCTGGCCTTTCTGTTTGGACGAATGTTAATGCTTCTTCACCATTTGCTGCTTCCCCAATAATTTCAAATTCTTCTCTCGTCTTCAAAAAGAATACGAGTCCCCTTCGAACGATATGATGATCTTCTACAAGTAATAATTTAATTTTCACTGACGTTCTCCCTCTCAAACCGGTAATTGAATTTCTATCTTTGTCCCCTTTTCCGGTTCTGCTTTTATTCGAAAAATTCCCCTCATTAATTCAATTCGTTCTTTCATGCTTTTCAAACCAAGTGCTGACTCTCTTACTTGATCCTGTATAAATCCTATTCCGTTATCTTCTATGTAAAAATGCAACTTATTATTTTCTATCCTTAAATGAACACATACTTTTTCACATGAGGCATGTTTTTTACAATTATGTAATGCCTCTTGGCTTATACGCCATAAAACTTCTTCTATTTCATCTTCAATTAAAACCATTCCATCAATTCGAACTTCCACTTGAATCCCTAACAGTTTTCCGTAATTTTGAATCGCTTCTGCTAAACCTTTCTCTAATCCTTCAGGCCTTAATTGCCAAATCAAAAGTGTCATCTCTTGTAATGCTTCCTGTGATAATTCTCCAATATAACTTAACATCTCTTGCAAGTCTCTATCCTTCGTCATATTTAGAGTCCCTTTCGCTGTTAGCATAATTGAAAATAACAATTGTTTAACAGAATCATGTAAATCACGAGCCAATCGATTCCTTTCAGCTACAACTACATATTTTCGTTCTTTCTCAACTAATTGAATACGTTGTATTGTCGTTCCAATTTGAAATGCAATCGCTTCTAATAACGCTAACTCCTCCTCGGAAAAATGTGTTTTATGAGGCGAGGCTACATTTAATAGACCAAATTTCTCTGATCCAGATCTTAGCGGGATTGTCGCATGATGTGTAACATCTTCTGTCTCGCCCCAATTACATTCAATCGCATCCTCTATTCGTTTACATTCAATAATATTTGTCGCTTTTTCCAATCTTCCATTCACAAAACGTTCTACACACCAACAATCGCCTTCACACATCGGCTTCTTTTCCTGCCACGTAAGAGCTGGGGGTAAGTTTTGGTCTACAAGCATACGATGCTTTCCACTTTCATCAATAAAGAATATCCACCCTGTTTGTAAATTCATAACTTGTAATAATGTATGTAACACTTTTCCTAACATTTCCTGTAAGTTTGTTGCTTCATTTAGTAACTCAGCAATTTCTTTTAATGCCTCTAAACGATGCATCTCTTTTTCATCTATGTTCATTCTCATCACCAACTACCATTATAACATTAAGAAATTTCAAAATACTACAAACAAAAAAGAACCGAATTCCTTCAGCTCTTTTTCAGGAGATATCCCATACAGTTCATTCAAATCTACTGATTTGCAAATCTAAATTTTAAACCAAAACAGAAATTAGCTAGTTTTCATTAACTGTCTGATAAAGATTGTCCCACATGGATATTCTGTAAACTTTCAGTGTTAACGAACATATTCGCTGCTGGCATTTGCACTTGATTTTTATGGAAAATAGACATTAATTCAAATCTTACTTGTCTAGAAGTTTCAAAATAATCTTCCGGTTTAATCAAACCTGTAATACAAAATTCATATCCAACATATTTAAGGTTAGGATTTAAGTCTGTAACTCCAACATATTTAAATGGTTCAACAGCTTCATCATCTACTCTATAAAGACCTTGATCCAATTTTTCATTACAAATAACACACACTTCCTCTAACAATTCCTTAACTCTTGTAGGATCTTCCTGATAACTTACTGTGATGCGTTCAATAACTCGCATCCATCCTTTATTAAAATTTTGTATCGTTCTAATCTCTCCGTGTGGTATGGTAAGGAGTTTTCCTGACCATTCACGAATTTGCATAAAACGAACACTAATTTCCTCAATGGTTCCTGAATTTGTTCCGTTAAAAGTAACAAAATCGCCAACACGGAACTCTTTGTCCGCTAATCTTGCAAAGCCTAATATTACATCTTTTAGCATCTGTTGTGCAGCAAAACCGATGACAACTCCCGCTATCCCTGCACCTGCAATAATACTTTTTATATCTACAAATTGACTAATTAAATATATGATAAGACTGATGATAATGATATACCTAAAAATAGATCGAATTACACTTTGAATTGTCTGCTCTACCTCTTCATCAAAAAAGCTTGATTTTCTAAAAAACCAATCAATAATGCGATTTATAACAAAAGAAATAATGATAAGAACTAAAGCAAATAGTAAAAACCGTAAAAGTAAAAATTCCCTTACATAATTAAAAAACTCTTCAGTATACGTTAATAAACTCATCCATCCACTTCCTTACTAATGAAAATTTCATGCAGAGCTAATCTATTGTAAATACTTATTGATTATCTCAAAACTTGTTTTCGAAACATCTTTTATCCTGATCTTAAATCGTACTTTCTTAACTATATGTATTTGTATTCATTGTTCATCTTCAACAATATAACTCTTTAATCAATCTTTCAACTTCAGATGTTCTTTTCTATTTACTATAACCCTTTTTAATCCTCTAAAGGGATATTACAATAGAATTTTTTATAAATGACTTTCTTTTAAGTCCGCAATACTCACCTCGTTAAAAGCAGACGAAGCTGAATCATTACATGTACAATTTTTTGATTTAAATGGGCTACCAGAAAAGATTAGCCCGTTCATTAAAAAGTTAATTCAACAGCAAGTCCTCTCTATTTAAATGTGAAAAAGAGACCTTTTGAAGGCCTCTTTTTTTCACTTCACTTCTGCATTTAAACAAGATTTAAAATGTCCAAGTGCATATTCATGCCCTTGCACATTAAAAGATGCTACTGCTTTTTCATAAACCACAATTTGAAACCCTTTGTTATAAGCATCTACTGCTGTATGAAGGACGCAAATATCTGTACATACACCTACAAGATGCACTTCCCCTATTCCTCTTTCTCTTAGCTTCATTTCTAGATCCGTTCCTGCAAAAGCACTGTAACGTGTTTTGTCCATATAGTATACATTCTCTGCATTTTTATATTTCTCGCATACATCTTGTAATTCACCAAATAAGTCTCTTCCATTTGTACCTGCTATATTATGAGGTGGAAACAATTTCGCTTCTGGATGATATACATCATTGTCTTCATGTTTATCGATCGCAAATACTACGTAATCACCTTTTTCAATAAATTGTTTCGTTACACTTACAAGTTCCTTCTCAATTTCTTGACCTGGTTTCCCGCATGTTAAAGCACCTTTTTCAGCTACAAAATCATATGTATAATCAATATTTATAAGAGCTCTTTTCATAACTACAATCTCTCCTTCTTCTGTTTCACAGTAAACAATAGAAAATTTGTTATTACGACATCGTATGTACTATTCGACATTTCAAATGAAATCCCTACATTTCCAACTCAATACTTACCTTAATCCGAGTTTATCATAAAGCGTAACTTTAATCATAGGGCGGTATTATCCTTCACCAATCGGGCTTTTACGGGCAAGTTGATCTCCCACCTAACTTCCTCGCATGTGCCGAATTTTCAAGTGGGGTTCTTATTGTCCGTTAAGGCGGGATAAAACCGATACACAATGACAAAACATACAGCTCCAATTAACAAGTCATGAATGTGATAATTGAGCGTAACTTCAACCGCCTCTTGTAAAGTAAACCAAATGACCGAAAACATTATAATAAATAAGAAAATACGAATAACTCGTTTCAAACTTTCAATTCCTTCCTCTTACATGATAGTAAAGAATAAGTTCTTTCTATTCATTCGTACTAGAAAGTGAAACAAATTATTCTCAATGACATAATTCAATCCAAACTAAAAAGTACACTACTTTTGAGTAATGTACTTTTTTCCATATTAAGACGCAGGTTTCGTTTCAAATGTCGCTTGATTCAAGCTAATGACTTTTCCTTTTGGATCATTGTTTTCAAACTGAGCTGCGGTAATCGTATGACTACCTGTCTCAAGCGTCTTTTCTTTTAATTGTACTGTTGTCTGTGTTGTACTAGTTACTTGATGTTTATCTGCAAATATTTGATCTACAAATACAAATGTTTCTTTATCGTTTTGAAAATTGGAAAGTTCTAATTCGACTTGCTGAATTAAAGTATCCTTTTTTATGAATACAGTTGGTATATTGCCATTTTCAGAAGTACCATCTGGAGTAGTTACTTTTACTTTCCCTTCTCCGATTGGCACTGCTCCTTCAGGAAATACGACCATATTCTCATCACTTGCATTTACAACTTGTTCTTCCTGGTTTGACTGTGCATCCTCTTTTTCCTTTGGAGTACCACAGCCTACTAATAACAATACAGACAATCCAGCGATTATGAATTTCTTCAAAATTCATTCCCCCTGTTATTTCATTATAATTTATTATACAAAAATAACTTCTTGATTTTAAAACTAGTTTTTAACACTTTCATGAACAAATATTAGCTAGCTCACGATTACTGTACCATACTTTCATTTTAAGAACATTAATTTTTTTAAAGAAATAATTAGTAATTCCAATCTATTCATCATTTTAGCCCAATTCACTAAAAAAATATCCATTCAAAATAAAAAGACATTGTTTAAATTATATTTAGGTAATGTACCTCAAAGACAATAAAACCAAAGGTGTGGACATATTATACATGTACAATATGTCCACACCTTTTTTATTGGGATAGCACCAACATAACGCGGATTCTGTACGTTAAGATAAATATTGTAAATATTAAATGTGATATAATTGGAGAAAAAAATGTGGGGGATCCTTAGTGAAGATAAGAAAATATAATTCTGTTTTCAATGGATTGGTGCCTCTAATCAACAATTCATTCAAATGTTCAATGATGCAAGATCAAAAGCTTTTACATCTATCAATTCGATTATAAAAGTGGAAGAGGATTTGAAACGAATTGCCGAAAAATTCCGTACTGCAGATGCTTCATATGACGAAAATCTTGAAGAAGGAGCAATGTGTGGTCCGTTAAATAGTGAGAAAAAAGATGAATCTTTACGTGACAAAGTTTGGCATGGTCTCAAAGAAACTTATGAAGATCTTAGTAAAGTAAAAAATTCAGATGAGTCTTTATATGATAAATTTAAACATGGTATCAATGCAGCGTATAAAGATGTGAATAAAATAAAAGACGCTATAGATGATGAAATTGAATCTACTTTTGAAAAAGCTGGATTAGGTGTCCCTGATCACTTTAAAAAGGGAATAGGCGACGCTATAGGTGATGAATTATTAGGACTTGCAGATGCAGTTATCCATCCGATTGACACATTTAATAACACGATTGAAGTCGTTTCTCACCCAGTCGATACGTTCAATGCGATAAAACAAACAATTTCTGATTCTTGGAATCGTGATGTTACCAATGGTAACTCGTATAGTAGTGCAGAATGGTATGGAAGCGCGACTGGTCATACTATATTGGCTGTTGGACAACTATTCGTAGGAACAAAAGGCGTGGATAAAATCGCAATGTTGAAACCTGGCACAAAATTATCTGAGATTTCACGAACCGCTAATCAAAGCTTGCAAGACGCTGCGTCCTTATTCAATCGTAATCACAATGAGTTTGCTTTAGCTGGCGGAAATAATATACGCTCTGCATTTGATACACCTGATTTTAGAAAAGCTGAAGAAAAACTATCGACTCATCAGTTTGCTAAAGACGAGTCTGGTTCTAGCGGAAATAATCCTGTTAATGAAAATCATACTTCATCACTCTCTACTAGCGAAATCATATCTAGTTTACAAGAAACTGAGAATTTCCGGTCAAACTCACTTAAACATATCCTTGAAGGGGAAATAACCCGGAGAGGCGAAGCAATGGGGTATCACTCAGAGTTTTTAGAGAATACTCACGGAAGAATAATTCCCGGCACAGATCGTAGAATTAATGATTATGGGGCATACAAAGCCCAAGTGGAAGTGAATGGGATTCCTAAGGCGGCGAATGGTGGCTATTCTACCTTTTTCCCTAAAGATTGGCATCCACAACAAATCGTAGACAATATAAACGAGGCATACAGCAATAAAATTCACATGGGTGGTAATACTAATATCTATGATGGAGTAGGGATAGACGGCCTACCCATTCGTTTGTTTTTAGCTGGTAATGGTAAAATTATTTCTGCATTTCCAAGACAAGGTCGATAATTTAATTTTTAAGGGAGAAAATAATATGGATTACAAATTTGAGTTACTTAGTACAGGAAGTTTAGTTATTAGACTGCCAAAGGAATTCGATATTTTAGAAGCTTTTTTAAATGTAGAGGTATCTGAATTCGGTGATTGGATAGCAGAAACTGTAGATAAAGTTTTAAATGAAAAAAGTGATTATGAAAAAATAAGTGCGAATATTTTTGGGGCAGATGTTCGAAGAGATAAAACTGTTATATTTAATAAGTATGATGAGGATGAAATCGAAATCCCTCTTGAAATAGAAACTATTACATTAAGAAATCTAATAGATATTTGGTTAAATGAACACACAAAATTGAAAACCGAAAAATATAACAATTAAATGATGTTACATACAGCACGAAAAAGGCCGCCTATAATAGGTGGTCCTTTTCGTTAAATTAACGCACATTCACATACGTATCAATAGCCGTAATATAGAAAACTTGCCCATGACTATTATGCACTTTATATTGATACGAATCATTTACACTTATCTTCGCATCAATTATAAATCCTAATCCTGCATCTACAGAACCAGCAACATATTTATCATACCAAGATGAAGCATGATAGCATCGTAGGTCATTAACTTTAGAAACAACGCGCTTACCTACAATAGAAGAATCTACTGTGCTTTTCTTGCTAAATTTCACATAAGATGGATCGTTCTTAATCCATTGCCCTCAACCAAGATTTAACCAACCATCCTTTTCACCCCATACAACATACGATTCTGGTTTATTTAGCTGACGAATCTTAGAATAGCTTGTACTAGGGCCTTTACGTAAGTTCACGTTGTAGCCTTCAATATAAGCAATACCATCTGTTACAGAAACATCCACACTAGAATTATTGTATGCTCGTTTTACATCTGATCTAAACTGAGCTTCTGACACACCATGAGATTTTAAGTAATCAATCGGGTCTTCATGATCTGTACCGCCAAGATGATGCGTTACATCGCTATGCGTCCACAATCCTTTTTCTACAGATAAACCACGATCACGTAAAATTTTAGACAGTAATTTAACATATTTATCATAGCTGTGTTTGAATTTTGTGTAATCTGCAGTTTCACATAATTCAACATGAACAAATCGTTTATTAGCAGTAGTGCCACCGCCCGTAAGCAATATACTTTGCATCCTCAATCTGAATCGTCCCATTCCAATCCACTGCAAAGTGAACGAATGTGCTTCGCCATGTACGAGTTTCATATTTTTGAATATTAATGACCGGAGCTTCAGGAGTCGCAGTACTATGTGCCACAACGCCCTCATATGCTCCTACGCCATAACAGTATGGCACCTTAGGTAAATCATTAATAATAAGGTTCTATCAGCAAAAGCTCCTGTTGTAAAGCTTAGCAGAAGTAATAGAGTCATAAATACAGAGGAAGCCATTTTAAAAGTTTTTTTCATTTTGGCAATGGGGTAGCACCACATGCTCGTCAAACTAAGATTTTAAAGTACCCCCATAACGAAATTTTTATCTCTCTACAGTTATTTATGTGAATTCAGCTCGTTTTTTTCGTTTTGGGGGATAATTAGTTTTTTAACTTGATGGCGATGGGGTACCGCCACATACCCCTCAACCTAACAAGAACGAGTTACCCCAAAACGATAAAAATAAACTTGGTTACCATAAAAAACATCACGTTTTCATTCTGAAAGCATTATAGAAGTTTAACCTAATGATTATATAGCTGATACTGATTATTAAAAAAATATAATCAGATTAATCGCTACATCAATAAAGATAATTTAAATAAAAAAACACTCCGCCTATACCATTTATAGTAAAACCCTTCATGGTAATTGCTTCTCCAGAAAGTAAATATGTTAATAAAGTAAATATGTTAATAAAGTAAATACAATGAAGAAAATAAATCCCGAGAATATCGAATTACGAACTAACATTTTATGATTTGATGTATAACGTATATATTTTTTTTGATTCTCATCATTACAACGCTATAAACGGAAATACAAAAGGATAATCAGCCTACATAATAGACTAACTATCCTATAACTCATTACCTAATTTTAATCATTTCAATGTCTTTTCTACATAACATTTAGAAAATAAATGTTGTAATCTCATCTACTTCTTTTCTTGGAAGTTTCTTCGGCTTATCTTTCGGAAACCCGAGTGAAATTACCATATTAATTTGTTTTTGAGGCTCAATTTGTAAATATTGTCGCAGTTCATCTTGAGCTAATAATACAGGTCCTGTCATTGGACAAGTACCCAGTCCTCTCGCATGTGCAGCCAACATTAAGTTTTGTGCTGCTAAACAGCTACTCTTAATTCCTTCCTCTTCCCATACTGAATCAGGAACGAAGGCAATTGGATCAAATATCTTTTCACGAAACTTTGATTCATATGGTGTTGCCAAACATACGATTAATACTGGCGCCTCAGAGAAAGCTGTCGCATATGGACCGAAAGAACGTGTAAGTAATTTCCCTGCTTTCTCTTCTCCATTTTCTGCTGCTTTTGCCGCAAGTTTATGTAATGCATCCCATGTCATTTGTTCAATTTCTTTAATTTTCTCTCGGTTCATAATGACCAAGAACTCCCACGTTTGTGAGTTCGTATCACTCGGTGCATAACGAGCACAATCAATAATTTCTTTTATATCACTAGTGGATACTTCTTGTTCTGTAAACTTTCTAACACTTCGTCTACCGTGAATTACTTCTTTAAAATCTTCATAATTCATATATTAAATCCCCTTTTTACAGCGTTTTCAAAACTTGTCCTATGGTTGAATTATATCATGAAAAAAAGCTGGGGGAATACCAGCTTTTTCCCTCATTATCAATTTGTCACTTTAAACAAACTAATACTTTCTTCATATGCAGCTTGTAGTTTTTTCGTAATTGGTCCTCTTTCGCCACTTCCAAACTTCTCATCACCAATTTGAACAACAGGGAATATTTCAAGTGGTGTCGCTGTAAAGAAACATTCGTCAGCCTCGTATACTTCTTGCAATGAGAATTCACGCTCTTCTACTTCAATATGTAAAGCTTTCGCTAATGTAATAACGTAGTGACGAGTAATGCCGTGTAGAATGAAATTATCGGCCGGATGTGTAATTAATTTATTATTTTTCACCATAAAGAAATTCGAATGACACCCTTCTGTTACAACTCCATCTCGTACTAATATCGCTTCTTGATACCCTTGCTCGTTTATTTTATTTTTAATCATGATATTAGGTAGAAGGTTTAAAGATTTTATATGACAGAACTTCCAGCGTATATCCTCTTCTACAGTAACCTTTATTCCTTGTTCCATAGTAGCGGTAGGTCTTGGAAACAAAACAATATTCGCAAAATATGTTGGCTGTAAATCTTTTTCATACACATGATTTCGAGCTTGAGCTCCACGTGATATTTGAAGATACACATTCCCATCCTCTTGAAATTGATTTCTTTCAATCATTTGATGAAGTTCTTCAACTAAATCTTCCTTTGTAAACGGCGGAACAATATTTATTTCCCTCATAGATTTAAAAAAGCGTTCCAAATGTAAGTCTAATAAATGAGGCTTCCCATCGTATAGCCTAAATACTTCATATATGCCATCACCAAATTGGAGTCCTCGCTCTTCCAACGCAACCATCGGCTGTTCTTCCTTCGTATTCACAATTCTTCCGTTAAACAAAATCCAATCTTTATGAGTAGCTTTCATTCCTTTCCACTCCTTTATTCCATGATTGGTTTTATTGTACAACTTATCCACACTCAAAAGAAGGAATTTTCTGTATTTAACTAAACAAAAAAAGTACATCACCTATTTAAAGTGATGCACTCAACCATTCATTTATTTCAAAAAATATTTTTCAATATCATCTAGCATTAAGTTTGCAGCTTTAATACCGCCTGCTGTATTCCAAATTACTTCATCCGCTTGGAATACTTTATTGTCTTTAGAAGCCTGCAGCTGCTTAAAGAGTGGGTCTTCTGTCCATTCTTTTGCTAACGTGGTTCCTTCGTTATTCTTATCTGCATCTTTATCAGATGTGAAGTAGAATATGTAGTCCCCATCCATATTCGGAATTTGCTCTTTTGTAATTCCTTTTATCGCAAACTCATCTTTATCTTGTAGTGGTGGTCGCTTAAATCCAATATCATTTAAAACAGCACCTGAGAATGAGTTTTTCTGATAAATACGAACGTCACCTGGTACGAAGCGAATAATAGAAACTTTAGAATTCAATTTATCTCCTAACCTCTCTTTCATTCCTTCAATACGCTTTTTATAATCTTCAAGAGCCTTTTGCCCTTCTTTTTCTTTATTTACAGCTTTTGTATAGAGTGTAAAGTTTTCTTTCCAATCCCCGCGCAATGTTTCAGCGTACACAGTTGGCGCTATTTCGTTCAATTGCTCATATATTTTTTCATGACGCATTTTATTCCCGATAATTAAATCTGGCTTAAGCTTCATAACTGCCTCTAAATTAATATCACGCTCAGTACCTACAACTTTCGTATCTTTTAAATCTTTCGCTAAATGAGGATACCATTCATCACCAGCACGTGGTTTTGTAGTTCCAACTGGTGTTACTCCGACAGCTAAAAGCGCCTCCGCACCCTCATTTGTTAAAACAACTACTTTTTTAGGTGTACCATTTACTGTTGTTTCACCCATTGCATGCTTTACAGTATACGAATCTTTTGCTTTAGCCGATGTATCATTTTCTTTTTTCTCTTCTTTGCTACACCCTGCGATTATTACCATAAGTATCATAATGCAGAACATAAATATTTTTTTGCTATGTACCATATGTCCTCCCTAGATGAAATCGATTATCATTAACAATTAAAGATTAATGTATATTACATACATTGTCAATGTATGTAATATACATTTTAGATTCTATCCGCTATTCAAATGTTTATTTTTAAAATAAAGTGTATAAGTATGAAAATAATAAACGTTCTTAAAATGCGTATCTACGTTATACATAAATACGCATTCATATTACATTATAAACTCATTTCCTAATATTGATTATATTTAATATATGATGGATCATTATACACCCATTGATTTCCACCAAGGTTCAACCAACCGTTTTGATTAATATATACTAAATAAGATTCTAGATTATTTAATTTACGAATAACTGAAGAAGATGTTGATGGACCACTTCTTAAATTCACATTCGTTCCTTGTATATATGCGACACCAATTGCACTTCCATCGCTATTGCTCGTCTTTACAAAATTAATGTACGAAGGGTCATTATACACCCATTGTCCATTTCCTAAGTCTAACCATCCGTTACTTTCCTGATATACGACATACGATTCTGGGGCGTTTAGTTGACGAATAACCGAAGAAGACGTTGATGGACCACTTCTTAAATTCACATTTTTCCCAAGGATATAAGCAACCCCCTTCGTTTGTGGTGTTGGCTGAGGATTTGGAGGTTGTGGATTTGGAGGATTCGGATTTGGAGCTACTCCAAAAATAGCTGCTATTCCGTTTGCATATGCTTGACTTAAATCTTCAATAAATTGTGGGTTTTTCAATAAATTAGCATCAAACGTTGTATCAATAAAAGCAGTCTCAGTTAAAATTGCATCCATTGCAGTCTCTCTTAGTACCGCATAATTTGCTTTTTTGGCTCCTCGGTCACGAAGACCGTATTTTGTTAATACAGGATTGACTGCTGCATGCATCTTTTGTTGCTTTTCATATGCGGAACTACTATTAGATAGCGCGTTGTAAATATAACTTTCAAATCCAGTTCCACCGCCACTATTAATGTGAAATGAGATAAAATAATCTGCACCAAATGAATTAGCAATATTAGCACGTTCTGATAAAGAGATAAACACATCACTATCACGTGTCATTTTAATATTGATTGGATAATTTGCAGATAAAATATCTCGCACACGTCTAGCAATTTGAAGTGTTAACTCTTTTTCCACTAACCCATTACCAACAGCACCAGAATCATATCCACCATGCCCTGCGTCTATAACAAGTTTCATATATCTTTTTCATTCCTTTCTTTATTGTAATAAGCTTTCATTCCTACTCGTCCTATTTTATGTTAATTGTACAAGTTCCGTTACAAGTACAAATAAAAAAACCCCCTTATGTAAGGCGGTTTCTATCGCTTTGCTTTAGCCAATTTAAAATGAATATATACGATTGATAATGGATGTAACGTATACAAAATAAAAGAAGTAAAAGAAATATCCCACCGCCGCTATATAGCAACCCAAACTTCAAAAAGATGTTCAAAAGAGGTGGGAAATACGTTATGTTTTGCAATACAAATAGCATACAAAACAAAATTACAAACACGGGTATATATTGTAATTCATATGGTCTTCTCTTCTTATACATTCTTTTCCGAATAAAAGTCTGGCATAGTTCTGCTACTATAAAACAACCTCCAACTAATACAAGACCAGAAGTTATCGTCATACGTCCACCTACCTTATATTCATATCATCACCTAATCAATATTCACTATATTTTCTTTACATATATCCCATTTTCCTCAATAAAACCAGATCCCTCTATGAAAGACTTAGCTTGTTCCGTAAACATTTCTTGCAATACTTTTATTTCTTTCACATTTCTCTGTTTCATCATTTCTTCAAATGTAAAATACGTATTTGTCCCGTATCCATAACCTTGATAATCAAAATGAATAATTAACTGTGACAAAATAGCACTCTCTTCTTGAACGCTATAATCTATTACACCAATATATGTATCATCAGCCTTTACACAATACTGAACCTTTTTCTCATCTAAGCTGTGTGAGTGAAACATTTCTTTTACAGCGCTTTCATTTTCTGTATTTACTTTCTCAAACGTAATCATATGTTGTCCATCCTTTTACTATTATTGTATCAATAATAAATGCAATTTATGAAAAAAACCTTAAGATCGAATGCGACCTTAAGGTTTTTTATTAAACTAAGCTATACGCACGCTTTGTTTCTTCGTGGAACTTATTCGTATCGTATTTATGCTCAACATAAATTTGATGCCATACCATAAACGCAAGTACAGTCCAAATTTTACGGCTATAATCGCCTTTATCTGCACAATGTGCTTCCAGTAAGTTTAATACATACTGTTTTTCGATTAAATGCTCAGTTTTGCTTTCTTTAATAATATTTACAGCCCAATCGTGCATTTCATCTTTTAACCAGTGACGAATTGGTACTGGGAATCCAAGCTTTTTACGATCTAACACGTGATCCGGAACAATTCCACGAGCAGCTTCACGTAATATAGCTTTCGTTGTTCCGTTTGCAATTTTAAATTCTGTCGGAATTTTAGATGCAACGTCAAATACTTCTTTATCTAAGAACGGTACACGAAGTTCTAATGAATTTGCCATCGTCATTTTATCAGCTTTTAATAAAATATCGCCGCGTAACCATGTGAACATATCAATGTACTGCATTTTACTTACATCATCATAATCTTTAATTTCGTTATACAATGGTTTCGTGATATCCATATAGTTAACACTTTCATCGTAATACTTCATTAATTCAGCTTTCTCTTCTTCACGGAAGATTTTCGCATTTCCATAGTAACGCTCTTCGATTGGCGTACATCCACGCTCTAAGAAGCTTTTTCCTTTAAACCCTTCTTTAAGAGCACCACTTAATGCCTTTAGAACACTCTTTCCTGGGCTAGGAATGTAAGAGAACATTTTTAACGAGTTTGGCTCACGATAAATGTTATATCCACCAAATAGCTCGTCTGCACCTTCACCAGAAAGAACAACCGTTACATGTTTACGCGCTTCTTTCGCAACGAAATACAATGGTACAGCTGCTGGATCCGCTAAAGGATCATCCATATGCCAAATGATTTTTGGGAACTCATCCATAAATTCTTGCGCTGTAATGAATACGTTATGGTTTTTAACTCCTAATTTCTCAGCAGTTTCTTTCGCAACATCAACTTCACTGAAACCGCGTTGTTCGAAACCAATAGAGAATGTTAATAGATTTGGATTCATTTCTCTTGCGATAGAAGCAATAATAGATGAATCGATACCACCAGATAAGAAAGAACCTACTGGTACATCACTACGCATATGTACTTTTACAGAATCGTATAATACATCACGAATTGCTTGGATATGCTCCTCTTTCGTTGCGCTTGAAGCGTTGAAATAAGGATTCCAGTAGCGATGGATTTCCATCTCTTTACCGATTTCTTTTACGAAGTAATGACCAGGCTCAATTTTGTTAACATCAATTGTTAATGTTTCTGGCTCTGGACCATATTGGTACGTAAAGTAGTGTTGTAGTGACTTTGGGTTTACCCCTTTGTCTTCCATTACATGCATAATACTTTTCTTCTCAGATGCGAAGAATGTAGTATCACCTTGTTGTGCGATGTATAAAGGCTTAATACCGAAGTGGTCACGTGCACCGAAAAGTGTCTTTTCTTCACGATCCCAAATCATAAATGCGAACATACCACGAAGGTAGTCTACACATTTTTCTTTCATATGTGCATACAATGCAATGATAACTTCTGTATCAGATTGTGTAGCAAAAGTTGCACCTTTTTCAAGTAACATTTCACGTAGTTCTACATAATTGTAAATTTCACCATTAAAAATAATTACATATCGATCATTTTCATAAGTTAACGGCTGATGTCCTGCCTCTAAGTCAATGATACTTAAACGGCGGAAGCCAAATTGTACATGTTCATCACGAAAATATCCTTCGTCATCTGGACCGCGGTGGAAAATCATCGTGTTCATATTTTCAAATTGATGTTTTTCTGTTTCTGAAAACTCTCTAGGGTTTTCACATAAACATCCTACAAAACCACACATACTTCTTACCCTCTTTCAGTTTTCATTCTGTCTCAATACTACTATATCAACCCTATTTATACTAGCATAATCAACTGAATATGGCGACCAAAAACTATAAAAAACTCACTCCATTTCACATTTTTAACATTTTTTTATGAAAACATGAAAACTAGGCACTCACCTTTCTCCGCTTTTGTCATATGATATTGCAAATTGATTTCTAGGAGGTAATACCATGAGTGAAGAAAAAAAAGATTCTTCTCGCCCACCAGTTCGTAATTATTTAAAACAAATTGATGATTTTTTCGAACAAACGCCTCTTCGTGGCGTAATTGCTGATTTAAATCATTTTTTCCAAAAAGGAAACCGTTTATTAACATTCCCAGTAGATTTATACGAAGTTGGTGACGAACTCGTCGTTACAGCCGAACTACCAGGTATACAAAAAGAACAAATTCAAATTGAAATACAAAGCGAATACTTAAAAGTCTCTGTAAAAGAAGATATACTTGAAGAGATGGAAGAAGAACAAACATCTCATAACTATTATCGCCGAGAACGTTCCATTTCAGAAGCGTCAAGAATTATTAAGTTACCATATTTAATTAATAAAAAAGCAACGAAAGCTTCTTATCAAAACGGTGTATTAGAAATTCGCGCACCGAAATTACCACAACAGCATGACATATTATCCATAGACTGAATACTAATAAAAGAAGGGTGCTTAGCACCCTTCTTTTTAAGAAGCTAATCGCTTCATATCACGTATAATATCTTCGTATGGCGTATTGCTAATGCCGCTATATTTTTTCATTACTTTTCCATTTTGATCGACTAAGAAAAATGATGTACCGTGTATTACTTGCCCATTCTCTGGTTTATCTACAAGCGACTGGAAGTTATCTTTTGAAAACTTTGTAATATCCTCCAGTGAATAACCAGTTAACAAGTTCCAGTTACTTGTATCCTCTGTAAACTTTTGAATGAATGCTTTCAAATTTTCTGGTTTATCAAGTTCAGGGTCTACACTAAACGAAACAAACTGAACGTCTAATTTCTCTTCCTTAGCCATTTTCTGTAATTTCGCCATATTAGCAGTCATTGGCGGACAAACTGTTTGACAGTTTGTAAACATGAAATCAGCTACCCAAACTTTCCCTTTTAAATCTTTTGTACCAAACGGCTTTCCTTCTTGATTTGTAAATTGGAAAGTTTCCAAATCCCAGTTTAACGGTTTACGGAGTTTTGCCCCTGAACTGCTACAACCTGAAAGTACAAAGAGACAAAATACAACCATAAGACCAATTAACTTTTGATAACGCTTCATTATTAAACCTCTTTTCTCTATCCTTAATTTATGTAAGTTATGTATATCATAACAAAAGTAAACACTATGAGAAAATTGTTTACATCATTTGTTCACGAAATCGTACGAATTTACGTATGTTACTTCTTTATTTTAAGCGAATTACTAGACAAAATATATTTTACTACTATTATTTCTCTAACCATTATTTGCGAAACGAAGTTCATTGTTAAATTTGTAAATAAATCCCCCTATTTTTTTACAATTACTTAAACATTAATCCATGTTAAACACTGTATTCCTTAACAACATTTCGGTACAATACAACTACAACGATTTTAAATGAGGTGATGTTCATGGCAAAGCGCTATGAAAATATGGATAATGCAAGTACAAAAAAATCAATTCGCTCCTTCTTACGTTGGCGTAAAGAGAGAAAGCAAAACAAAAAAGACTTTTCTTTTCTAGTAGAACAATCACCTGTTAAACAAAGTAAATTTCTACTAAATAACTTTGAAAAAACGACTGTCACATGGATTGGTCATTCAACTTTTCTCATTCAAACGAACGGCTTAAATATTTTAACAGATCCAGTATGGGCTAATAAATTAAAGTTAGTTCCACGACTTACTGAGCCAGGGCTCACTATAAAAGAACTACCTAAAATCGATATCGTTCTTATTTCACACGGTCATTACGATCATTTAGACTTTTCATCTCTTCGTCAACTAAATGATGATACCTTATACCTTGTTCCTATTGGGCTAAAAAAATTATTTACTCGTAAAAAATTCACCAATGTAGAAGAATACAACTGGTGGGAAAGTACAACAATTGATGAAGTCTCTTTTCACTTCGTACCTGCCCAGCACTGGACGAGAAGAACATTATTTGATATGAACACCTCTCACTGGGGAGGATGGATCATTGATAATATGACTTCTTCAGAAACCATTTATTTTTGTGGTGATAGTGGTTATTTCCAAGGATTTAAAGAGATCGGCAAACGTTTTTCAATCGATATTGCACTTATGCCAATTGGTGCCTATGAACCAGAATGGTTTATGAAAGTGTCTCACGTTTCACCAGAAGAAGCTGTGCAAGCGTATCTAGATATAAAAGCTACACATTTCATTCCCATGCACTATGGTACTTTTGCTTTAGCAGATGAAACACCAAGGGAAGCAGTAACACGACTACGAAATAACTGGAATTTACGAATGCTACCGTGGGAACAGCTACATGTTCTCTTTTTAGGTCAAACTTTCACTTATAGCCCTATTGTCCCAGTTAAAGAACCAGTAAAAATCACAGAAACTTCTCATGTATAATAGTACTAATTTTTGCGAGTAATTTATCATATACTTTAAAAAATTGAAAAGGGTGTTTTCCATGAAAGATTATTTACAGACTCGCTATATAATTAGCGGTAGCGCCTGTATTGCCCTTCTCATTTCTTATTTTCTGTCCTGAAATAATAAAAAAGCTACTTGAAATGAATTTTCAAGTAGCTTTTTTATTACTCTGCTAAATACATAAAACCAATTGCTCCTGGTCCTGTATGAGTACTGATAACTGGTGTTGTATAGAAAATCTCTGATTGAGTGAATCCATTCACTTTTTCAACAGCAGCTTTTACACTTTCTGCTAAAGGAATTGCTTTAGCATGTGGAATCGCAACAGCTTTCACCACTTTTCCAGCAGTATCTTCCTCGAATAGTTTAGCCAACGTTTTTACAATCTGCCCTTGGCTACGTACTTTCGTTACCGGATTATATACGCCGCCTTCTAAACTTGCAATAGGTTTAATATTAAGTAATGAACCGATAAAAGCTTTCCCTTTACCGATACGTCCACCCTTCACTAAGTTCTCTAATGTATCTACGACAACATATAAACGAGTATTCTTTCTTACTTCATCAATACGTTTTAAAATATTTTCTAGTGAGCATTCTTCTTTTGCCATTTTTGCAGCTTCAATTACTTGATATGCTAAAGCATGTGTAATAAATTGAGAATCAACAACTGTTACTTTTGTATCTGTCATTGATGCAGCACTATTCGCTGTTGCGACAGTACCGCTCATTCCACCTGTCATATGAATAGAAAGCACTTGGCTTCCGTCTTCGCCTAGCTTGTCATACATTTCTACAAATGTACCCATAGCCGGTTGTGATGTTTTTGGTAATTCTTCTGATTTAATCATTTCTTCAATAAATTCATCCGGTTGCAAATCTACACGATCTAAGTATGTTTGTCCATTTACAGAAATAGATAATGGTAAAACATGAATATCATACTTCTCAATTATATCTTTTGATAAATCTGCCGTTGAATCTGTTACAATTTTAATTTTTTGCATATTATATTCTTCCCTTTCCAATACGCTCTCCCTGTTATTATACTAGCATTCCCGAGGCTTTCAACAATTTCGAATGAATTTCACCAAATTAATTATATTTTTATACCTAAAATGAAAAAGACAGAGCCTATCTAACTCTGTCCCTGCTGTGTTTTATGCATTCTTTTCAAGAGTATTTGTCTTATATACATTTGAATAATCATTCCACTTCAAACAACTTTGTAAATATTCACGGAAAGAGTACGAGAATCTTGGGTTTTTATGTTTTTGAATTTTCGCAATAAATAATTGAAGACGAGACTGAATTAGAAACGCTAATGGATGCTGTGTTTGTAGGACAGGGATTTCAAATATTTTAATACAATTCCCTGTTGCATGAGTGAAATAAAAACTTTTCGTAATCACAATATCAATCCTCTTTTTCGTTGGATTTTTGAACTTCCTCCACTTTATTCTTTAACACGTTTTTTAGTGTAGGTTTCCTATGAATACTAAAATATCCTTAAGCTGCCCCATTTAGAAGTTAATACTTCATTTATATCCACCTAATTCGAACCCTGTCCTATATATCCTTTGAGACGGGAGTCTTATTACCCATATATAGCTTGATAACTTCAGTATAAACTTATAAAAATGAAAAGTTTGTCTAAATTTTGGAGATTCTATAATTTTTTCCTTCTATATATTGTATACAATTATAGCTAGAGTATAACAAATAAATTAAAAAGTGCCTTTATAACGAGGCACTTTTCGACTGTATTTCTTCTTCTCTTTTCTGTTTTCGTTTACTAACTATCTTTGATAAAGCGATACTGATTTCATAAATACAAATAAGCGGTACCGCTACTAAACTATGTGATAAAAAATCTGGCGGCGATATACATGATGCAATTATAATTAACACGACATAAGCATATCTTCTTATTTTCTGAAGAAATTCCGCCGTTAGAAGACCTATACTCGTTAAAAACATAACAACTACAGGTAATTCAAATATAACAGCAAACGGAACTGTTAAATTTAATACGAAATGAAAATATTTTTCCGTTGTAAACATCGTATTAAACATCTCATTACCAATTGTAGTTAGGAAATGAAATAAAAATGGCATGACGATAAAATAACCGAAAGATAGGCCTGCTATAAATAATATAGACAATACCGGTATATACATTAATGTCATTTTTTGTTCATTGGGATGTAAACCTGGTTTTACAAATAACCAAATTTGTATCGCAGCAAAAGGAATTGTACAAACGATAGCAAATACTGTAGCAATCGAGAAAAAAATCCACAACACATCACTTGGACCGAGAACAGTTAATTTCATTGGTAAATCTTTTACAAGCCAAAAATAAATATCCTTCGTAAAAGTAAATCCAATAATTAAAAATAATACAAAGGATAATACTGTATATATTACTCGTTTGCGAAGCTCAACAATATGTTCTACTACGCTCATTTCCCGATCTTCCATCTCGTTCACCACACTTTATTTATCCATTCCGAGAAAAACTTCAGCCTATTCTTTTATTTATTTTTTTCTTTCTCTTGAAATGCCTCATCAGTCAATTCTTTTGTTGATTTTTTAAATTCTTTTAACGTTTCCCCTAAAGCTTTCCCAATTTCCGGTAACTTTTTTGGGCCAAATAAAATTAACACTGCTACTAAAATTAAAATTAACCCCGGAAAGCCGATATTTGAAAACATTTCCCCATCCCCTTCATAAGTAGATTCCTTGTCCTACTATTCCATAAGTTCATTTTGTCAAAAAATTTCGTAAACGTCAATGTATCCGTTGTCTTTTGTCAAAAAAATTCAAAAATACAATCAATTAAATATCATTTTCTATTCCTTTTGTATATGATATGGTTAAGGAAAATATAACTTATCTCAATACAGTGAAAGGGATTAACATTATGACGCAAAAAATTAAAAGAATGACCCAATTTGTAAAAGAAGAAATTGCGAATGCAATTACCCATGGTATCGGTGCCATTTTAAGCATCCCTGCCTTAATCATATTAATTATTCATGCTTCCAAACATGGCACAGCATCTGCTGTTGTTGGCTTTACCGTTTATGGCGTAAGCATGTTCTTACTATACTTATTTTCTACACTGCTACATAGCATCCATCATCCAAAAGTAGAAAAGTTATTTACCATTTTAGATCACTCCGCCATATATTTATTAATTGCCGGCACGTATACACCATTTCTACTCATTACACTGCGTGGCCCGCTCGGTTGGACTTTACTCGCAATTATTTGGACCCTTGCGATTGGTGGCATTATTTTCAAAATCTTCTTTGTTCGTCGCTTTATTAAAACATCAACATTATGTTATATCATTATGGGTTGGCTCATCATCGTTGCCATTAAACCCCTTTATGAAAATTTAACCGGTCACGGCTTCTCACTACTATTAATAGGCGGCATTTTGTATTCTGTCGGAGCTATATTCTTCCTTTGGGAAAAGCTTCCGTTCAATCATGCCATTTGGCATCTCTTCGTACTAGGCGGTAGTACAATGATGTTTTTCTGCGTACTGTTTTATGTCTTACCCGCAGCATAAAAAAAGTTTCAGCTTGTTTAAGCTGAAACTTTTTTTATTACTTATGTAATTGAGATGCAATAATATTTTTTGTATGCTGGGTTAACTCTTTAGCATCCATACTTGCATATTCTTCAGGTGTAATTGGCTTAGAAATTGTTAATGTTGCATGAGCTGGTTTCATACGATTTCCATTAGCCTCAAACATCTTATATGTACCATCTAAAGTTACTGGTAATATAGATACGCCAGATTTTACAGCAAGGTGAAAACTCCCTGCTTTAAACTCACCGATTTCGCCACCCTTACTTCTCGTTCCCTCTGGAAAAATCACGATAGAATGCCCGCTCTTTAACAGTTCAATTCCATCTTTAATTGCCTTAAGAGATTGACGACGATCACTGCGGTCCATAAACACACAATTCATTAGTTCCATCCATGTTGGCACAACCGGAAACTTTTTAATTTCCGCTTTTGAAACGAATCCAATTGGCTTATTTAAGTAACCTAGTAACACAGGAATATCCATATTACTTTGATGATTACTTACAACTAGCACTGGCTTGTCTTTCGGAACATTTTCAAGTCCCTTTACTTCTACAGTCGATCCAGTTACACGCACCATTTTCTTACCAAACCAGTTTGTTGTTTTATACACAACACTATCTTTTTCTTGCGGTGACATCGCATTTGCTTTTCTTTTTATACGCCACAACCTTGGTGTAATCGCAATTACGATTAAAATTAAATAAAAGATTTTAAAAAACGTTTGAATCATACAGAACCCCCACCTATTATCATTCCGACCTTCATTATACTAGACAAACGAAGGAAAAAGAAGAAAAAATGTCCAAACAACAAGTGTTTGGACATTTTGAAGTTTTCTATATTAGAAACGTTTTGCTAATTCGCGTGCACTTGCAATTGCTGCTTCTTTAATGTCTTGTGCTTTTTCAGGAGTTGCATTCATTCCTTCAACTGCAATATATTCAGTGTCTGATACACCCATGAATCCTAATACTGCATTTAAATGATTGCGACCGAAGTCCATAGATGCGTATGCTCCTTCAGAGTAAACGCCGCCTGTAGCTTGAATATGAAGTGCTTTTTTTCCTTCTAGTAAGCCAACTGGACCATTTTCAGTATATTTAAATGTTTTACCTGCGATTGATAAGTTATCTAAGTATGCTTTCACTACTGCTGGGTAGCTGAAGTTCCACATTGGAGTCACGAATACATAACGATCTGCATGCATAAATGTTTCTAAGTTATTGTTCATTGCTGCAACTTTTTGTTGCTGATTTTCACTTAAAGCTTCGAATCCTTCGCCTGCTGCAAATTTACCCCAAGCAGCGAATACGTCTGCATCGATTGCTGGTACAGTTGTATTGAATAAATCAATTGTTACAACTTCGTCTTGTGGATTTTCGTTTTTATATGCTTCGATGAAAGCTTCCCCTACTGCCATACCGAAAGAACCTTCTGCTGAATTTGGATTTGCTGTAATAAATAGTACTTTTGTCATTGTATTATCTCCTTTTTTCTAATTTATCTTCAATTCGAGATTTATTATTTTATAGTAAATAACTTACCTTATGTAAGTATAATACAAAAAGTTTTAATGGATGTCAATAAAAATAGCTACTTTTTTTTCGTAAGTTAATAAGTTATATTATTTCAGTTAGTTTTTGTATATAAATATTAAGGTTTTAATCAAATAAAAAACTATCTCCATATTTCATGGAGATAGTCTTCTTCAATTACTACTTTTGAAAAACATGTTTCACTTTTTCAGCTGGAATATTACTTCCACCTCTACCTTTTACATCTTCAATCATCATTGTAATAACCATATCAGGTGAATTTAAATCAAACGCAGCGAACCAACCTAGTTCTTTTCCTTCTGCCTCTTTTGATACTTTTAATTCTGCTGTTCCTGTTTTACCAGCAAGGGTCATACCATCAATTTTCGCAATTTTCCCCGTACCATCTGGATCGTTAATTACTTTCGTTAAAGCCGTTTTCAATATATCTTGATTTTCTTTAGAAATCACGTTCTCTTTCCAAGCTTTTGGTTGTTTATCTGTTTTAATAAGATATGGCGATGGAATCTTTCCATCATTTACAATCGGTGCATACGTTAAAGCTAAATGAAGAGGAGTCATTAAGACTTGTCCTTGTCCATATCCTGTATCTGCCATTTGAATATCATTTTTTATGCCATCATTTGCGATTTTAGAAGCTGGGAATCCGTATTCAATTGGTAATTTCTCATCAAATCCGAATTTTTTCGCCTCAGCCATAAATTTATCTTTTCCAATTTTCAAAGCTTCTTGTGCGAAATAAATATTATCCGAGTATTTCATTGCCTTATCAAAATCAATCGGATTTGCATCTTTTACACGTGTTACGTAATAATTGCCCCAAGAAGAATCTTTCGTCCATTTCAGTCCTTCAATTTTCAATTCTTCTTTTGGATCGATTGTTTTTGTTTCAAGACCAATTGCACCTGTAATTGGCTTAAATACAGAACCTGGTACCGATAATTGGGTAAATCGATTCGTCATCGGTTTTTTCGGGTCATTATTCCAAGCCTCGCGTTGTGCTTTTGATGTTCCTCGTGCAATTAAATTAGGATTATAAGCTGGACTACTTACAAGAGCAATTGTTTCTCCACTTTTCGGATTAATTGCCGCACTTGAACCAGCTTCTCCCTTCATTTCATTATACGTTTTTTCTTGAACAACACTATCGATAGTTAAAGTTACATTTTCTCCATCAACAGCATCTGTTTTCGCTAAATTTTTAATTTCTTTTCCTTGTGCATCTTCCATGAAGACACGGCCACCTTTTTTCCCGCGTAGCTGTTCTTCCAATACTTGCTCTAATCCAGCTTTACCAACTGGATCATCTGCTTGATAGCCTTTCTTTTGAAGCGTCTTTAAATCTTCAGCATTTACTTTTCCGATATAACCAGTTAAATGCGCTGCCGCTTCTCCTAACGGATATGTACGAACATTTACTGGTTTTGTTGAAACACCTGGTAAATCGATGTACGTATTTTGCGTTGCCCCATCAGGTAAAATTCCAATTGGTACGAGATACCCTGGTTTTACCCATTTAGCAGCTAGTTTTTGATCGATTTCTTCTACAGACATATTTAACAACTTCGCTACTGTTTCTTTCGTTTGCGGAGCAGTAGCGTCTAATTTTTCTGGAACGATTCCGATCTCAGAAGCTTTCCCATTCGTCGCAAGACCTTTTCCATTACGATCGTAAACTTCACCACGTTTTGGTTGCGTCGTTTGCATACGCACTTTACTATCTTTTGTCATGCCAGGGAAAATAAAATCAGGAGTCCAATCTATTTTCCAAGATTCTTTATCTCCATCTTTTTCTTTCACCATTTTTGCTTCATGGCCAAAAGAGATATTACCACCAACTGTATCCATACTTACTTTAAAAGGAACAGGGCCGTTCTCTTTCTTATCCTCTTTTACTTCGCCAGTCTCTACTTTTAAGTTTTTCACTTCTATACCTGCATAAATTTTTTCATATTTCTCTGTGAAATCTTTTTTAGAAATATTCTTTTTTGCATTTTCTGATAATTGATCATACATATCAGCAAATTTTTTCTTATTCCATGCTTTTGCATATGTATCAAACGCTTCTTGTGGTTTTTCTTCTTTACCGCATCCGACTAGCATTAATGCAAAGCAAAGAAAAAGAATCCCCCATATTTTTCTCAACCAATTCTCCTCCTCTTTCTATATGAATACTTTTGAAAATTTTAGCATTTTTCACATGCTACCTTTCATTATAGCACTATTGAATATCATCTATAAACTTACATTTATAAATACAAATAAAAAAATTGATGCGAATACTCACATCAATTTTTATTATTATTGTTGTTTCTCGTATACATGGTAATAATACGTATACGGATTTTTTTCATCCGTTAAACCTTTTTCTACAAAAATCTCTTTCCAATTTGTCATATCCATTTCTGGGAAGAATGTGTCCCCTTCAAATGCGTGGTGGATTTTTGTTATATATAACTTGTCTACATAAGGTAAAAAGAGATCATAAATTTGCGCTCCGCCAAAAATAAAAATCTCTTCTTCATTTTTACATAGTTCAAACACTTCTTCTACAGTATGAGCTACTTCGCAGCCTTCTACATGATACCCTTCATTACGAGTTACAATAATATTACGTCTTCCAGGCAATGGTCTACCAATTGCTTCATAGTTCTTTCTCCCCATAATAAGTGGGTGACCCATCGTCGTTTTCTTTACATACTGTAATTCACTCGGTAAACGCCAAGGTAAGTTATTATCTTTACCAATTACTCTATTCTCGTCCATTGCGACCATAAATGAAACAATCATCTTGTCATCTCCTCTACAATTACACTGCAACCGGTGCTTTAATCGCTGGGTGTGGATCATATCCTTCAATCGTTAAATCTTCCATCTCAAAATCAAACACAGATTTCACATCTGGATTTAATGTAAGTTTAGGGAACGGGCGTGGTTCACGTGCCAACTGCTTTTCGACTTGTTCAAAATGATTCGTATAAATATGTGCATCACCAATTGTATGAACAAACTCTCCTACTTCAAGACCACATTCATGTGCAATTAAATGTGTTAAAAGTGAATAGCTTGCAATGTTAAATGGAATGCCAAGGAATATGTCACCGCTTCTCTGATATAACTGACAAGAAAGCTTTCCATCTGCTACATAAAACTGGAATAGCGTATGACAAGGCGGTAAAGCCATACTTGGTACATCTTCAGGATTCCAAGCAGAAACAATTAGCCGGCGTGAATCTGGTGTTTTCTTAATCATTTCAATTACATCTTTTAATTGATCAAGTGTCTCACCAGCTGTCGTTTTCCAAGCACGCCATTGCTTTCCGTATACGTCTCCTAAATATCCAAATTTCGTTGAGAATTCATCGTCTTCTAAAACGTTCTTTTTAAACAATTCCATTTGCTCATCGTATTGCTTCTTAAATTCCTCATCTTGTTGTGAGCGAAGACCGAAATCTGTCATATCAGGGCCAGTATACTCATCGCTTTCTACCCAGCTCTTAAACGCCCATTCATTCCAAATATTATTATTATGTTGCAATAAATAGCGAATATTTGTATCACCTTTCATAAACCAAAGCAGCTCACTTGCTACTAGGCGAAATGGCACTCTCTTTGTCGTTAATAGAGGAAATCCTTTACTTAAATCGAAACGCATTTGATATCCAAATACAGATACAGTACCTGTCCCTGTACGATCTTCTTTCTTCGTACCGTGCTCCATTACATGACGGCATAAATTTAAGTATTCATATTCAGCATGTTTCATATGTAGAAAAACCTTCTTTCAATCGTATATGAGATTTATCATAACATGAAAAACATCGAATTTAATAATCCAAATTAATAAAAATTCTTTCAATATTTCTTACAAAATTATTAACTTTCAATATTAAAAAAGGTTTTCACTTTTCTATTACAGAAAGTATAGTGCGGAACATAAAAATTATATTTGGAGGTTGGAAGCATGTCTAAAATCAAAACTCCTGTTTTAAGTACGTTACAACATAAGGTTGAGAAGATGATGAAGGATTTACACGTGCCTGGAGCGGCTGTAGCTGTTATAAAAGATGGTGAGGTAATTATTTCAGAAGGTTTCGGCTATCGTAACATAGAGAAAAAAGAGGCTGTTACTCCGCAGACACGATTCGCAATCGGTTCTGCGACGAAAGCATTCGGTACGCTTTCATTAAGCTTATTAGCACAGCAAAAAAAGTTTAATTGGGATACTCCTGTCCAAACTTACGTACCTAACTTCTCTCTATCCGATATGCTCGCTAACTCGCAAGTTACAGGACGAGATTTAGCTTCTCATCGTACTGGGGTAAGTCGTCACGATGCTCTTTGGTACAGTTCTTCCTTAACTCGAAAAGATCTTGTTGAAAAAATAAAACATTTATCACTTGATGCGCCGTTCCGCACAGCATTTCTTTATAACAACTTAATGTATGCGACAATTAGTTATATTGTAGAAAACATTACGAATCAAACGTGGGAGCAATACGTTGCAGAACATATTTTAGAACCTTTAAATATGAGGCATACAAACTTCTCTGTTACAGATTCACAAAATACAGATGATTATGCTTTACCTTATATTGAAAATGACGGTGAAATAAAAGAAATTCCATTCCGAAATATCGATACAGTTGGAGCGGCTGGATGTATTAATTCTACCATTGAAGATATGGTAAAATGGGTTTTGCTTCATTTAAACGAAGGAAAAATAGAAAATCATGATTTGATTTCTACTGAACTACTCCAAGACATGTATACACCACACACTCCAATCCCGGATCAGCCAATGTTATCAACGAGTGAATCACCATTAAATAGCTATGGACTCGGTTGGTTTATTAGTGCTTACCGCGGTTATAAAATGATTCATCACGGCGGTAATATTGATGGGTTTTCTGCACTTGCGTCATTTATGCCAAACGAAAATATCGGTATTATCGTACTAACAAATTCTGGACAAACTTTACTTCCTACTTATATTACAAAGCATATTTACGATGAACTTCTCGGACTAGAATATATCGACTGGCATGAACGTGCTGTAGAAGATAGTGAAAAAATGAAAGAAATGATGAAAGAGGCAACTACATCACTTCCCGAACCAATAAAAGGGACTACCTCTTCTCATGCATTAGATGACTACACTGGAACTTTTGAGCATCCCGCTTATGGAACACTGAAAGTATACAAACAAGATGATTTCCTACATGTACAATTTATGGATATGGAATTTCAGCTTAAACATCATCATTACGACATCTTCTCAGCATCAATTAGTTTGTTCCAAATGAAAATGGGGCTTTTATTCGCTTATGATATGAATGTAAATGGTGAATTCCCGACTCTTCAATTACACGTACCTGCAACTTTAAGTACTCAGCCTCTTACATTTACGAAAATTAAATAACAAATTAAATAGAGGGAAGATTACTCTTCCCTCTATTATTTCGGAATTAGAAATTCACCTTGCAACCAATCCTATTATTGAATTTAATAAATGAAATGAGGATAACCCAAATGCTAAATTATTTATCGTTTTCTGACAGAAGACTCCTTCCTCAAAAATGTGAAGGTGTGAAACACCAATTTTAGGTGGGAGATGAATGTCAGTAGGCGTAAGCCTACGTTTTTTTGTATACTGTAGATATACGATGAAAAAGTGAGGTGCAACCTATGTTAGTAAATAAAGCATATAAATTTCGTATCTACCCGAATAAGAAACAAGAAATATTAATTGCTAAAACAATCGGTTGCAGTCGCTTTGTATTTAACTATTTCCTTGCTCTTTGGAATGATACGTATAAAGAAGCAACAGGATACGATTTGGTTAAAAGAAGTAGATAGTATCGCTCTTCAATCCACATTAAAAAACCTCGCAGATGCTTTTTCACGTTTTTTCAAGAAACAGAATGATATGCCTCGATTCAAGTCTAAAAAGAATACAGTTCAATCCTACACAACTAAGCAAACAAACGGAAATATTGGAATTGTAGGCAACACAATAAAATTACCGAAACTTGGCCTTGTTCGCTTTGCTAAAAGTCGTGAAGTAGAAGGGCGTATCTTGCATGCAACGATTCGTCGTAACCCAAGTGGTAAATACTTTGTATCTATCTTTGTTCAAACAAGCGTACAAGAAATGCCTAAAACTGATTCCACTTGTGGAATTGATGTTGGATTAAAAGATTTTGCCATTCTTTCTGATGGCACAACATACAAGAACCCTAAATTCTTCCGTACATTAGAAGAGACGTTAGCGAAAGCACAACGTATCCTTTCTAGAAGAACAAAAGGTTCTTCGAACTGGAATAAACAACGTGTGAACGTTGCACGAATCCATGAACATATTGCAAATGCAAGAGCTGATTACTTACATAAACTTTCTACTGAAATCATCAAAAACCACGATGTTATCGGTATGGAAGACTTACAAGTCAGTAACATGCTCAAAAATAGAAAGCTTGCAAAAGCGATTAGTGAAGTATCTTGGTCACAATTTCGGACTATGTTGGAATATAAAGCAAAATGGTATGGCAAACAAGTTGTTATAGTATCTAAAACATTTGCTTCTAGTCAATTATGCTCCAATTGTGAATACAAAAACAAAGACGTTAAAAATCTAACCATTCGTGAGTGGGATTGCCCTTCTTGTGGCGCACATCACGATAGAGATCGAAATGCAGCACTCAATCTTAGAAATGAAGCAATTCGTCTCTTAACCGTAGGAACTACGGGGATAGCCTAATGAATTAGAAACCGTTAGGTTTCTGTACTTAGGAAACTCCCACTTCAAACAGTCCGTGAGAATGTTAAGTGGTGAGTAGTTCAACAAAACAGCTTAATGAACAAGCCATGCATTAATTATTATATTCCCTCAAAGGAAAAGACTTTCTTATTACCGATTCAATGAATGTGGAAGAACATCATTATTATTTGTGCGTTTATTTTTCTTATCTTTCCATATAAATTTTTTCAAACACATAAAAACAGTAACTGAAATAGCGACTCCAACTGTAACATCTGAAGCAAAATGGGCTCCTACCACAATACGACTCATTGGTACTAGTATCTTATTAGTTGGTTCATATAAACTATTGGATATTTGTAAGTCTGTAAATGCAAAGATACATAGTAAAATAGCGAAGCTGGAAATTAATATCACTTTTCTGTTTCCCATCATTTCTCCTACTTTCCACTATGCTTTAATATAAAATTCCCCATCTCAATTGCTAAATCTTCACTTTGAGGATAGACACCTACATTATCTCCATAAGCGTGCCCTAAACCACGATAAAGGACTGTTTCAGTATCCACTCCTTTTTTAGTCAATTTGGCTGCATACGCTAAACATTCTATCATTAAAAAATCATGCTCTCCTACCGTAATAAATGTACTTGGATAGTCCGGGGATACATCAACATATGGACTTAAATACTTAGAATGAATTTCTTTCGTACCAAGTACTTCTGACATACCTCCAACCATTGAATGCATTATATTAAGCATTTTTTCTAATCCTTTTTTATACTTAGGAGCAATTTCATATTTATCTATACTCCAAGAATAAAATTCATCTTCATAGTCACACATATTAAGTGTAGGATACAGAAGCAACTGTCCCTTCACGTACTTCCTACCATCTTCCATATCTTTAGTTGTACAATACTGTGTTAAGTTCCCTCCTGCACTATCACCTGCCACAAAGATATTATTCTTATCCCCGCCTAATGTATCAGCATTTTCATAAATCCACTTTAAAGTAGTGTAGCAATCTGTATGCCCAGTTGGAAAAGGATTTTCCGGAGCTAATCGATAATCCACAGAAACGGCTAGTATATCTGTTTTTTCTACTATCAATTTCACAAGTTCTTCTACTACATCTGGTGATCCTGCCATAAATCCACCACCATGAATAAAGTATAAAACTGGCGCATTCTCTTGTTTAGAAACACTGTTATAAATTCTTATCGGAATATCATATCCATCTTCCGCTTTCACTGCTTTATGCGTAATATTAACGTCTTTAGTGACAATTGGAACACTCTTAATTCCATTAAATTGTTTTCGCATATTCCTTACTGATTTTTCAGAAGCGTCCATTTTCATCATATTTTTAGGCATAAACCTCATTACATTCATTTGAACCTTCGTGTCCTTGTAAAGACGTGGATCCATCGCTCCTTTTTCATCACAATCTGGTATGTTTTTTACTAAAACTTTCGCCCCCTGTACATTGATGGTTTCTTGTTTTTCTTGCATTTTTTCTAATAAGTCTAAGTCATATTTTCTAGTCATCTAATATTTCTCCCCTCTAAATTCAAACGCTTTCATTATTCAGGATTATATAACTTCCCGTTTACTAAATAAAAAAACGTTCCATGTACAAAATGTAACATGAAACGTTTTTTTATTGTTGTTCATATTTGATTCGATTATTGTCATTTTTTGATATGATATTTTTCCTATACTGTAATGGTGTATATCCGTATTTTTCTTTAAACTGTGAAATAAATGATTTTACATTTGGAAATCCGTGTTTTACTGCTATATCTTGTATAGAATTTGTACTACTAATAATATCTTCATACGCTTTATAGAGCCTGTATCTCGTTAAAAAAGTGGTGAAATTTGATCCGAACGATTTTTTGAACATACGGGAAAAATGTTCTTCACTTACAAAAAAATGTTTAGCTACATCTTTCAGTTTAAGTTCTTCATCATAATGTTTATAAATATACGTAATCATTTCTTTCTGTTTATTTCCAAGTTGATAATTATTGTCTATACTCTCTCCTTCTTTGCAATATCGCAATAGAATATAAACAATTTCATAAATTAAACTATTAATTTTTATGTAACTTAAATCATCAGAATTTGTGACTAACTCCTTTAATTCATAAAATATTTGCTGGAGGTTAGTTTTCTGAACAACTGATTCTTTTATATTAAATCTATATTTATCAAAATCTCCATTTACCTCTTTAAGAAATTCATAAGAAATAATTAACATCATTACTGCACAACTTGTATTTTTAACTTTTTCGAATTCATGAACATCGCCACTATTCACAAAAATAAATTCGCCAGCGGATACTTTCTTTTTTTGCCCATTCACATACAAGAAAACCTCTCCATATACGACTAGGCTAATTTCAATACTTCTATGCCAGTGAGGAGGAATATAATAGTGAAAACCAGTAGGTAACATCGTGTCCTCTATATATTCAACCATTCCTGGAATTCTATCGCGTACTTTTATTTCTTCATATTTACCTTGCCTGATTTTCAATAGTCCACCCCCTTTTTATATTATAAAGTAGACGTCAAGGTTTTCATTCCTTTATAAAAAAACTACATACATAGTATGTAAAGAGACCGTCTCATGAGTTATTTACAAATAGCAGGTGTGAGATTTCCCACCTGCTATCCTTATTTTTTATTCATCATTTCACTATCAAACCAGATTGGCTTTGATAATTCAAAGTTTTTATGATCCTCTAAAACTATAGTAAGACGTTCTAACATATCATCTAACATATGCGGTGCTGCTCGTAAACTCCAGACAACTGAAGAAAAAACCGTCATGCCAACGTAAACCGCATATAATTTCCAAAACTCCTCTGGTATTCTCCCATTAAAGTATCCTTCTATTTGTCCGATTGAATACGGGATACTAATGTCTCTTGCAAATAATGCAATTTTTACGAAATCATGAAGTGGATCGCCCCAGTCATAACCATTAAAATCAACAACACCTACATATTTCGCATCACGTACAATTATATTTTCTAAATGAAAATCATCGTGTTGAAATCGATTTGGGCGGTTCTTTAAATATTTTTCATTTTCATCTATAAACTTTATGATTTTATCATCATTTTTAATTTGTATTCCGCATGTTTTATATGCCTCTACATATTTTCGATGTTTTTTCATTGCTCTTTCATACCATGGAAGTGTATCCTTAGGAGCTTCATGTGTATGCATTTTTGCTAAGTCTTTTCCTGCTGCTATACCAATATCATATTGTTCTCTTGGCGTATATGTAGGCAATAGCTTCTTAGCATCTTCTCCTTCTAAATATGAAAAAATACTATAACATAAATCTTCTTCCTCCAATATACCGAGTTCAATTGGTCTTTGAGCCTGCACGTTACGTTTTACCATTTCATTTAAAATTTGAAACTCTATTTTTTTCCTATCATACTCTTTTATATCACCTGTCCGTAATAAATATTTTTCATCATCAGTAGTCGTAATAATATATTTTTTATCAGGAGAGAAACCTTTAGAGATTTCTTCAATATTTGCAGCATCTTTTACTATTTGTATATTGTTTTTCCACGTTGTAATTATCTTCATGTCTATTCTCCTTACATTTCTGTATTCGCTGTATACGCAACCTCTACAATAAAGCCCTTCGGGTCATAAAAGTCTATTGTATAGTAACATCCGAATAATGATTCATTTCAATTGGACCACGTATAACCTTCACCTTATTGCCAGTAAGAAACTCTGCTACCCAAAATTCAATATGATAAATAACTGCTCGAAGTTTATTTATATTAAGAATGTGCCGCCTGTACTACTTGCACAATTTCCCCTGGCGTATTAACCATATAATCTGGCGCGTCTCCTTTTACTGTCTCAATTACATCATACCCCCAAGAAACCCAAATGACATTCACACCAGCTTTTTTACAAGCTACAATATCACGTTGTTCATCACCGACATACAACATATCTTGTTCTGTTAGCTTTTTCGACTTTAAAAATCTTTTAATCATTTTATCTTTACCGAATAAATTTTTAGAACAATACACTTCTTGAATATTTTCTATGCCATTACTATGTAAAAATGCCCTAATATGCTCTTCTGAGTTCGAAGATATAACCGCAATCCCGTAGCCTTTTTTATGTAATTCATCTAATACATCCTTCATCCCATGGAATAAAACGAGATCTTTTATGGCAGGTTGATATAATTTATAAAACTCTAACGCCAATATAGGAAGTTTATAAAGTGGTACATCGAGTTTTTTACATCTTTCAGAAATAGTCAATTTTCGTAAAGGCTCAATTTCTTCCTCACTAACTGTCTTATATCCATGCTTTTCAGCAAGTTGATTATAAATTGGTACAAATATATTTTGTGAATCTACTAATGTACCATCAAAGTCAAAAACGATATATTTTTGCATCCCCATACTCCCTTTTCTTTTTTCCTAAACCTATGTTATTCAACAACATAAATGTCTTACCCTTTCATACACATAAAAAAAGAACAAGATTTTCTCTCGTTCTTTTTAAGACAACCATTTCGGCGGTACATTCGTATTCCAATAAATATTTCCTAACTCATGGTGTCCTGAATATCCATCATCAAAACGATGATAGTGGAAATTAAAATAATATCCATCTTGCGGTGGATGATCTCTCCTCACATGAAATCGCAGTAAGTCATTTCCTGATTTCGTGTCATAAACATGAAAAATCTTTTCATTATTTCCACCAGCTGGTTTTTGAGAAATCGCTAATGATTGTAACGATTCTTCTGGCACATCATTTGCAAGTTCCGCAATTGCCTCTTCAATTTTAGGTAATACAACATCTTTAAATTCATCTTCAATTACAGGCCCAATTTTAGAGCCGAATTTTTGCATAGATTGCTTCTCTGCTTCTTGCATCGCATAGTTAACAAAAGTATCGGTGGTTAACCTATCATTTGTTTCTTCATATGTATAGGACGTACTCTCCAAATTTTGTTGCCCAGCTGTGCTCGTAGGCTTGTCCGCAGCTTTGGCATTATCAAGTAATATGGAAGGAGGCGTCACTAAACCAAACGTAAATACGGTAATTAATGCGACTAAGGTTTTTCTAAACCAATTTGGCATTTATGTTCCCTCCCCTTTCACTCATTATATTTTATATAACGGTTGTTTCTTCTATTATACAAAATGATTGTAATTTTTGCACTTTACAATTTTGTTAACGTTCACATATTTTTCACTTGAATATGAAATTGTAAGATTTCATACACTATAAATACAACAACAATGAGGGGGCAATCAGATGACTTTAGATGTCGTGTACTCCGCCGCAAGCATACTTCTTTTAGTATATTTTATTTATCAGTGTGTTACAGACTAGAAAAAGAGCCATTTCCGGCTCTTTTTCTATGGTAAAAATACAATCCAACCAATGAATACTATAAAAATAACTCCAATAATTACTGCTGGTAATAAATAAAACTGAGAAAGGATGACCGTCCCGTATATGAATACGACTGGAAGGAGCAAATAACGATCCGCCTTCCACCTTAATAATAGTAATTCTCCTTCATCACAATATAAATGTAGAAACATTTTCTTCGTAAATTCATTCCAATAATCACGCGCATAGCGAGAAATAGCAACTATAGCAAATACAAGAATAATAGCTGTTATCCACTGCGGAGTCACGATAATACCTACAGTACTTATACATACAATTTGAACATAAAACATTAAAGCACTACTTGTACGCAAAAATTCTTTTAAAAAAGCTTCTACAATACGCGAATCAGAATTTTTTCCTAATATCTTTTTAGACCGAGGGAACATCCACGGTTTTTTATTCGAACTACTTGGCTTAGCTGCATGACCACCAACTTGCATAATCCCTACAGTCCAGCGCATACTTTCTTCTTTTTCTTTCTCAACTTCTTTAAAAAAGAACTTTTTATAATTCATCTTTTCTTTTACTAAGACTACAGTAAGTACAGCTACTAGGCCGGTAAATAATATGAAATACAATGGATTTTTAAAAATAAAAAATACACTGATTCCAAAATAGACTAAACTTAAAGAAAATATAACATCTTTTATAATCAATAAAACCCATCGTTTCCCCACATGTACATTTATGAATCTCGTCAACAACGATAGCATAAATCGAAAAACAGTAAAGAACATCCAGAACAGTACGATTTGTATAATTGTCGCTCCCATACTTTTCATCAATATAGGCAGCATAATGAATACTACAATTGCGTTCGTTATTGCAATCCGAATTAACGTATATATAATGCCAAGCTTCATTAATTTTCGCATATGATTTGGGTACGAAATTAAAAATAAACTATCTGCTTGTTCAAAAAATGAGCGAACTCCTCTTGAAAATGTGACAAAATAAAACGCAAGTAAACCTAACCCAAAATAAATGGTCTCTTCCATCGATAATTCTTTCATCCATAGTGAACGATAATAGATCCCCGCAAATATAAGTGCTGGAATAATAATATATAATGCTACTGTCCAATCTGTTACAGAACGAATCGCTTTCCATTTTCTTTGCAATTCATGACGTAACCTTTTATTAAACTGTTGTTTAATCATTTTGTTCCCGCCTTACAATTACATCGAAACAATCTAACAGTGTACTTCCTGGCATTTCTGCTAACGATTGGATCGCCTCTAAATGCCCATCTGCTACTAATGTACCTTGCGAAATGAGTAAAAATCTTTCACAAATTCTTTCAGCTGTATCCAGCACGTGCGTACAAAGTAATATACCTGCTCCTCGCTCTTTTTCTTTATATAAATAATTCAAAAAGTCTTTCGTGGCTACTGGATCTAAACCGATAAAAGGCTCATCAATAATATAAAAATCTGGCTCTGTTAAAAATGCTAATATTAGCATCGATTTTTGTTTCATACCTTTTGAAAATTTTGATATGTATTCGTGTATATGTTTTTCCATTCGAAACGTATGTAATAATTCCCTTGCTTTGTCCTCCCAATTTCCCTCTTCATTTCCACGGGCAGCCATTAACAATTCAATATGCTCCCATAAAGTTAAATAATCATAATAAGTGGGATGCTCCGGTACATATGCATATGGATTTTTCTTTTCACCAAACGAGATTTCACCATCCATATTGACAAGCAAACCGAGTATCGATTTAATTGTCGTACTCTTTCCTGCGCCATTTGCACCAATAAGAGCCACTAACTCTCCTTTTTCAATTGCAAATGCAATATCATGAACTGTCTTTTCACCAATTTCATATCCGGCTGAGCGGATATTCACCTCTAACATAATACTTACCTTCTTTCCATTTACATTACAACCAAATAAAATAGTAAAATATTCCTCTTAATATATTATTATACCATTTTCCGACATATTTATTTCAGTAGCAGGAAAAAGCATATTTCAAGAGAATACTTAATGTTTGTGGATTTTAATTTAAATTGAAAGGACTATAACTATGACAAACATTGAAGCAATATTCATTGATCGTGACGGAACAATTGGCGGTGATACTACAATACATTATCCAGGTTCTTTCACGTTATTTCCTTTTACAAAGGAATCTTTACAAAAGTTAAAAGCTCAAAATATTAAACTATTCTCTTTTACGAATCAACCAGGTATCGCGGATGGAAAAGCAACTGTGAATGATTTTGTGCAAGAATTAAAAAGGTTTGGTTTTGATGATATTTATCTATGTCCTCATAAACATGGTGGCGGATGTGAATGCCGCAAACCGAGCACAGGTATGCTCCTGCAAGCAGCGGAAAAACATGGGCTTGATTTAACAAAATGCGCTGTAATCGGTGATCGCTGGACGGATATTGTTGCTGGGGCAAAAGTAAATGCAACGACTATATTAGTTCAAACTGGAGCTGGATATGATGCTTTACATACATTCCGAGATAAATGGGCACATATTGAACCAAACTACATCGCAGAAAACTTTGAAGATGCTACAAATTGGATTTTAAATCATCAATAAAAAAATTAAATGAGACGTCTTCACATTGAAAACGTCTCATTTAACTATATATATTTCAAAAAGTTAATTCATAATGGAAATAACGATTATCTCTCAAGTATCCATTTTCAGCGTATAATCGCTGAGCTGATAAATTATCAATCTCTGTTTGTAATTTCACACCTTTTGCGCCATTTTCTAAGGCAAATTCTTTAGCAGCTTCTAACAATTTTTTACCTGTTCCGGCTCCGCGCTTCGCCTTTTGTACAAACAGATCATTTAAAATCCATAACTCTTTCATCGAAATAGAAGAAAATGATGGATATAGTTGCGTGAATCCGATATATTCTCCATCTTCAACTGCCACGAAAATAATGGATTCTTTTCTCTCGATTCGATTTCGTAAAAATACTTTTGCTCCTTCAATATCGGAATCTTGTCGATAAAATACGCGATAGTTATTAAAAACAGATGCTAGTCCATCTAAATCTGCAATTGTTGCCTCATATATTCTCATTTTGTTTTATTCCCCTTCCAATATTGTTTCATAATATCCGTTACCCATTTAGGCTGTAGAATTTCTTCTTTCGGCATAAACTCTTTCATTATCGGCTTTATATCCAATATAGGGGTGCCATCAATAGCATCTAACCCCTCAACAATAATTGATTTACCTTCTCTTTTGACCACCTTTACAATTGTAGCCCCTATGCGATTCGGACGATTTTTCCCGCGCTGTGCAAAAATGCCTACTTTAGGATAATCATTATTATTTCTAGGATGTCTAGCAAAATATTGAATTTGTTCATCAGTTACTTTATGAAAATAAAAGACAACTTCAATATGAGAAAAATCTTCAATCCCTTGTATACTTTCCTCTGTATACATATCAGTTAAAGTAATATAAGATCTTACTTCTCCCCACTCATCATCTTTCATTTCCTTTCTTTCATTATGTACAAATGCGATTGGCTGAACTGAAAACATCCGCATTCCCCCTTGAATGTAACCACTTACATTATAAAATATTTTCTGAATGTTTTCCAGACAAACGAGTTAAGTTTACATAATATAATTACATTCTATTTTCTAAAGCGAAATTGACTGCTTCAATCGCATGTATATGCGTTGTATCAAATATCGGAACTGATATGTCTTCCTGCTTTATTAATAACCCTATTTCTGTACACCCTAATATTATTCCTTGCGCCCCTTTTTGCACTAACTCTTCTATAACTCTTTTATAATACTCTCTAGATTGAGATGTTATCTTTCCTAAACATAATTCTTTGTATATTACTTCATTTATTTTTTCTCTATCTTTTCCTAATGGTACTATTACTTTTATATCATTCTCTTCTATACGTGATTTATAGAAATCTTGCTCCATCGTATATTTTGTTCCAAGCAGACCAACCGATTGAATACCTTTTCTATTTATTTCTTTTGCAGTTGCATCCGCAATATGTAATACTGGAATGTTAATATTCTCCTTTATTTTCTCAACTACTTTATGCATTGTATTTGTGCAAATGATTATAAAGTCTGCTCCTCCTTTCTGCAATGAATACGCCGTATTCCCTAATACTTCTCCTGCTCCCTCCCAATCTCCGCTAGACTGGAATCGTTCAATCTCTTCAAAATTCACACTATTAATCAGACATTTTGCTGAATGTAATCCACCTAATCTACTTTTTATTTCTTCATTTAAAATTCGATAGTATTCAGAAGTTGATTCCCAACTCATACCACCTATAAGACCTATCGTTTTCATAGTAAAAACACCTACCTAAACTATTTTTATAAAACCAATAACAATATTTTATTATGTATATTATACACAATAAAACAAGACTTTAAATTTATAAATATAAAGTCTTGTTTTAACTATTTCCAAGGAAATTTTATTATAATATTCTGAAATTAAAGCCCTGATGTTTTTATAGAATCTTCATATTGATAATTAAAGCACTCTCGATACAACTGTTTGATTTCATCATAAGAAGGAACTCGTGGATTATTTCCTGGGCTACCACTTGCAATTGCATCTTTCGCCATTTTAGAAATAGCATTTTCAAATTCAACTTCGTCAATTCCGTATTCTCTTAAATTAGGAATACGAAGATCAAAACAAAGTTTCTTAATTTCTGCAATCGTGTAGTTCGCTACTTCTTCATCAGAATGAGAATACAAATCTTTGTTTAAACTACGTCCTACTTCTGCTAACCTTTTTATTGCACTCATTTTTGTAAACTCTAAAACTGTAGGTAATAGTATTGCATTCGATATTCCATGTGGTACATGGAATAATGCTCCCACTGGACGGGACATACCATGCACTAATGTAACAGATGCATTTGAAAAAGCAATCCCAGCTTGTAATGAAGCAATCATCATTGCTTCCCTTGCTTCCATATTATCTCCATCTTCATATGCGATACGTAAATATTTCATAATGCTTTCAATAGCTGAAAGAGCAAGAACATCTGTAAGAGGTTGTGAAACTTTAGAAATATAAGCTTCAATTGCATGGCATAATGCATCTACTCCCGTTGCTGCTGTAATATGAGGTGGTACCGAACTTGTAAAAATCGGGTCTATTATAGCAATATGAGGGATAAAGCTTGGATGTTTTATCATCATTTTCACATCTGTTTTTTTATTTGTAATTACTGCTACACTTGTTACTTCCGATCCAGTACCAGAAGTCGTCGGGATTGCGATTAGCGGTAGTGGATTGTATTCTATTTCTATATCCTTTTGGACGTAATCCTCGATTTCTCCACCATTTGTATATAACACTGCTACTGCTTTCGCAGCATCAATACAGCTTCCTCCTCCAATACCTATGATAAAATCGCATTTTCCTTCTTTACAAATAGATAACGCTTCCAATACGTGTAAATTTGTAGGCTCAGTGTTTACTTCATTGTACGTAATAACAGTAATCCCTTTCGCATTTAAGTGATCCACACATCTTTCAACATAACCGAAACTCTCCATAATTGTATCACTGACAATAAAAGCCCTTTTCCCTAACTTTCTTGATTGATCCCCTAGTTTTTCAAACGAATTTCTTCCATATAATACAGACTTCGGCATACGAAACTCAGCAACTTCTTGCAAGTACTCCACCCCTTCTATCTATAATAAATATTTGCAACTACTCAGCCATGCATTTCATTCAGAAGTTTGATAAAGTCTATTATTCCAATTAAAATAAGCCCCCTTATTAACTATAGAAAGTTGTTTTCATTTTTCAGTATATAGATTGTTGCCATGAAGATAAAAATGGACCTACACCTTACTACCTTTCTTTGTTTTAAAACTTTGCGCGTGGCAGGAAAGACCCTGACCGCTCCTATAAATAGCCAAGTCCCCTCTCGACCAACTTAAAAAACTTTTCTGCCAATTTTTCATAGAGTGACTGAGTAGTTACAATAAATATTTTATTATGTAAAATATCAATCTAATAAATATTTTCTTTTCGTATATTAACTAGTATTAATAGATCCCTGTTAAAGTATAGAATGCGATGACTGCAAATACAGCAATCGTTTTCAAAATTGTAATAGCGAATATATCTTTATACGACTGTTTATGTGTTAATCCTGTTACCGTTAGAATAGTAATAATTGCACCATTATGTGGTAATGTATCCATTCCGCCTGATGCCATTGATACAATGCGGTGCATAACTTCTAATGGAATATCATATTGATTGGCCGCTGCAATAAATTTATCCCCCATCGCACTTAACACAATTCCCATTCCGCCTGATGCTGAACCTGTAATTCCAGCTAAAATATTCGTCGTTACTGCCCCATTTACTAATGGATTCGTGAAAGTTGCAGAGATGCTATCTCTCATAATTGCAAAGCCTGGAAGTGCTGCAATAACACCACCAAATCCAAACTCCGCGCCTGTATTCATTGTTGCAAGTAGCGCTCCACCAATACTTGTATTCAATCCAGCTTGAAATCCAGTTACTACTCGTTTCCAATATAATAAAAGCGTTGATAAAATCCCTATAATAAGTGCCAATTCTACAGACCAAATCCCAACTACCGCACTTAATTCAACTTTTCCAAATGCTTTCATACCAATAGCTGAGAAATCAAAACCATCTGGATACCACTTTGGTATCATGATTGTGAAAACTTTATTCATTACACCTACTAAAATAAGTGGTACAAACGCAATTACTTGCTGTACTCTTGTAATTTCAATACTGCTTAATATCGGCATATCTTTTTGTTCTAATTGCAAAGATGCTGCCATTTCAGAATTTCCATCGTTAAAACCAAAATATCCTTCACCTGCTTCTTTTGCCTTCTTACGTCTACTCTCTAAATATAGTAAACCTAATGTAAGAACAAAAATTGCTCCTAAAATACCAAGTATCGGTGCAGCATAAATGTCCGTTTTAAAAAAGGTTGTAGGTATTACGTTTTGAATTTGTGGTGATCCAGGAAGCGCATCCATTGTAAACGTTACTGCTCCAAGAACAATCGTTCCAGGGATTAGACGCTTCGGAATATCCGCTTGTCGAAACAACTTAGCCGCAAACGGAAATATAGCGAACACCACTACATATACGCTAACACCGCTATACGTTAAAATAGCTCCCATTAAAACAATCGCTAAAATTGTACGTTTTTCTCCAACTAACTCTACAATCGTCTTTGCTATGGAATCAGCGATTCCTGACATTTCTACTACTTTCCCAAATATTGCTCCAAGTAAAAACACAGGGAAATATAATTTAATAAATCCTACCATTTTCTCCATGAAAATATTTGAAAAGAAAGGTAATACAAAACTAGGCTCTGTCAAAAATACCGCAAATAATGCAAAAATCGGTGCGAATAATATTACAGAAAATCCTTTATATGCTACAAACATGAGTAAACTAAGTGCTAATAAAATAATAACTAGCTCCAATTATAACCCTCCTTTTAAACTGAAAATTCAATCTTTTAAAAGCGAACTTTTACCGGGATTTCAAATCATTTTATTTCATGACATTCCTCCTCTTTTTATCCCGCTATTTGCGGGCAGTAAGACTCCCGCCTTAAAATTCAGCAAATGCGCGGAAGCTAGGCTTGAAATCAACTGCCCGTAAAATCCCGATTGGTGAGGGCTGATAATTTGTAGAGGATGGACAAAACCTCCACTGATTAAAGTTTCACTTTATTACAAATTTTTCATGCTAAAATTGTCTAATTATAGTATTCGATTACATATGTAAAATCCCTTTAAACAAAAACGATTTCATCGTCATATGTTATAAAGGGATTTCTAGGTTCTATTTCTATAGTTTTATCATACTATTCTCTATACAAACGCTTTGTAATTCTTCGACATCTTTCACTATATGAATCGCCCCAGCATCACTCAATTCAATCTCACTACCATATCCATACAATACACCTATTGAAGCAATTCCGTTACTGTTCGCACCGATTACGTCATGCTTTCTATCACCAATCATCACCATTTCTTCTTTTTTAAGTTCTTCATTTGTTTGTAAAATATGAGCAATTATTTCTTCCTTTTGTATTCTTGTCCCATCTAAATTACTCCCAACAATCTCTTCAAAAAAAGTTGTTAACTGAAAGTGCTCTATTACTTGTTTCGCAAATACAGTAGGTTTTGATGTTGCTACAAACAAACGATTGCCAGCATCCTTTAATTCTTGCAATAGGGCTCCAATTCCATCGTATACTTTATTCTCTAATAAACCACTTTTCTTTAAATATTCCCGAAAGTAAAACACCGCTCGTTCTACTTCTATTTCATTCATATTATATCTATCTGCAAAAGATTGTTGTATTGGTGGGCCGATAAATGAATCTAACTCACTTATATTTACTTCTTCAATCCCCATTTTTTCTAACACGTATAGAACAGCATTGATTATCCCTTCTTTCGGATCAGTTAATGTTCCATCTAAATCAAATAGAAATGTTGTATACATATTTAATTCCCCCACTGATTTTATATGTACCCCATTAAGGCCATTCTCCTACTTACCCCTTTACTATACTATCACCATCTAACTTTTCAGAAAATTACTTTTTCTAACCCTTATACTTTCAGTTACAAAATCACAAAAGATATGATAAAGTGAAAAAGTTATACTTAATTTAATAGAAACTGGTGAATCACATGTCAATTACGTTAATTTTTATAATGGCTTTCACAATTGTCATCCACGCAGTCGAAACTAGTTCTTATAGTATTCGATTAGCTGGTGTTCGTTTAAAAAAGATTGTCGTTGCCTTATCTGTCGTAGGAATGGTATTACTTATTTCAAGAACGTCAAATTTACTACAAGCCTTTTTAATTGGCGGGATTGTCGATGACGCAAAACGAGATGCTTCTATTAATTTAGAGCATACTATACGACTTGTACTATTATCTGCTTCCATCGGTACATTACTTGCGATTATTCTTTATCCAACTTTGACAAAACTATTTGGATATGTCATTCAAAACTTTGAAACAGATGGTTCTTTCATTCGAATGATGAAAACAAATAACATTCAAAAATTAAAGTACACAAAAAAATATGTGCGCTTTCCAAGATTTGAAATGATTCATAGATTGCGTATCGGTGGTATCCCAAAGCGTATTATGCTTATTAACATGTTTGCTACTGCAATTTATACAGCAGGTGTTCTTTCTGCCCTTTATGCTTCTTTTCTAAATCCAGATTACGCAACAAATGCAAGTACAGCTTCTGGCCTTGTGAATGGTTTTGCTACAATTTTATTAACAGTGTTACTCGATCCACGTATAGCACTTTTGACAGAACGTGCTTTACAATCAGAAAATGGCGCTGAATCTATGAGTAAAATGTATGGTTGGCTAATGATTTCTAGACTTCTCGGCACCTTATTAGCACAACTTTTATTTGTACCAGGTGCTCACTGGATTTTATGGATTATTGAGCTGATGCATTAATCTACTAGGAAGGTGTATTTATCGATGAATATAAAAACAGAGCAAGATTTAATTCACTTAATAGAAAACGACGAATGGATGATGAATGTATTACAAATGGCAAAATCACTAGAGCTACCTGATTGGTGGATTTGCGCTGGGTTTGTCCGTTCTAAAATTTGGGATACCTTACATAACTACGAAGTAAGAACAGCTACACCAGACGTTGATGTCATTTATTATGATGCATTACATAAAGATGTGGTGTACGAACAATCATTAGAACAGAAGCTGACGAATATGGATGCCTCTATCCCTTGGTCAGTAAAAAATCAAACTCGCATGCATGTAGTGAATGGAATGCCGCCATACTCTTCTTCTGTTGATGCTATTTCTAAATTTCCTGAAACAGCAACCGCTCTTGGTGTTTCTTTGGACGAACAAAACAAAGTCATATTAACATCCCCATGCGGAATAGAAGATGTACTTTCATTACAAGTGAAACCTACACCTCATTTTCTTGAAACGAAAGAACGAATACATATGTACAACAAAAGAGTTAATCAAAAGAAATGGCAAAGCAAATGGCCTAATATTACAATCACTTATCCAGAAATTTAAAATAGAGCGCTTCGCATTATACGAAGCGCTCTTTCTTTTTTAGTTCAAAAAATGAATGACTGTTTCAGCAAATCGATCAGCTTCCTCATAATGTGGTGTATGGCCACTCTCTTCGAATATGATATGCTTCCCATTTTGAGCATCTTTATTAAATGTTTCAATTTGTTTTTCACACGTTACTACATCATGTTTTCCTACAATTAATAACATTGGATTTTGTATATCTTTTATTTTAGATAATGATGACGTATGACATGCTCCCTCTGATTTTAATCTATCAAAATGGATTTTGGAGCGATTTGAAAATACTTCCCACTCTTCATCACTATATAAACTATCGTCTGTCTCATCTTTTTTATAATTGTAAATCTCCATTCTTTTTTCTTCTAATTCAGCACTTAATCTTATATAAGCTTCTAACAACTCTTCTGAACTAGCATTATTAGATGAATAAGCAAAGCAGTCTTCTGCTGCCGCTTCTTTTCCATACTTTTTTAATAACGTTCCTGTCCTTTGTAATAGAGCCCTACTTGTTAATGCAAAATCGAAAGTCGGACCTTCAAATATTATTTTCTCTATTGAATTTGGATACGCCCTTGCATATAACAATGCTACATATCCACCGAAAGAGTGCCCGATTACAGACCATTTCTCAATTTGTAGTAGTTTTCTTATTTCCTCACAGTCTTCAACTAAATCATTTAATCCAAAAGATTCTTCCTCAGTAATTCCTTCTGATCGACAAACTCCTCTTTGATCTATCATAATTACATATAAGGAATCTTTTAATCGTTCCGCTTGATGAAATGAAAAATCATAACAGCTTTCACCTGGACCACCGTGTAAAAATAATACTGGTTTATTTTTAGGACTTCCATGTGTTTCAACGTATAGCTTTTTCCCTCTAATGTTCATATATTTCCCAACTTCAATCAAATTCGTTTTTATGATCATCACCTTCTTTTTTACCGAATATTATAACATTTAATATTAAATAATCCCTATTACATTTAAAAAGACAATAATTATTGCAAGTGGTGCTACAAACCGAAGTAAAAATGCCCAGCAAGTAAATACTTTCTTTCCGTAATTTCCACCTACAAAAAATTCAGCTTCTAGCACTTTCTTTTCCATCTTGAATGATACGAAAATACTAATGAATAGCGCTCCAAGCGGCATTAATATATTACTAGATAAGAAGTCTACTGCATCAAAAATATTCTTCCCAAAAATCGTAATATCACTCCATACTCCAAATGATAAGGCCGATGGTATACCTACTAGGAAAATGCAGAAACCGATGATCCATGAAAGTTTAGCTCTTCTTTCTTGTTCACCATTTGCTAATGCTGAAACAACCGTCTCTAGTAGAGAAAATGCCGAGGTTAATGTGGCAAATGTAAATAGCGCAAGAAATACAGTTAAGAACAATCCTCCGAATGGAATTTGGCTAAATACAGATGGCAATACAATAAATAATAAGCCCGGCCCCTCTGTCGGCTCCATTCCTAATGAAAATACTGCTGGAAATATAGCAAGACCTGCAAATAAAGAAACGAATAAATTCAATCCGACAATCGTAACTGCTGATTTTGGTAAACTTTCTTTTTTATTTAAATACGAGCTATACGTAACCATAATCGAAATCCCTATGCTAATCGCAAAGAATGATTGGCCCATTGCGAACAAAATACTTTCTGAAGTAATCTTTGAGAAATCTGGTTGTAAGAAAAACTTCACACCTTGCATTGCATTATCCAGTGTTAATGAACGAATAATAAGGGCGACAAATAAAACGAACAATGCTGGTAGCATATATTTACTTGCTTTTTCAATTCCGTTTTGTACACCTTTTGATACAACCCATATCGTAATGAACATAAAAGCGAAATGTCCAGTAATAGCCCAAACCGGATTTCCAATTGTTTCAGTAAATAACGAACCGTAATTTTGTCCCGGAGTAATAAGTTGTCCAGTTACTCCTCTGAATAAATAAATTAGTACCCAGCCACCTACAACACTATAAAATGAAAGTAATATAAAACAAGTCCCAACCCCAAGACGCCCAATCCAGTGCCATCCTGTATTTGGTGCGATACTTTTAAATGCTCCAACTGCTTGTTTCTGTGTACTGCGTCCAATCATAAATTCAGCTATAAGTAGCGGTAATCCAATTAATACAGTAAATAATATAAAGATTAAAAAGAATGCTCCTCCCCCGCTCTTTCCAGCAATATAAGGAAATTTCCATATTGCGCCAAGTCCAATTGCTGATCCTGCTGCTGCCATTATAAAACCTAATTTCGAAGTCCATTGCTCCGTCTGTTTCATCCTATTTTCCTCCTGTTAAAATCATTTTATATTAATAAATAAATATTATTGATCAATCTGAATAAAACCTCCATTTCTTTTTCTATAAAATAAAAAATGGCTTAGCGTCTCTATATAAAGAGACGCTAAGCCATTCACTTAACGCGGTACCACCCTTATTGATTCCATTATGAATCCACCTTAGTAGTAATCGTTTGATTACAAACCTAATATCGAAGGTTAACCGTTAAGGTTTACTAAGAATGTAATTCCGTTCCACCTTACTGCTCCTAGGCGAGTTCAGGATGTCATTTGACTATGTCGCACCAACCCATAGCTCTCTGTACAAATACATGACCTTACTACTCCTATTCAACACATTTTAATATTTAGAATATATTTTCTTTTGAAATTAATATGAAGTATATCGGTTATATTTATAACTGTCAAGGGCTATGTTAATTTTTTGTCGAAAAGGATTTTCATAAACCTATATAGAAAATATTTACAAATAAAATATAAGGAGAAAAATATGTTATGTCACTTCTATCTTCACGGCCTGCTGCCACTTGCATTCCTTTGTTTCGTTTTCCTTTTTGAAGTATTAATTCTCCTGCCTCAACATCTACTATTCTACCAAGCTCATCTGTTGTATATTTATAACCATCCTCGGTAATATAACGCACGTTTGGTGCCAGTTCTTTTCTTCCATTTTTCCCTTTAATAATGTGCTTCCCAAGGTCCCCCTCTTGTATTTCCGTTATCTTAGGAGGATTACCCGTACCCTATGTTGTAATCTTAAACCCTCACAATAAAAAAACAAACCACGTAAACCTTATTAAACTACTTCTTTTTCTTCCACTACCGGCAAATCATAAGCTGTTTTATATTTCATCATGCCATATACAATGTTTACAAGTCTTCTCATAATACATACCAATGCTTGTCCTTTGGTTTTGCCCTCTTTAAGCTTCTTTTGATAGTATGCATGAAACACTGGGTTTCTAGGTAACTTACTTCCTTTCGCTACTTGCACTTGCTGTACAGCTAAATTATAAAATAAAGCGTGTTACGCCCTGTTTCCTTGTTTGCTTTTATGTGTCTTACCTTTCCCACCAGAACCAAAGTAAACAGGCGCAATCCCCGCAAATCGTGCTAATTTATTGGCATTTGGAAATCGCCTTGCATCTCCTATCTCAGCTATTAATGCTGATGCCGTCACAAGTTCTATTCCCGGCATCGTCTCTAATTGATAATCTAGTAGATTTACTAGCTGTTTTAATTCTCTTTCGATGTATTTCATTTCCTTCTTTTTAAACTCAATCTCCCGTACAATACTTCTTACTAAAAAGTTTCGCATTTCTTGATACTCTTTCATTGTTTTTCCATCTTCTTCCATAAACCTTAATATTTCACTTGCTTTCCTTACTGAACATGTATTGTTACTAACATCTAATAAAAAAGCTGTTAATCGCTTTATATTCATCCCCTCTAAACAAGAGGGTGACGGATATTGCTCCCAAAATGCTAATGCTGTTTTTCCATCTAACTCTGAGAAAAACTTTTTATAGCTTGGATAATGATGGTTTAATTGAATATGTAGTTGGTTCTTTAATGCACTTTGTGCTTTTACTAATGCATTCCTTCTTGAAACCAATTGTTGTATCGACCAAAATAAATCGTTTGGATTTACATTTGGTAGTTGCTCAAATTTGTTTACCAATATACGTGCCACACATTCCGCATCCCAACTATCATTTTTTTGTATCATCACTTGGCTCTTTCGTTCTAAAAATGATAAAGCTGGATTTACTTCTTTTACTACCTGTTCGTGATCTACTAAATATTTCGCTAACGCTCTTCCGTAACCACCAACATCTTCTAAACCAAATACAACTGATAAACCATTACTCACATATGTCTCTACTTCTAATAAAAACTCCGAAAATGCCGATGGTTTATTCTCAAATTGTATTTCTCCTAATTTCTCTTGCCAACAATTAATTATAACAGCCGTATGATGCTCCTTATGTAAATCTACTCCTACATACAAATAGTTCTGTCTATTATGCATAACTCATCCCTCTATTCAATAATTTAGTCATATATAAAAATGTCGGCAACCTTAGTTCGAGCGTTCATCTTCCGATGCGCATAGGTACGCAAGCCTATCCATTTTCATAATTTCATAAGTACATATAGTAAAATGAGCTAATTTTTTAAGTGAATTTATAAAATAATTGCTGGATGTTTCCCAATTGTTTGTATTTGCCCGTATGTATATACCCCTCGATAAAAGTTCTCTCGGTCTAACATACGTTTCACTTGCACTTTCGTAAACAACTTTCCTTTCTCAGTACAATACCCTTCCCTATTTAGTCGTTCTGCCAATTGAGTCAGCGACCAATGTTTAAAAAAGTGTCTTAACTCAAATAGTCTACGTACAACCACTGCTTTCTCCGTATCTACTTCTAACACTTGTTGTCCTTTCTTTACTCTATAACCAAACATCACACCGCCCCCCGCATATCCACCTTGTTCTGCTTTTTTCTTTCTGCCTCTACTTAGCTTTAATGCAATCTCAAGACGTTGATATTGATCTAATAGCTCTAACATACCATTTACTAAAAAGTCATTTGGGTCATGCGTGTATATACTATAATTTGGTTGTTCAATTGCTTTCACATCTACCTCATATTTCTTTAGCTCTCGTTGCATTAACACTTTTGCCATGTCTGAGCGCCATAAACGAGATGTATTTAGTACAACAACTTGACTCACTTGTTGATACGCCATATCCGACAATAGCTCTTCTAATCCCTCACGTTCAACTGTTAATCCATCTTCATCTACTTTCGCTCCGCTGATTCCTTTATCTTCGTATATGTGAAGCAGTTGTAGTTTATTTTCGATGCAGTACCGTTCAATTTCTTCTACTTGATACGTTAGGCTATACCCTTCACGCACTTGTCCTTCCGTTGAAACTCGTACATAACCAACTACTTTCTCTCCCATATTGAGCCCCTTCCCGTTACAGCAATTAAAGTCCCTGTAACGTTTACCCGTTTTTTGCGGATAACGTATGCATAACGTCCATCCGTTAAAACGTACTTTACGATGACTTCAAAAAATAACACAACCCTTTATTTTTTCCTCTACTATCGTCGTACACTGTACATAGCCATTACAATCTATAAAACAACAATAAAAATTTAACACTTAATGCACTTATAAAATTATAATGCTCTTTTAAATTTCTACGCTAAAACGCAAAAAAGCACTTATTGCCTTTAATTGACAATCAAGTGCTTTAAATTCATATGTTTTTAAGTAGCATAAATTTGTAAGTTTTGTAGTACAAGTATGACACCTTTTACATGTCGCAACAAGTGTTACGTTAAAACTTACGAGTTTGTACGAGTTCATTAGTTTAATATACATTCCATATGTCTATATTCATCGCCATGTAAAATGTCATCTCGCCTAAGCTCATACTTCCTTTTCTATTCTATCATTGCACATAGTACTCCATGATGGTACAACCATCATGGAGTACGTATTCTCAAACACCCTATTATTTTTTCTATCCACTTCACATGTACTTTATTTTCCATTCGTATATGTGCTAATGTATATTTAAACTTTAACACCACGAGCTTTTTCATTTTCTTATGTAAAGTATATATCGAGTAGTAAGTGTAGTTGCAATACTTATAAAGTCATTGTAACCAATCCCATGCACTTTTCTTTTTACTATAAGCTTTTAATTTTAACATAAAATTATAAAAACCTTGAGAGGCATATAGCCCATCAAGGTTTCAAATTAATATAAGATTAACGCTCTTCACTATTCAGCAGTTTATTCAAATTTCAATCAAAAAATTACTATTGTAAGTAACTAGTAGAAGTAATATAATCAAAATCCTCAAAAGAGTTAACTAGGTTCTCGTACTCAAAATTGTAAATTAAAATAACAGCGTTATATAACTTATTTACGTTAACATATCCTCTAATTTTAGGTAGTATAATTTCCTCATATGAACACCCCTCTAATAAAGCAGAGATATTATCACTCTTTTCTTCTAATACCGCTTTTTCAATAAAATCCTCATCTGTTTCATCCATATCAATATTGAAATCTACAAAAAATTTAGAAGGTACAGACTCTCCGTCTTCATCGTATGTTAAATTGACGTATTTCTCTAACTGGTTTTGTGTTTTAATATTACCTAACCATATTGAAACCATTCCTTGCTTTTCCATAAATAACACACCCCTATTTTAATCTTAATCCTTCTGGCAATGATGAAATTCCACCCTCTAATCTATAGTAAGCCCAATTATTAAGTCTTCTAATAAATGTGTTATAGTCATTTGATGTATCAATAATTGCCAATAATTCATTATGTGCTCTTGTAGAACCTAATCCTCCATGAACGCCTTTAGGATTTACAAATTTAACATCAGATATTGCTGTTCTTAAATCTTTAATTTTTTCAGCACTTATATCCCAAAACTTGAATTGTGGAGCCCTCGATACTAAATGCCATTCATGTAAACCACCAGGTTCTCTAAGCTGACGTTCAATTTTCTTTCTAATCTTTTTATCTTTCCATAATCCATCCAATTCTGCACTAGAAAGAGAATTAAAGAAATCATTAAATTTGCCACTTTTTGCAGTCGGGATATCTTCTGTAGTTAATTTAGATATATTCTCTATCTTACTACCTTCACCCGTACCCTTAACACCCTTCTCTCCAACACTTTTCATATACTGATAAGCATCTTTCAGAGAATGCTGTCCCATCTCTCGGACCATTCCTACTCCAGGCATGACGTAGGCTTTTCCTAAACCTGGGATCCATTTGTACTCCAGTAATGTTTTTACTGCGTACTGAATCTTTTCATTCCCCTGCAAGAAAGTTGTTTTTACGGTTGTGGCACCTTTGTTCCATAAGCTTCCGATTTTGTCGGCAAAGCCTTTTGCTGTGGAGGCTACAAAGTTTACACCCTCTTTTACTTTGTGGGTGGCTGTTTTTATTCCATCGACCGCTGCTTTTCCAGCTTTTCCAGCCACCATCGTTATGCCTTCGCCTAGTCCTTTTCCTGCTTTTACAATTGTCTTCCCGAAGCTAGAGGCGACATACTTTATTCCTTTTCCAGCAAGACTCGCAACTGTTCCAACAGGAACAAAGTTTAGGAGTGTCCATCCTGCAGCGATAAGTCTTTCTTTTGTTGATAATTCTTTTCCTGTAATAGGGTCTTTACCGTTAACTGCACGAATTGCATCATTCACTCCGATGAATTCAGCTGCTCCTTCTATTCCCTTTTCCCACCATGATTTTTCATGTTTCTTTTCTTTTTTATGGGTTTCTTTCAATTTTTCATTTTGTTTCTTTTGATATTCTTCATCTGCTTGACGAAACTTTTGAGCAATACGCCGTAATTCTTTTTCTGTAACTTGTAAGTTACGTATGTAAGATTCCATGAGTCTCATTGATCTCATATATTCCCCATAAAAATGCTGACTCGTCGCTCCTTGCCATTGCATTTGAATACTAAACATGGATTGATTGAGATTTTGTTGTATATTCTGGCTGTGTGTTTGCATCTCTGATATATTTTTGGCAATTTGTTCGAGTTGTTCAGGTTTGACTTTAATCTCCAAACCTTCTCCCACCTTCCTCTATTTTATACCAAAAAGAAATAGAACTGCATCAATTTTTACTTATTCTCTTTAGAGAAAACATCAAAAATACTGTTATCACAAATCGCTTCAATTTCTTCCTTTACAAATAATTTTTGAAATTTTGTTCCTGGGTTCAATATGACATTTGCCTCTAAATCTATCGTTTTCAATAATTCAACTGCATTCATAGAGACATACGGACATTCTTCTGGAATAACCATTTCTAGATGCTTTAAATCAGAATACAGTGGTAACATTAATCCTTCTTCCATTTCAAAATAATGAATTTGTAATTGTGTATTATTAGTAGAAATCAAATTTCCTTCTTCATCTACACTTGTATCCCCTTTGACAGAAGCAACAACGAATAAATTTGATTTCTGTAATATCTCATAAAAATAGCCTCTTTTTTCTTCGTTTTGTAACGCTTCCACTAACGCCTCATCTAATGGACTAATTTCTAGTAAACTCATTAACTTTCACTCCTTATTTGGAATAAATTTCGCCATCTTACCTAGGGTAAGATGGCGAAATTTATTACTTTATTTTTTAGTAGCATTTTTTATCGCTTGTAGTCCATCATTTGCTTGGCTACGAACATCCTGCGGAACATGTTTATAATCTGCACGGCTTACAAATTCAAAATACTGATATGCAGTATTTAAATCATTTCCCTTTAATTTATTTTGCCCCACTTTAACCATTTCCTCTGCAATTTGTCTTATTTTCGCTTTACTTTGTTCATTTGCATATCCATTTTCAATAGCTGTATTTGCATAAGCTAATGCTGTTGCAATATCTTTCACGTTTAAGCTATTACCATATTTCGCGAACGATTGACTTGCTACATTGAAATCATTCAAGTAATCAATAGAATTTCTAATTACGTCTTGGAAGCCAAGTCCTTGCGCACCAGGCGTTGTATACATTAATCGGTATAAATTCATAGCTCTTGCAGGATCAGACACTTCAAATCCACGTGCTTTATTTAATAACTTATTAAAAATGTTACTCATATCTCCTGCGTCAGCTATACCACGTTCATAAGCTTGTCCATAATAATATAATGCATTCAATTGACTAGCTTCATCACTCTTACTATTTTCATAACTTGCTAAATTCAACAACTGAATACCTTCTAATTTCTTCGTTGCTTCCTTTATTTTCTCATTGAATCTTGTATCATCCACTATAGCTGGTGAAATATCTTTTAAATATACAATTAATTCAAGGGATGGTTGAACAGATTTTTTAACTTCACTTTGCCATCCAGAATTACCCTTTAAATTATTCCATTGCTCCATAGTTTGATTCCAAAGGAAGTTTGTATTTGTTTGTAATTTTTCAAATGCATGAGCATGTTTATTTTTATTACGAATAGAGTTCGCCATATATAATACAGCGTTATAATAATCTTTCTCTGCTAATGCCTGATCTGCCTTTACTTCTAACATTACAGGTAAAGATAACGATTTTGCCTCTTCTCTCTGCTCAGCAACTACATTTTTAACATTTAAGATAAAGTGATAATTTTGTAATGCCATTTCTGCAGATGTCTCTTCTGCTTTTGATTGTGTTAATAAGTTCTCAACTGCATTTTTCAATTGATCCTTCAATGTGTTTTGTTCTTCACCTTTTGTCTGATCAATGTATTGATCTGCTAGTACAATTGCTTCTTTCCACTTCGCTTCGTTCATATACGCTGTTACCTGTTCAATCGCCCATTGTCCAGGTGTTTTTACTTCATCTTGCTTTTTACCATCTTTATTATCTTTTTGTTCCTCATTCTTTTTATCTTCTTTATTATTTTGTACTTCTTCTTGTTTTGCATTTTCTTTATTCGTTTGGATTTCTTCTTGTTTTACATCTTCTTTATTTGTTTTTGATTCTTCTGGCTTCGAATTTTCTTTATTCTCTTGTTTTTCTTCACCTTTTGAATTTTTAACTTCATTTTCAGTCGTTGGTTTTCCTGCTACATTTTTATCTTTTTCTTTTCCTTGATTTAAAACTGGCACAGTTGGAACTTCAACTTTTCCTTGTACCATTTGTTCCAATTCATTTTCAAGCATTTGATTAAAAATAGCTTGCACTCGATCGTAAGCCTGCTTTTGCAAGTCTTCATCTACGCCTTGTAATACGGAAGTTAATAAATAATATTTACTTAAAGCTGCATTTACATCTCGTTTTTCTTCATTAAGCGCGGCTTTAAAAATGTCTTTAGATAACTTTTCTATAACAGATTTCTTATTTTCTTTAAAGTATTCAAATTCTTGGTCATTAAAAGCAGGCTCTTGATATAAAGTTAATTGATTTCGAATATAAAATAGTTGCTCATATTTTGAACTAGCTACTTTTTCAAATTGAGCGGAATCTTGTGCTGCTAACAATAATGCTGCTTTATTTGCTTCTGTTGGTGAAGAACTAACTTGAGAAATAAGCTGTAAATCATTACGATTCTCTATATTTTTCATACCATCAATTAGTTTCAAATGATTTTGTGCCTTATAAAACTCCCCAAAAAATACTGCACTAGATTTCTCTCCATTTGCTGTATACCATTCTACAAGAATATCCCCTGTTTTTGGCGATACTGTAATTGTTGGACGTATTGGATCCACTGGTGGTTTTGGGTCTACTGGTGGTTTTGGGTCTACCGGTGGTTTTGGGTCCACTGGTGGTTTTGGGTCTACCGGTGGTTTTGGGTCCACTGGTGGTTTTGGATCCACTGGTGTGTTCGGATCTACAGGTGGCTTGGGATCCACTGGTGTGTTCGGATCTACAGGTGGCTTGGGATCCACTGGTGTGTTCGGATCTACAGGTGACTTTGGATTCACTGGCATACTTGGATCTACAGGTAACTTTGGATCCACTGGTGTATTTGAATCTGCTGGTGTATTTGAATCTGCTGGTAGCTTTGGATTATCCACTACCGGCCCACCCATATTTGTTGGCAGTTCCGGCTTTTGTGGCATTGGTGCGTCTGACAATTTAATCTGTGGATCTTTCTTTTCCACCAACACATCATCTGGCTTATACGTCATTGGTGTAATTGGTGATTTATTATTTCCGATTAGGTCTGCTAAATTAACAGTTGGTTTTTCGCCAGGTTTTTCATCTTTTTTTGCAGGATCACCAACTAAATTTGGGAACATAGACTGTAAGTTGCTTCCTGTAATACGATCATCTTTTTTCTCTTCTGTATTACTTGCTAGTTTTACAGTTTCTCTTCCCGCTGTGCTAAAGCCTTTGTCATACACAAGATATCCTGACGTTCCAAATAAAGCTACCGACATTACTGATATAGCAACTTTTTTCCCTAGGTTATTATTGTTTTCCTCCATGCCTTTTTCCCCTTTTCCTATCTTTATTGAATCCAGCCGTTTGTTTTCATTTCTGCTAGTTTTTCTTGTGCTGCTCTTACTTCAGCTTCATTTTCATTTGCTTGTACTGTTTTTCTTAAGAAGTGGCTCGCTTCTTCATATTTTTTCTGTTTAATTTTGAACATTCCAAATGCAAAGTTCACATGTGGATCTTCATCATTTTGTGAGTATGCTTCTGTAAAAAATTTCTCTGCTTCATTTCCTTGTCCCACTTTATCGTATAAAATCCCTATATTTACAAGCGTATTTATGTCGCGAGTCCCACTGTTGACAACTCTATTGTAAGCGTCCAATGCTTGTTGATACGCAGCATTACTCTTTGCACCATCTCGCGTTTCGTAAAATTGACCAGCTTCATAATACACAATTCCAAGTTGATTTAATAATTCTATATTTTTCATATCTTTTTGAATCGCAGCCTGTAATACTTGAGATGCCTGTTGATAATTCATTTCTTTTTTCGCACTATCAATTAGGTTTGTTTTATTCCAAAGCACATATAAATTTGAAAGTTCAATTGTATATATGGCATTCTTTGAATCTTGTATAATAGCTTCTTTAAAGAAAGACTCCGCTTTGTCTAACTGCACAGTTGCTGTTGATAGTTGCCCTTTTAAATACGAAACAATTGCCTTATCCTCATTTGTCTTCGTACTCATTTTGACAATAACATCTTCTGCTTTTTCAAATTCTTTCATCTTCATATGACTTACAGCTAAATCTCGCATAGCATCTTTTTTATACGGTTCAATTCCTTTTGCATTATTCGCTAATGCTTGTTCAAAATTCAACACTGCTTCTTGATATTTTCCGATGCGGAAATTTGCTGAAGCTAATAAATAGGCAGCTTCATTATTTTCTTTATCAATTTCTCTATCCTTTATTAATTTGGTAATATAATCGATTGCAATTTTATTCTTTCCTTCAGCAACGTAAATTGTTGCTAATTGAAGATGCGCTTCGTCTCTTCCTTTCACTGTAATTGCATGACCAACAGCCTCTTCTGCTTTTGTATATTTTTTATCATGATAAGCTTGTCGTGCTTCTTCCATATATTTTTGATATTTAGCGTTTGTTGTATAGAAATAAAATAACGTTGAACCACCTATAACAACTACTACTATTGAGCCAATAATCAAAATCCGTTTCTTATTCTTTTTCCACCATTTAGAAAAAGCAGACGGTTCACTTTGTTCATGCGCTACTGTAAGTGGTTGATTCGATGCTTTTGCATTTAAAATTTCATCATCTATATCATATTCAACTTGTTTTTTTGGTTGTTTCCGACTCTGTAAAATGCTATTAGGAACTGTAATTGTGGCTGCTATTTCTTGCTGCGGCTGTGTTCCTTGTTCTTCTTTTATCTCTTCAATAATGCTTTCAATTTCCTTTTTTAACGCATGATCAATGTTTGGAAATTGTACGATTCGTGAATAGACGAAACAAGCAAATTCTGCATTGTTTTCTCGTTCCAATTCAGTAGCTAGTTCCAAATAAATTTGTAGTACCTTTTTTTGATTTATTTCAGGCTCTTGACTCTCCATAGTTTGAATGATATATGCGAGTTCTTGTTTTAGAGCTGTTGATGGATTAAGTGAATTGAAAATTTTTTTATATTCATATAATGCCGCTTGTTTAAGTCCTCTCTCTTCAAACAATCTTGCAATTTCCAAACATTTCGATACAAAAAGAGAATGTTCTTGTGCTGACTGCCTTTCCGCATCAATTTTTATTATTTCTCTTGCGCTATTAAATGCATCGTACCACTGTGCAAAGCTTGGACATTCTGCGAAAGAGTTACTATTCCATGCCTGCTTAAATAGCCTAGCAATTTCCCCATTCCATTGATTATGTAATACTTGCTGAAGTAACGTATATCTTTCACATTCGGTCTGCATTTCTTCCGTTTTAAAGTAACTTGCATCCGTCCATTTTGTATTTCGAACTTCTTCACTACACCAGCTTAATATTTCTCCTAATAAAATAGCACCAGCAAATCGATCGGCTTCTTTTTGCCATACCCCGCTTTTTAAATACATTGGCGCATAACCCGCTGAACCTGCTGGCAATAACGAAGGTCTTTTACTTTTTGGCCCATACATTTGCTCAACATCAACAAGCTCAATACGGTGTTGACCTTCAATAGGATTTTCACTTAAAAAAGGTATTAGTATGTTACTAGATGACAAGTCATTATGAGCAATCTCATTTTCTTCCATTGTTTTAAGTGTTGTTAGAAATGCTTCTGCAATAAAAAAACATTGCTGTTTTGATAACATTCGTTGCTCTTGTAAAATATCAGCCCAAGTTGGCCCTTCAATCCAAGGCATCACAATACTATTCGCAAGATCTTCTGACTTTTCAATTACAGATGTATGTTCTTCTTTTGTAACAATGTAACGTGAACATACTTTAAGACCCGCTATAGAAGAAAGTGGTTTTAAAAATACTAATTGATGTTTTTCATCACGATAGCGTTCCTTAAAAACTTTTAATGCGATTCGATCTATACTATTTTCATGTTGTAGCTGATATACCGTTCCTTGTCTACCTTCTTGCCCATATGGCATATCAATCCCAATAACTGCTGGATGCTTTGCAAAATGATAAGCATCTTTATTAAAAACAATTTTTTCTCCCACTTCTGGTCTGAATCCCATTTTATCCCCTTACTCTCATATGACAATTTTTAAAGAAAAGGCCAGGAACAATAGCTCCTGGCCTTTTGCAATTGTTCTGCTATTAATATGAGTTATCTGCGTTACGGAAGTTAGTAGCAATGTTTTTCAAATCGGCAGAAATGTGTTCTAGAATCGGAATGTATTTTAGCATTTCTTGTCTAGCATCACTAAAGTTCGCTCTGAACTTATCTTGTGTTGCCCCAGACCATTGCCCATTTAAACTTTCAATGTCATTTCCAAGGTTATTGATTTGTTGTTGAGCTTCAGCTGCTGCGTTTGTAAAGCGTCCAGCAATTTGATCAAGTTGTTCAGGTGTAATTTTAATTTGTGTCATCCTGTATTTCCCCTTTCAATCTACTAATATTATAACAATTAGATTATAAACTATATTCACACTATTTTTAAAGGGGTAATTCACAAAAAAATAGTATTTTTTTGTAAATTACCTAATTTTATACTCTTTTTTTAGATTCTAACCATTTCCTAGCAACCTTTTTTGTTAAATCATGTAGTAAATGTAGCGGTGTAAAAGCACATTTTACTTTCATAGGTTGTCTGCGTATAAAATATCCTTCCCCGCTTTGGAATTCTTGATCCATTTCTGTATGCTTAAGCTTTATATTAAAGAAATACACATCATTATTTTGTGTGGTGCCTAATAAATAACTAAAGCTTCGTTTTCTGATTTCCGCAAACCATTTTTCATGTGAATAATTAGTTACACTTGAAGTTGTAGCAGCTGCAACAAAATGGATCCCTTTATTTCTTCCATTTTGAACAATTTGCTCTATTTTATTTTTCGCATCAAAATCAGTAGATAATAACGCCAGCATTTGATCAATATCATCAATAACAATAATAATCCTCGAATATGGAAACTTCATTTTTTCATTTGGATTTAAAGACGGCATGACTACTTCTCTGTTATTTATTACTTCTAGCAACTCATCTAACATTTCTTTTAATTGTACTCCATCTGTAATTCGCTTTTTAACATGAGGTAATTCTCCAAGAGCTAAAATACCAGTTGTTTTTTCGCTTAAATCAATCATGAGTAATTCAATTTCTTCAGGTGCATGTTGATAGGTAAGAGAAAAAATCAGTGTTTGTAATAAAGATGTCTTACCACCTTCAATTCTTCCGCCAATGAAAATATTTGTCATTTCTTCCAATGAAAAGTTTTGCAAGCGAATATCTTCTGTTTCGATACCTACACAAATTCGCGATGATTCTGATTGTTCTAGCATATCTTCAGCAAACAACTGTTTTGGAACCATTGGAATTGATTTCGCTTTCTCTCCAGTCCATGCCCCATTCATTTTTTGAATAATTGTTTTTAATTGCTGAGAATATTCCAATTCATTTTCTCCGATAAAAGGCAATGCTGCTTGGAATAGTTCTGGGGGCTGCCCTTTCACTAAACCACGTCCAGATGGTACATCAATTAATGGGAATTTTGGTCTTCCAAGTAAACTATAGTATTCTGTTCTATCTTGCAATTCAAACGAAATCGCCATCGGAATATTGTTACGAACACGGTCAAACATATCATTTGTTTGGTTGAGTGAAAAATGAAAATGAATACCGTACGTACTTGACTCACGTAATAATAGCTCTAAAATTTCATTTTCCTTCTCATACTCACTTCGGAACCTAATATAACCATCTATCATTACGACAATAACTGGAATCTTTCTTTCTACCATTCGGTTATACATCGCGAAAGATTTTGCTCCCACATCAGAAAAACATTCTTTCCGATATGTGACTTCCTTTTTCAAAGAGCTAAACAATCGTTTCATTTTTTCAATTTCGTCTTCTTGTACAATTCCACCCATATGTGGTAAATCTTTAAAGTCTAAAAACATGCGACCAAAATCAACCACATAAAAGTTTACTTCCTCTGGCGTATGAGACAGTGCCAGAGACATAATAATTGTTTGTAAGAAAGTCGTTTTCCCTGTACCTGGCATACCGTAAATATTTAAATGCCCCTCTTGTACATCTAATTTCAAAGGATACTGCGCTTGATTTGCCACATCGTCGATTAATCCTACCGTTAACTGCAATTCATCTTCTCTTTGCTTCCATACATCCGCATTCCAATTCTCTATTTCATAGAATTGATTTAATAATAGTTTCTCTGGTAAAGGTGCTAACCAAGGTCCTGGTAATGCTTTAATATTTTCTTTTTCTGATACGCTCTGTACATATTGAATAAAAGCTTGTAATTGCTTTGGACTATTTGTCATTGGTTTTGGACGCTTTTTCACTTTTATTCTTTCACCTGAAAGCTTAACTTCTGTAAAGTCAACAACATCAAGAACTTTCTCTTCATCTGGATTATAAGGTGCTCCGCTCCATGCAGATTGAAACAATTCTAACACTTCATTACTGCCGACTTGTAGGTATCCCCGTCCTGGTACATTGATTTTAGATGCGTCTGGAATCTTTAACATTTCACGACTATCCGCGTCATCTTGTACACGTAAACAAATTCGAAAACGCGAGTTACTCCAAATCTTGTCATTTACAACCCCCGAAGGTTTTTGAGTTGCTAATAATAAGTGAACTCCTAATGTCCTTCCTATTGCAGCGACACTAATTAGCTCGTCCATAAATTCCGGTTGTTCCTTTTTCATTTGAGCAAACTCATCAATAACAATAAATAAATGTGGTAAAGGTTCTTTTTCACGCCAGCTTGTTTCATAATATTCATCTAAATGTTGGACATTTCCAGCCTGAATGAATAACTTTTGTCTACGCTCTAATTCTGCCTTTAATGAAATTCTGGCACGCTCAATTAAGTTTGGATCTTCTAAGTTTGTAATAGATGCAATAATATGCGGTAATCCTGCAAATGTGTTTGACATTCCACCACCCTTATAATCGATAAGCATAAATGCCATCTCATGAGGATGATAGGTTGCTGCTAACGCCGCTATAATAGACTGAATCACTTCACTTTTCCCTGACCCTGTTGTACCAGCCATTAAACCGTGCGGACCATGCCCTTTTTTCTCTATCTTATCGTGAATATTTAGAAAAACAGGTTTACTTCCTTCTCTTACACCAATCGGGACTGGTAATGAAGTCGGATATCGATTTTCTTTCCATTTCTCGAGCACTTGTAACTCTTCCATGTTTTTAGCTTGAAACAAGTCTAAAAATGTTAATACTTTCGGAATGTTGGCTGCTGTAGAACTTTTCATTCGAATCGGTGCAATGCTTCGCGCTCCTAATTCACATCGTTCGAATGAAAGTCGATCTACTTTAAAACTAGCACGGGTTGTCCCGCTGTTTTCAGCTGAATTTGAAAATGTTTCTACTAACTCACCTTTTTCCCCATTTAAGCTAATAACAAGATCACATTCCATCGGTAACCGTTCCCTTTGTTCCGCAAAAATAAATGTAGAAGCTCCTACACTTTCACCTTCTCTAAGTAACATTGGAGTTAAAGGATCATCCTCTAAAAATTCTCTCGCCGATAAGAAAAAGACATACATTGGAATTAAAGGAACTTTTGCATCCGCTTGCGCAGAAGAATTGTAGATTCTGCGCATGTTAAGTGGGGTAAAGAGTACTTCAGCTAGATTCTGCGCATCTTGTTGATTTTCAGATAAAAAACGCATACTTCTCTGTTCATCCCATACGTGAGGAAGCCACCTCATCCAATCCCACTGTTTTTTCTCCTTCTCATGATAAAAAGCTGCTATTTTCACTTCATTTGGTGCATGATGTGTCATAATTTGCGTCGTTACAATTCGAATAAAGTTTAGTCTATCTTCTTTATTTCCGACTACACCAATTACATCGTTTTTTTTCAAAGAAATTGAAATGTGTCCATTAGGTATCGTATTGAAATCCCTTTTCACATTTTGTGCTTCTGTAACTAATGGATTTTCTTCATAACCTTTCTGTTCAGGTACCTTCAATTCTACAAGAAATGGTCTCTCACCTGTTCCAATACGAATATCTAAAAAGTCCGGACTTTCAGGTGTTCGCTCCCATAAATTACTTTCTCGGTTTTCAATTCTTTGTACACTTTTTAATGGGCTTGGATTTTGTGTAATTAAATATTTTGCTTGTTCAACCTTTAACGTATCTAATTCCACTCGATGCTTTTGAATTTGCTCTAAGTATCTTGTTTGTAATTGTTCAACCATTTGACGATGTTCTTTCTTTTTACGGAAATGCCCCATCGTTGTAATTACATATGATCCTAACATTGGAATACTTGAAACCATCATTAATGGCATATAACTTGAATTCATCTTCATAAATTTCATCATTACAAAATATAATACCAATGTTAAAATCGTCATCATTGCTGGAAGTAACATTGTTTCAATTGAAAACTTCGGCTCCTCCGGTATATTCGGCGGATCATGAATAATAACATCCCCTGTTGGTATATCTACTTTCACACGCGGAGAGCGTTGAAAATACGGTGATTTTTGCACAAAACATTTCTCCTTCCCCATTCAAAAACTATTACTCAATGATTTTCCATACATAATCTTCTCTACTTGAAGATATATCTGGTTTAACAGGTTCATTATAAACTTCTTCTGCCGGTTGCATTTCAAAAGAAGGGATAATTGCCCCTTTTTTATATAGCATTACATATTGTCCATCCCAAACATCATTATCGCGCAACGTTTCATCATTTCGTATAGAATGCCATTCTTCTTTATCTTTTGCCACTCTAATTTCATAGATACCGCCCAATGCTTCGTCTATTTTTTCATGATGTAAAATCGCTTCAATAATTTGCACTACTTTTATATCATTAGGAATCGCAATATCTATTTCTTCATTTGATTGTTTTATGTACGTCACAATAATCTCTTCCACGTTTTATTCACCTTTTTCCATCGTGTTGTTACCAAGAAATATCTATAAATGAAATATCATCGCTTGTCGGTGAGCACTGCGCCCTCTCTATTTCTTTTAAGACTTCCTCAAAGTTATACTGCTTAAGCGATACAAGTCCGTCTGAATGAATAACTATCCGGTTTACTTCTTCTCTGGATAATGTCTTTGAAAATACCTCCAATGCACCTCCAATAATGCCACGCTGTGTAGACCATCTTTTCTCTATATTTCTCTCAAACTTCACTACATTCGAACAATTCTTCTTATCTTGAAACAATTGTACAAATGAATCACCATGTACAACTATCGTTATTTGTACTTTGTCTTGATTTGGAATGAGCTCTATTTTCCCACCGATAAACATCGCTTCACTACCTTGTTTTCGCTTTTCTTCTAATACATCGCGAAGTAACCACGGTGTTTCTTCTGGCAATCGAAATGCACTCACTTCCTCTGAAGCTTCTTCTATCCAATTATTTAACTGTTCATCTAATAATGTAGGAATATCCTGTCCACTTTCTTGACACGTTTCAAACAAGTTTAATAACTTCATACCAAGAAACTCTGCAGCAATTTCACCGTGGAAAGACATCCCTACACCATCACATAAAACAAATATGAAACTAGTTCCATTATCTTGAAATACTAAGAAGTCCTGTCCACTCTCATTTAAATCCTGCGTTTCTTTTGCTCTGACATAGCTATATCGATAAGTAAAATGTTTGTGTTTGCTTTTCTTTTCTTGCAATACCGTTTCTTTCTCTTGCGATAGGATATATTTCACCATACTTCTCCCTCCTATCGAACCGGCGTTGCAGCAGACATTTGAAATCCAAGTGATACTAAATCCGCATTTGTACCAGGAAACATCATCACCGCACCATCTGCAATATGGAAACCATATTCAGTCATCATCTCACGATAGCTTTGAGGGATAGGCGATGAAAGTCTTTGCAACTTTGCTCCGTACTCATCCGTAATTTCTGTATTTGGCATAATACCTTGCCACTTCTTTATATTAGTAATTTGGTCTTGCATAATTTCATCTGAAATAAAAATATTTTCAATTAACACATTTCCATCAGGTACAGACATATCCATAATTCTTCGCACAATTAATTCTGGATCTTCACCAGTTGAAGCGCCGTCTGTCATATGACAGACCACAGGAGCTGGCCCATCTTGTAAATTTGGTAATTCCATTTGCAATAACTTCTCCACTACAGAGAAAGCTTTTGCTGTATCAGTTAAGCGATGCGTTTGGATTTTTTCTAGTGGGCGCAGTCTTGCTACTTCGTCTATTGTTTTCACCCCACCCAATAGATCAAAAACATGATCGCTATAGGCTAAAATAGATAACTTATACCTTGGAAGCAGGCGACTACCTTTTGTTGAACGAAATACCATTTGGCGAATCGCTAAAGAAAGAGCATCCGTTACAATATCAATTCTTCTTTTTTCTTCTCCGCCTGCATCCATCATTTGATTCATTGATGCGCTTACATCCAGAAGATAGATTATATAAGCTGGTGTTTGTTGTGTTGCTTGTGTTTGATATAGCATGTTTCATACCCTTCCATACATTATTATATGAACTATTTTTATATTCATATTTTATTATAACTTATGAATTTTCTTTTTCTCAATTCATTATAAAATTTTCTTGATATAATTTACATTTTTTCACACAAAAATCCATTATTATCTCCTTTAACTTATGTTGAAATGCATAAAACCCTTCTATAATATAGAAGGGTTTTAATGTTATGGCATAAGACGTGTACAATCTCTCGGAAAAGCGCTCGCCTCTCGTACGTTTGTTAATTCTAAAAGTTTATATACAACCCTTTCTAATCCAATTCCAAAACCGCCATGCGGTGGACAACCATATCGGAATGTATTTAAATAAGATTGAAATTTCTCTGGATGTAATCCTTTTTCTTTAAAAGATGCGAGTAACATTTCATGATTATGAATACGCTGTGCACCTGACGTTATTTCTAATCCTTTATATAATAGATCAAATGAATCCGTTATGGCTTCGTTCTCCTTATTCGGCATTGTATACATCGGTCGCGCTTCTTTCGGATAATGTGTAATAAAGACAAATTCACTATTATATGTTTCCTTCACATATTTCCCTAATAACTTTTCACCTTCTGTATCTAAATCCCCAATCGGCGATTCTTTCCGGTATTTATTTTTCAAAATATCTTGTGCTTCTAACAATGTGATTTTAGGAATTTCAGTAATGACAGGTACTTCTATTTGTAATAGTTGTAGTTCTTTCTCGCATGTTTCTCCTACTTGTTGAAACATATATCGTAAAACATCCGTTTCTAATTGCATCACTTCATAAAAATCATTTATAAATCCAAGCTCTACATCTAACGATATATATTCATTTAAATGTCGTGAAGAGTTATGATGTTCCGCCCGGTACACAGGAGCAATTTCAAAAACACGTTCAAGTCCTCCCGCTACCATCATTTGTTTATAAAATTGTGGTGATTGAGCTAAATACGCTTCTTTTTGGAAATATGAAAGCTTAAAAACATTTGCTCCTCCTTCTGCCCCTTGCGAGACAATTTTCGGAGTAAATACACGTGTGAAATCGTTCTCTATTAGAAATTCACTAAAGCTTTGAACAAGTGTAGATTTCACTTTAAAAATCGCAGCGATTCGCTCATGTCTTAATGATAATACCCGCTCATTCAATAGTTGATCTAAGCCAACCTGTAACTTCTTCTTATTTATTTCAAATGGAAGTTGTTCTGCACCATTTAATACTTTCACTTCATGAGCAAGTACTTCAACCCCTAATTCTGTTTTCGTTGTCGTTACTATTTCACCAATTACTTGGACGACACTTTCAACATCAACTTTATATCCAGCTAACTCGTTTTCTAATACACATTGAACAACTCCGGTACGATCCCTTAATAATAAAAAACTAACATTGCCTAGATGACGAATCTTTTTTACCCATCCTTGTAGTAATACAACCTTTCCGCTATGCTCCGTACATTCTCGTGTGAGTGAACGCTTCATTATTTGATCCATTATATTTCCCTCCATTAATTTTATTTTTATTTACGTTATTGTTATTGTTGTTGTCGTCGTCATCATCCACGTTCACTCACCTCCTTTCAAAGAATACAAAAATCCGCCCCTATAAATAGGGACGGATTTTTCCGCGGTACCACCCAAATTGTCATAATGACCATCTTAGTCCTGATAACGGTAGGTACCGTTTGCTTTTACTAATAATCACGTTCAAAGCAACACTCACAGGTGTCTTTCCATCATGCGGTATCGCAATCTTCCCAGCAACCGATTGCTCTCTGTAGACCCTTACATCATGTACTTTTCCTAATCATCACTTTTTATATTTACAGAGTATTCTATCTCTTTATTTTATAAAACGCAAGCTTTTTTAAAATATATTCTGATTTTTCATATCCAATTTTGCACAATCTCCTCTAAAGCCATTCCACGAGAGCCTTTCAATAATACGACATCCTTTTTCGTTATAATTTTCAATACTTCCTCTGCTATCTTAGCTTTATTATTATATGACTGTACTTTTCCTGTATCATATTTCTTTCTTGCTTCTTCCGCCACTATTTCTGCCATCTCTCCATAAGTAAACACATATGAAATATTCTCTTGATTTAACATTTTACCAATTTCTCTATGATAAGTTTCAGCTTCCTTCCCTAACTCCAACATATCCCCAATGACAATGATTTTTTTCTCATAAGCATTTAACTTCTCTAACGTTTCAATTGCAGCCTTCATTGAAGATGGACTGGCATTCCATGCATCATTAATAATCGTAAAACCTGTTTTAGCAGTTAAAAATTGAAAGCGCATATGAGTAATATTTATTTGCCTCAATGCATCCTGTATTTTTTCTGTAGGGACATTGTAAAATTGACCTACAGCGATTCCAACAATCGTATTTAAAATATTATGTTTTCCATGTAAGGGGACATCATACTGTATTTTTGAATCATTTAATTTAAAATGAACACCATATCCATCTAATTGCACGTTTGTTGGAAACAAATCATTTGTATCCTTTTCACCAAATGACTTACATTCTAGAACTAGTACATTATTTTTTTGAGAAAGTAATGTCTCATCACCATTATATAAGAGCAATCCTTCCTCTTTTAATCCGTCTATAATTTCTAATTTAGCCTTCGAAATCTCTTCTCTTGATCCAAGTGTTTCTAAGTGAGACTGTCCAATCATTGTAATTATCGCTACATCTGGCTGTGCTATTTGTGATAAATTTCGAATTTGTCCTTTCTCACTCATTCCCATTTCAAGTATTAAAAACTCTGTATCTCGTTTCATTTCTAAAATTGTTAACGGCAAACCGATTTGACTATTAAAATTGCCCTTTGTTTTATGCACACGATGAGTTGTACTTAAAATCGTGCTTATTATATCTTTTACGTTTGTCTTGCCATTACTACCAGTAATTCCGATTACTTTTACATCTAGCCCTTGTCGATAAAATTGTGCCAATTGTTGCAAAGCAAACAAAGTGTCATCTACAAATATAATTGGTATCCCTTTTGGCGGAGTACCGTAAGACTTTTTCCATAATGAAGCGACAGCTCCATTATCCATTGCTTCTTTCACATAACCATGTCCATCCTTCTCCCTAATGATTGGAACGAATAAATTTCCTTCTTTAATGTTTTTGGAATCTATGCAGACACCATGTATTTCTATATGATGAAACGATTCTTGTAATCCTTCTCCATCTACTACCTCTTCAAGTTTTTTCAAATTCATTTGAATCAAAGTATCACCTTTTTCCATTTTATTACATAAAATCCGTTTCATTTACGCATATTAATAAAAATTTTGTAGCGAGGTGTTTATATGAAAAAAACAATTAGTTTCTTTCTCCTATTATTATGCTTAGTTGTAGTTAATGAAACATACGCCTATTCACCAAAATCTTTACCAATCTCTCAAAACTCTGATCAATGGCAAGTGAATATTGATGAACCGAAAAAAACAAGTGAAAATATGCTTCAAGCTAAAAAAGATAAATTTCAAACATATCAATTTTCGGTAAAGAATGTTGGAGAAAACGAAGTATATAACGTACAAGTTGAAGTCTTCCGCAATGAACCAAATATGAAAACAAAATACGAACTCTTTTCCCTAAAAGAAGGTCGTCTAGCAAGTGGAAAAACTGGATTTGAACATGCTAACTTCCCAGTTTCTACAAAAGCAGATGAGGTTGACGTTATCATTACGTGGCAAGAACATCCTTTCCGCTCTATGCGAAACGGTCAAAAAGTTGAAGCTAGAAAGTTTAAAGAGCATTTTGTTTTTAAAGAAGAAAAATAGTAATTTTGTCGAATCGCTAGTGTATGAAATGAATCGCCAATAAATTTATATTATCACTGATATAATTTAATTTACTAGTACCAGTCCTTGAACAAATTAAAAACGTCGTGGCTTATAAATGCCACGACGTTTTATATTAATTCGTACTAATTCCTCTCGCTGTCCAAATTCGATCAATTTCAGCTGCGTGTTGTCCGCCGTATAAAAGAGCATCTGCTTGTTTAATCGCTTTCGCTCCATCACGGAATTTCGCATTTGGCGTTAATGACCAATGTGATTGTAAAATAATTTTTGTTGCTACATCACGTCCAAAAGCTTGCGCCATTTCATATTGACCTTGAGCCCATATTTCCCCGTCATTATGCACTTCATTCGTTATATCTTTCGGATATACTTTATTCGTATCTAATCGGCGTAAGCACGTCGGATCTGAACTAGAATACGCAGTCGCATCCCACTCTCCAATACATGCTTTTCCGTAACCTGTTGTGGATACTGCATCTTCATAAGTAGCACCTAAGAAGTCTCCAAATCCTTCTCCCATCGCTCCACCTTCTGGTGAACTTCCGAAGCCTGGTACTTGATTATCTTGAATAGAATGTCCATATTCATGCGCGATAATGCCCGCATCTTCTGCATCATCTACTCCTCCAGTACCGAAAGTTAAAGCTTTCGTTGATGGTGAATAAAATGAGTTATCATCAGTTGTACCATTTACATTCACTTTAATAGAACGATTATTAATATTGTTAATGCCTAATCCTTGAATGTAACGCTGTAATGTATCAATATGATAATATGACATAACATCTTCAAAACTATCATTTGCGCGTGTAAAATTAAATTGTAAGTTTGTAGATTTCGTCTTCGCTTTTGAAGAAATTGTTACATACTCACCAATTAAAAATCCTGTACCATCTAAACCTTTTAACGTAACAGTTTTCAATTGATTCGTTAATGCTGTTGAATCTGCGTCATTATTGTCTTTTAATCCTGTTTTACTACCACTAGATACGACAGGATTAGGTAAAAATACTTTCCCTGTTCCTTCTGCTTTTCGGTTTATATCAACCTTTTTAATTAACTTTCCATTTTCCGCGTCAATAAATGTTTCCCATGCACCAAATGGATTATTAGAATGGACTACCACTTTATATACTGGACGAGCAATTCCCTCTTCCACAATATATCCGAATTCTTTCTCTGTAGGAGCCCATAAGTTTTGCTCACTTTCTCCTCCAACATACGCCATCGATTTTTGTTCTGCATCTTTTCCACTAATTTTTTTCGTAACTTCCTTCATACCTGTAACAGGCTGATAATCAGAAACTGCAAGTAAGCCTTTTCCCTCTCCGTTAAGAGTAACTGTAATTTGTTTTGAAAATACAGGAGCACCATTAACTACTTGTTGGAACCTAACATATGAAGCTACTGATGTTTCTGTTGTAGAAATATATTGTAAGTCTGAAAGGTCCGCCTTCAATCCATATTCCGTAGCATGTCCTTTTAAATATTCAATTGCTTTTTTCTGTGGTGAATAAGCTTCTAGCTTTACTTGCTGTTGTTTTTCCAATGCTGAAACTGTGGAAATTGTCCCCATTACTAATGGTACAGTCATTGCCATTGCCACCATTTTTTTGTTTAACATAAAACCACTCCCCCTAATAAATTGAACCCTTTACCCCATTCCTATAAGGCTATTACTGTCCACAAGTAACGAAATAAAGTGAATCTACGAGTAATTCTATACAAACAATTCTATTACCTTTACATTTTGGGTAAGTGAAATTTTCTCAATATTTATGTGTAAAACTAGAAAAATACTGTAGAAATATATTACTCTTTAATTTCATGTCATGGTGATAATTCATTTTCAGTGTTATATTTAGCGTGTTATGGAGAAAGAAATTTTCTAGAGGTCCTATCGAATGGATTATGAGAAAATTAGCCGGATAATTTCTCTTCATACAAAAAGGAAGTTGGAATGATTCCAACTTCCTTTTCATTTAATTTGCTGGACTCAGTTTGATGCGAACTTTTGTCTCACCTAATGAAAGCTCATCATCTTCTTTCGTTAATGCATGAAACATAAATTGTTTTACGAGTAAATTTTCTTCTAATAACTCTTTATGGTTCGTTAATGTATGCTGCAATTCATCTTCTACATCAAGAGTAACATCAACCCGTAAGTTAACTGGTAAATTCAACTGCTTACGATATTCTTGAACTGCACGAATAAATTCACGTGCTACTCCTTCTTGTAACAATTCTTCCGTTACATTCGTATCTAACATTACCGTATATTGACCGTTAGTCGTATTTGAAAATCCTGATTTCGCAACTTTCTCTACTAATACATCTTCAGCTGTTACAACTACTTCTTCTCCTGGTGCTACTTCGTAAACTGCTCTTTCTGCAGATACAAAGTGTTGTACTTCTTCTTTTGATAATTGTTTTAGCCAGCCATTTACTGCATTCACACTTTTACCAAACTTCGGCCCAGCCGTTTTAAAATTCAGCTTTAATTGATAGGACGTGTATTTCGTTTCATCGAGTTCAACATGGAACGCTTTTACATTTAACTCATCCATGATGATATCACGATAAGATTCCCAATCCATATCATTTTCATTATGCGCTAGTAATACAAGTTCCGCCAACGGCTGTTTTACTTTTAATGAATGTTGATTACGGTTACTTCTTCCAAGTTCAACAACTTGTAAAACAGCATCCATTTCTGCTTCTAACTCAGGCTGGATAAGTGATTCGTTTACAACCGGATAATCTGCTAAATGAACGCTTCTTCCTTCTAAATTCAGATGAATATCCTCAGCTACAAACGGTGTAAATGGTGCGATTAATTTACTAATTGTTACAAGCACTTCATGAAGCGTTTCATACGCAGCTGCTTTTTCAGGATTCATACCAGATTCCCAGAAACGATTACGTGATCGTCTTACGTACCAGTTACTGACTTCATCTACAAGCGCCGCGATTTCACGAGCTGCATTCGTAAATTGATAATCATCAAGTGCTGTTCTCACTTTTTTCGTTGTGCTATGCAATCTTGATAATACCCATTCATCTAATTTCGTACGTTTAACTTCATACTTTTCTTTCGGATTATACTCATCTAAATTTGCATATAAAACGTAGAAGCTATATACATTGACTAACGTATCTACAAATTTAGATTTTGCTTCCAGTACTGTTCTTTCAGAAAAACGCTTTGCATTCCACGGAGCACTGTCAACAAGTAGAGCCCATCTTAAAGCATCTGCACCAAACTGATTTACTAAATCAACTGGATCTAGTGCATTTCCTTTACTTTTAGACATTTTCTGTCCTTCCTCGTCTAGAACATGCCCTAGTGATAACACTCGTTTATATGGTACTTTCCCTGTATATAGCGCTGATACGGCTAATAAACTATAAAACCATCCGCGTGTTTGATCAATGCCTTCTGCAATAACATCTGCTGGAAACTGTTCTTCAAATAACTCTTTATTTTCAAATGGATAATGATATTGTGCAAACGGCATGGAACCACTATCAAACCAAACATCGATTACTTCTGGTGTGCGATTCATTGTACTTCCGCATTTTTCGCAGCAAACTTGCACTTCATCTACATACGGCTTATGCAATTCTAAATCTTCAGGTGTTTCTTTCGTACTATGCTTTCTTAATTCGGCAATGCTTTTCGGTGCGAATTGATGATCGCAGCTTTCACATTCCCATACGTTTAAAGGTGTTCCCCAATATCTATTCCGGCTAATATTCCAGTCCACCATGTTTTCTAAAAACTTACCAAACCGTCCATGCTTCATATGGTCTGGATACCACTTAACAGAATCATTATTTCGTAAAAATGTTTCTTTAATCTCCGTTGTTCGGATTAACCAGCTTTCTCCTGCATAATAAAGTAATGGTGAATCACAGCGCCAACAGTGCGGATAGCTATGCTCATATTTTTCTTTATGATATAGTAACCCTTCTTTCGCTAAATAACGAACGATATCAACGTCACATTCTTTTACAAACTTTCCTTTTAAGAACGGTACTGCTTCTGTATACTTACCTTTCTCATCTACAACATGTAAAAATGATAACCCTTCACTTTGAACGACTTTATAATCGTCCTCCCCATATGCTGGAGCGATATGAACGAGTCCTGTACCACTATCTGCTGTTACAAAATCTGCTGCAATTACGTGGTATCCATTTGTAACTTCCTTCATCGGAAACGGTGCTATATAAGATGTGTTTACTAATTCTTCGCCTTTATGAACAGATAATACTTCATAGTTTTCTTTTAATACTTCTTGTACACGTTCTTTCGCAACAATGTATACATATCCTTCTTGTTTCGCTTTAACGTATTCCATATTTGGATGTACGGCAAGTGCAACATTCGCTGGAAGTGTCCACGGCGTTGTCGTCCATCCAAGGAAATATTCATTTTCACTATCTTTTACTTTAAACTTAACCGTTGCGCTTAAATCTTTCACTGTTTTATATCCTTGTGCAACTTCATGTGAACTAAGCGATGTTTGACAGCTTGGACAGTATGGAGAAACTCTATGTCCTTTATATAACAAACCTTTTTCATGAATCGTCCCTAAAATATTCCATACACTTTCGATATATGGATTCTCTAGAGTAACGTATGGATCATCCATATCTACCCAATATCCAATGCTCTCCGTAAATTCACGCCACTGCTTCTCATACGTGAATACACTCTCTTTACACTTTTGAATAAATGGCTCAATGCCGTACTCTTCAATCTCATGCTTACCTGAAATACCAAGTTGTTTTTCGACGCCTAATTCTACAGGTAATCCATGTGTATCCCAGCCAGCTTTTCTTAACACTTTATATCCAGCCATCGTTTTATATCTCGCTACTAAATCTTTAATTGCCCGACCAAGTGCATGGCCGACGTGTGGTAAACCGTTCGCCGTTGGTGGTCCTTCATAAAACACAAACGATTGTGCGCCTTCTCTATTCTGAATTGATTGTTCAAAAATGCCCTGTTCGTTCCACTGCTTACGAATACGTGTTTCTCTCCCTACAGCCGACTCTTTTACATCTACTTTCTTCATCTACAATCACTCCTTTGAATGTTTTAAAAGCACACAAAAAACCCGCCCCTATGAAGTAGGGACGGGTTTACCCGCGTTACCACCCTAATTCTATTAGCTTTTCACTAATAGCACTTAGCAACGTACTAACATACGCGTTCTTTGTAACGGTAGACATCCGTCCGAGCTTACTTTATTCAGCCACGGCTCCTCGGAGATGATTTTCAAATAACGTCTGCACACCGGCTTTCAGCAATACACCGGCTCTCTGGAGAACAGCTCACTATTTTACTCTTTCTCGTCTTCAGATTTGTATACTTTATTAAAAGTTATTTTATGCCATTAAACAATTAATTGTCAACTAATTCGAAATATATTTTTATTTATACCCTTTTTCTCTATTCTTATACAATTACTTTTCAAATTCTCGCAATCCTGCTAAATCTTCATCTTCCTCTGCAAGTTCAGCGAAAAATCCTGTTTCATCTTCACGAAGCACAATTTCAAGTTCATCTCTTGCCTCTTCATTTCTGTTTAATGATGTTAAATAACAAGCATGATCGTATCTTGCTAACAAGTCAGTAGCATCAATTGCTAATATTTCACTTGTTATTTTTTCTGCCTTTGTCGTTTGCCCAGCTCTATGATACGAAGATGCTAAAGCAAGAAGAATTGCCGTTTCATTCGGATGATATACAGAAGCGTCTTCTAATAACTGAATCGCGTCCTCAATTCTCTCTTGACTTTGATATATTTCTGCTAAAGCAAGGAATCCTCTACTTACAAATGGTGTTTTCTCAATTAATTGCAAGTAAATTTTTTCGGCTTTTCTTTCTTCGCCTAGCTTACATAATACACTCGCTTGTAGAAGAAGTGTATCATAATCATCCGGTAGCTCTCGAACCATTTGTTTCGTTAATTCAAAAGCGTCTCGTAACATATCTTCTTCTTCACACTCAATGAAAAGATTTACAAGTTGCTTCGCTACATCATAATCCCACTTATTTTCTAACGATGTTTGTAAAACCTCTATAGCTTCTTTATTCATCGCCGCATTCTCATAAAATATTGCGAAACGCTGCGCTGCCATACTATTTTTCGGATTTAACTTTAAGGAGATTTCAAATAAATCAATAATAACTGTAATCATTGAAATTTCCTTCGCACGATTTTTCATACGATAAAATGCTCTTGTAAATATAGATTTTTTCGGTTGCTCATTTTGTTGCCTTTCTACTAATCTTTCGGCAACCGCAGTAGCTGCATACATAAACGCTGTACTTCTTTCTGCTTTTTTCACCTTTAGCGTATGAAGTACGTCTCGTATTTGGGATAATTTTTTATGTTGTTCCATTGCTTTTACGTACACACCAAAAATACGTTCACTTTCCAAATCTTTATGCATTACTTTCAGCGCAACTTCGATTGCTTCTGCATTCTGCTTTTTAACTAGCAATTTCGCATAATGATATAGTACTTCCACATGCGCTTCATCTATTTTCATTGCGCATTCGATATATTCTTTTTCTTTATCTATGTCATTCATCGCGCCAAACACGTATGCAATCGCATCTAAACGCCATGTTTCAGGAACTTCTTCCTCCAATTTTTCTAGTTCAACTAGCAATTCTTCCTGAAGATTCATTTCTACTGAAAGCTGCGCTAAATATTCCATATTTATATGCATTGGTTCTTCTTTCATCGCCTGGACCATATGCTTTTGTTCTTTGGAACGATTCTCTTCTTTTTCGTATATTTCAGCAAGCTGCAAATGTACACCTAAGAAGTTCTTATCCATTTCTAAACATGTTTCATACGCATGCTTCGCTTCTTGAAATTGCCCTAACGCCATGAATGTTTCACCGATACGGAAATACGGCAATGAATCTTGTTTTTTCTTAAGTGCATCATTATACCGTTTTATCGCCTGATCATACTGTCCAATAGATTCATATAAAACACCTGCGTAACAACCGTATTCAATTACATCCTCTTTTTCTTTTTCTAACGTTCTTAAAAATGCTATGCCTCGTTGCACAAAAGCTGTGTCTTTTATTCGATTTACATACTCATCCAACACGCTCGCTATATTAGCGTATACGCTTCGTATACCGTTCTCTAATTTAGAAAGTGCAAGTTTTAACTCTTTTTCATCCTCACCTAATGCCATTTCAGCATCCCATAACACCATACCAGCATTCATAAGGAAATCTTGATTGTCTTCAAATTGCTTATTAATACTGACAATATAGTTTTTTGCATCCTTATATTGTTCCTTTGCCATATAAACTTGAATTAAACCGAAATGAGAATATACATCTTCATTATTTTCTTCTAAAGAACGCTTATATATAGTTTCCGCTTCTTCAAGTTCATCATTTTGAAAATGAAAATCTCCTAAACGAACATATAAAGACGCCTGATCTTCACAATTTTGAATTCCTTGTAATAGAATTTCCTTCGTATTTTTCTCATCATCCAAATCCGATTCATAGATTTCCGAAAGCTTCGTATATAAATAGGCTGCTGTTTTATCTAATTGAATCGCCACTTTAAGTCCTTTTACCGCCAAATACACTTTCCCTAAATACTGAGCACATCTTGCACGTTCATACCATATGTGCGCTTCATATTTATATTCTTTTAATAAATCATTAAAGAATCCATATGCTTCTTCATATCGTTCTAAATCTATTAAAATTAAACCGTGATTTACAAGTGTAAACCTTTCTGGACTACGTTCTATAGCTGTTAGAGAATACTCTAGCCCCTTTTCGGATTGATCCATATACATGTATGATAATGCTAAGAAACTCCACGCAACTGGTTGATCTGCATCCAATTGTAATGATGAACGAAAACTAGCAATCGATTCTGCATAATTATCTTGCTCAAAAGAATAACGTCCATTTATAAAATGATACAACGCTTGATTGCTTTTCTTCTCCACACTTTGAAGCATCTGTCCTGCTTTTTCCATATCCTGCAGACGAATAAAACACTGTGCACTATGCAATTTCACAAAGTCAGAGCTCGGAAACTTTTTCATTAATTTTTCTATACAAAACTGAATAAAATCTTTATCTACTTCAGCATCTAAATGTTTAATCGTATATAACCAAGTGTTTGGATTTTCACTTGTTTCTTTTAAAAATAGTACTAACTTTTCAATTCCCTCTTTATCTTGCTCACCTAAATGATCTGTAAGAGAAAAGATTGTTTTATAATAAGTGTGTTCTTCCTCATTTAAAAATGAAAGTTGTTCCATTCTATCTTTTGGTATAAACGTAATAGCTAAACAATCTGTATAACGATATTTTTCTTGCAACTTATCATATTCCACAAGAATCGGTTCCAAGAAATTCGGATCTTGAATATAAAAAGCTTGCAGTACATCGTCATAACCAGAAAGCACTTGTACATGGGAAGCGTGCTCAATATCTATACTTAATAAAACGGGAATACCTTGATTGAGTAATCTCTTATAATTTTCCTCATTCCCTTGAAAATAACGATATTCGTAACCTTGCTCTTCTATATATGTAACTGTATCTGAAAACTTAGAACCTGTTACGTCAAAAATATGTTGTGCAATTTCATCTTGCGTACGTTTTTCTCCCCATACCCCTAACATCATTTCCAAACTTGTCGGAACGCAATAGTTATCCTTTTGTACAACCGGAACTATCGGTAAACGAACCTTTTTTCCATCAGGATTTTTTTCTATATGATGATATAGAGAATTTTTCAAACTCTTTTCACTTTTCAATAGTGCTTGCAAATCGTGAATATTATTCATTTTATAAAATGCTTCTGCACGTAAATGTATAAAATAAGTTGTATATGCATGATGCGGAAGCATATGATTGATTTTATCTATTACCGCTAACATTTCTTCATAGCGCTCTAAATCTAATAAATATTTTACTTTTTCAAAATAGAAATATGGTACTTGAGGGAACTTTGCAATCGCATCATTAATGAGTTGTAACGCTCGCTGCTGTTCACCTTTATATGCATATAATTGCGCCAATAAGTACGTAGCTAACTCTTCACAATCTTTATGCTGCTGACCGAATAAAAGTTGTTCCTCTGCCTTCTCCCACTCACCAGTCTGTATATATAAGTAACCCCATTTATCAAAAACTGCACGCGTACTATATTTTTCCGCCTTTTGCATATAGGCATAGGCCTCTTCATTTCGCTTCATATCTAGCAAACATCTAACTAACGTAAAGTATGCTTTCGTTAAAACATCCGCATCAGTTTCCTCTTCATTTACCTTTTCCAAAGAAGCTTTTAACAATTGTTCAGCATCAAGGATTTTACGCTCATCAATTAATTCATCACAATATAAAGAGAGCGTTCTCATATTTGGGAATTTTTTATAAGTATAACGAATTAAAAAGGAGCTATATTGATGCATCAAACCTTCATCAGCAAGACGAATTAATGTATCAAACTCCTTAGGTGACGAGACGTTAGAAAGCCAGTTCTTCACGTATGATAACTTATTCGTTTCTTTTATATGCGCAATTTCATTATTTATCTCATGTAATCCATCTACGAATCTCTTTTCTTTCAAACAAATCTCTAATTGCTTAAAATCTAGCATGCATTCACCTCAAATTATTATTTATACTGCCATTTGCAAGCAGTATTCTAACCTACTTGCTTAGATTTTACACATCATATAGTATGCATTCAACTAAAACCTCATATAATGAACGATATTATTTAATATTATTCAAGTTTATAACTAAATATCTTAAAAACGATACTTTTTCTCGTTATTTTGTTTAATTTGATGAAATAACATGTATTATTCGAAGATGGGTTTTATCTTCTTTTTTGAGCCTTCATTCAGTGGATGAAATTATATTAACGATTTGATAAGATATATCGATTCACCGGAAAATCTTGATAATAATGATAACCTATCCATATTAGAAATGTAGCAATTCTCCTTCTCCCTTACTTTTCTAATATGATATTTACTTCTTTATTTCACCAAATGTAATTTTCATATTCGGAGCATATACTAAAGATGAATGCATATGAAATGCTTTAAAAAACCGTAGTTCCGCTTCATATTGAGCTAACGCTTCTTCATATGTTAATCCTTTGGCCATTAAAAGTTCTATAAATTGTTGTTTATCACCTGGACTGCCCGCAATTCCCTCTTCTTTTAATGAATGATACAAACTATATTTATCATTATGATGCATATTAGAGTCTAAAAAGTTCACCTTATCACTTACTCTACATTCGATATTTCCCACACCCAATTCACTTAAATACATAGGTATTTTGATACCGATATTTCCATCTTTATCGTTTCTCTGTGTGTCCCTTTCAAATAATTTCTGCAAAATACCTATCTGGATAATTTCCGATTGATTCTCTCCATCTAATACGTATGAAGACATATTTGACATCCAATGTGGTTCAAAACAGATTATTTTACCCCCTTGTTTAATTGAATGTATCATCTTCTCTAGCATCGTTTTTGGGGAACTCATATGTAATAAGAAAGCCTGACAGATTGCTATATCATATTTATTTTCCAATTCAATTTCTGTAGCATCTCCTTCAATAAATTCTGATTCATATGGAAGCGAACGAAACAACTCTCTCGCTTCAGCTATTAATGCTTCCCCGCTATCAATGCCTGTATACTTTGATCCCTTTGGAAGCAATGGCAACAAAACTAAGCCTAAATAACCATATCCACAACCATAATCAACAATATGTACCGGTTCAGAAATCTTCCAAACTGTATTTACTAAAAAACTTAAATAATCGTCATTGTAATATAAATCTCTCGTATTTTTTAAATATGTTAGTTTGCTGTTCCAATCATACTCTTTCAGGTCCAACACCTCCTTTTATATACAAAACTAAAGTTCTCCATTTAATAGTCACATTCCTACACTTCTAATAAAAAAAGCTAGTATACCTTAAATGATACACTAACTTTTCCACTCGCATAATTTAACAATTACAATCAGTATAATCGGTACAAGCTAATGTACTGCAATCACAGTTTCTATGTTCGTCATTTCTTTTTAGGTGAAAATAGAGTAACACAATAAATACTGTACAAATAACAAAAGCAATTATTGCTTCTATATTTCTTTCATAAATGAGAAAACTAATCCCGCTTCCTCCTGAAATAAGAATTAAAACTAAGTAGATCCAAAACATGTAAAGTTCTCCTTCCGTTAATATATGCTTTTAGATGTAATCCATATAATACTAGATGCAATAAATAGTCCCATACCATTACCGCTTAATAAACCAGTCGTTACTCTTAGTAAATTTGTGCTGCTTCTCCATTTCCATTTTTGGGTGAATCCATCAATAAGTAACGGAATTTGAGCGGAAAATGATAGTATTATTGCAGGCAGAAACCAAGGTGTCATATAAAAATAAATTGGAAACATTAAAATACCGATAAACATGCCTGTACAACGCGCACATAAAGGTATGTATTTTTGTAGTTTAAGAAAACTTCTTTCCGGTAGTCTATGACAAGGAATATGTAAAATGAAAGCTCGAATCAATACGGACCATCCTCTCTACAAATATTTTAATTGATTTCGCAACATAATTATAGAGTTCTTACACTTCGCAGCGTATAACTCTTTATAGATAAGAGTTTATTTAAGAAAATACAAAAAGACAAGACAGGCTAATAATCGCCTGTTTTGTCTTTTTGTTACTCTATATTACGCTTTAATTTGATTTGTAGTTTATTAGTAAAGTAATGTGATTATTTCTCTCGGCGCATAAGCACAAAATTTTTATTTTACATCTCCTCAGGTGCCCCTACCCCAAGTAAACGTAATCCCTCTTTTAATACAACCGTCACAGTATAAGCTAATGCGAGTCTACTCTCTTTCTCTTCGCTCTCTTCTAATATACGAACATTTCCATAATATTTATTGAACGCTTGCGCTACATCTAATACGTATTTTGAAATAATAGATGGCTCATTTTTGTTGAAGGCCGCTTCAATTGCTTGCGGGAATTTATTGAGTAATTTTACGACACTCCAGCTGTAATCGTCTTTTAATTCAAAAGTACACGTTTCAAATTCTACACTTTCTTTTCTTAAAATAGAGCAGGCACGCGCATGTGTGTACTGCACATATGGTCCTGTTTCTCCTTCAAATTTCAACATATTTTCTAATGAGAATTCGATATTATGCATACGCTCATTTTTTAAATCGTGGAAGATAACTGCTCCAATACCGACTTGTTTTGCCACTTCTTCTTTTTGTTTTAAATTCGGATTTTTCTCTTCAATATTTTGTTCCGCAAGCGCAACAGCTTCTTCTAACACTTCTTCCAATAAAATAATTCTGCCCTTACGTGTCGACATTTTCTTACCATCTTTTAATATGAACCCGAACGGTACATGTTCCATACCATCGACCCAGTCATAACCAAGCTTTTTTAATACAGTGAAAAATTGATTGAAATGTAAGCTTTGTTCTGGGCCTACAACATATAACGCTTTATCAAATTCGTATGTGTTTTGACGATACAATGCCGCTGTTAAATCACGTGTTGCGTAAATGGTAGCACCATCTGATTTTCTAATTAAACATGGCGGCATACCTTCTTCTTCTAAATTAACGACTAATGCCCCTTCTGATTCTTCCAGTAAGTCGTACTCTTCTAAAATCCCAATAAAGTCTTCCATTTTATCGTTATAGAAAGCTTCTCCTTGAAAGTTTGTAAATTCCACACCGAGAAGTTCATAAATACGAGAAAATTCTTTTAAAGACTCATGACGGAACCAATTCCAAAGTTCGACTGCTTCTTCATTTCCTTCTTCTAGTTTTTTAAAACATGAGCGTCCTTCTTCTTCTAGTTCTTTGTTCTCTTTTGCTTCTTCATGAAACTGAACATATAACTTAAATAACTCACGAATTGGATCCTCTTTAACAACTTCTTCATTTCCCCATTTTTTATATGCAGTAATTAACTTTCCAAACTGCGTGCCCCAATCGCCAATATAATTGATTCCGACAACTTCATACCCACATTTTTCGGCGATATGTTTCAGCGAATTACCAATCATTGTAGAACGTAAATGCCCCATTGAAAAAGGTTTCGCGATATTAGGAGAGGAATAATCGATAACTACCGTTTTTTCACATCCAAAGTGATTTTGACCGTACTCTTCTTTCTCCGCTAAAATCGTTTTTAATACTTTATCACTTACTGTTTCACGATTAAAAAATACATTTACATAAGGACCCACAGCCTCTACTTTCGTAAAGAACGGATCATTTAATTTCTCCGCCAATTCCTTCGCTATAATAGCTGGTGATTTTTTATATTGCTTCGCTAGTGAAAAGCATGGGAACGCTGCATCTCCGAATTCATCTTGTTTTGGTGTTTCGATTAAATCTAAAATTTGATTTTGTGTTAATTCATTTGTAAAAATATTCGATAAACTTTTCGCAAACTGCGTTTTATAATTCATACTATAACCTCCTTATTTTTTAAAACACAAAAAACTCGTCTCTAAAAAAGAGACGAGTTTTAACCCGTGGTACCACCCTTGTTGTTCATTTCGAACCACTTTCCCGTTTATAACGAGGACAGGGGGCCTCGGCTTACTCTACTATTCGTTCAAGAAGCGTCTCCGAAGTGCGCTTCATCTTTTTCTTCTGCACTAGGCTCACACCATCCCTAGCTCGCTTTCCTTCTGAAAAAGACTACTCTCTTCATCACAGACAGTATATTTAATTAATTATTGCTTATTATACATCTTTTCAAACAATTAGCAAGGGTCAATTACACCAAAGTGAAACTTAGCACTTTTTCTTTTGTATACGTGAAAATTATGTTTTTCAAATCTAGAACTACGAAAATGATCTTTCAGAACGACACGCTTTCTCGCCACACGCTTCGCTTCCGCAATTGTTTCGTCAGTAATATCATGATACAAAGCGAAGTGTTTTAATCCTTTAATTCCATCTGATTCTATGACAGTTTCTTCAAACATTGGATCAAGGTAAACAACGTCATAACTATTATCTTCACATTGTTTTAAAAATGCAAAATGCTCTGTTTGCTTTACATCGATTCTTTGCATTGCTTCATCGATTTCAGAAACGGATGAAGACCATGTTTGCAAGCCTTTTCCCATGATGTAAGACATATATTCGTTTCCTTCAAGCCCTGTTACTTTTCCACTTTCACCAACAACATAACTAGCTACAATACTATCTGATGCCATACCGAGCGTACAATCTAATACTGTCATTCCGCTCTCTAATTTAGCAGCTTGTATAAATGGATCATGTTCTCCGCGCATTAACCTTTTCACACGAAACATCGCTGAGTTTGGATGAAAGAAAAACGACTCTTCCGTACCTTTTGGATAAATGGCTAATCGATTTTTCCCTACGACAAGTACATCTTGTTCATACTGCTCATGCAGTTTATGTACTGGTATGTCATTACGTTTAACGAAAGAAAGATTTAATTCTGCTGCTACCTTGTTTGCATAATCTTTCATTTCTTTATTTGTTCTTCCTGCTGTTGTTACTATCATTTTTTCACCTCTATATAAAGAAAAGAGGGAGATTCACTCTCCCCCTACTTTAGCAATTCTTTTCGAAAGCTTGTTCTAAGTTTGTAATAATTTCGTCCATTGTTGCGCCTTCAATTTCATGACGGTGAATGAAGTGAACAACTTCTTTTCCTTTTAGTAATGCCATAGATGGTGAAGATGGAGGAATTTCTCCGAAGTATTCACGCATTTTTACAGTAGCATCTTTATCTTGACCTGCAAATACAGTTACAAGATGATCAGGTTGTTTTTCAGCACGTACAACCGCTTGACCTGCTGATGGGCGTGCTAAACCAGCTGCACAACCACAAACAGAGTTTACAACTACTAAAGTTGTACCTGATGCATTCTCCATAAATTCTGTTACAGCTTCTTCTGTAGTTAACTCTTCAAATCCAGAACGCACTAACTCTTGGCGCATTGGAATTACCATTTGACGCATGTATTCTTCATATGCATTTGACATCTTGTATCTCTCCTTCAACTTTCATTCCAAATTTATCATATCACGCTCTATTAATAGGTGCAAAAGAAAGATAACGATGATTTCATTTTTTTGTAGGGATTTCACAAACCCCTTCACGACAGTGTCCAACTGGGACAAGTTTTCTATTGTTGGCAATATAATCGTATACTTTACTTCCAAATCCAAGCACGATAGATAGTTTTATAAAAGGTACTGCAAACCAATAAGATGGAACGGCCTTTGCTAATACGTTAATGCTATGAATTCCGTCATACCACTTATTATTTTTTAAAATATACAATCTTTGTTCCATCTTACTTTGTAATTCTTGAGAAAGTTCATACTTCTCAACTACATCTTCATCTCGAAATGAAACAAATTTCATCTTACCCTTTTTATCTAATCTTTTCGTACGTTCTGCAACCGCCGTACACATCGGGCACCAACTATCATAGAAAACAATCATAAACTATTCCCCTTTACGAGACTCCGTCATTTGCTTCCATACTGATCCTTTTGCTTCTTCGCCGCCTTCAATACGTTCTAAAGCTAAACGTGCTTGCATCGCCACTTCAAACTCCGGATCATCTTCTGCTGCTTTTAGTGCCGGAATTGCACTTTCATCACCAAGTTCAAATAAGAACATTGCTGCACGCCAGCGTACTAATTTACTTGAATCTTTCAGAGATTTAATCATAACGAACATCGCTGCTGGATCACCTACGTCTGATAAGCAATCTCCTGCTGTACGACGAACACTTACTGAACGATCTAATAACGCTTTATATAATAACGGCAATACTCCTTCACCTTTTACCATACCTAAATAAGCTGTTGCTAAACGGCGGATAGATACTTTCTCATCATCTAATGCCATTTTCAATACCATCATATCTTCTTCCGTTGGATCCATTTGTTCTAAAGCTGCAAAACGGTTTTTCCAGTCAGAATCTTTCATCATCTCTTCTGTTACTTTATATGGCTCACGCTTTTGAATCGTTACTTCAACAGCACCTGCCTGGTTTAATAATTCTTTAACCGTTTCATTTACACGTTCTTCTGAATAAGCAGCAATAATTTCTTCTACTACTTCTTTCCCGATTTCTTCAAAATTACCGTAACGTGTACTTTGCTCTACCCACTTACGCTCTTTCACAACGTTAGGTGCAGACATTTGCACTTTCATAATTGATTCTTTAAAACGATCAGGTAAACCAACACGCTCTTCTGAGGTTCCATCTGTTAACTTCACTTGCATCGGAATTGTAAAGAACATTTGAACAAACACTTTCACTTCTCCAAAATGAGAAAGTTGTTGTTCTTCGCTTTCTTCCACTATTTCTTCACCGAAAACAGCACGAACTTGTTGTAATAAAACTTTCCAGTCATACTTCGCATTTCGCTCCACTGCTAAAAAGTCTGCAACATGATACACACCTTTAATGCCTTCAATCTTCAAAATTTCTTGCACTTGCACTGGTGCTTGTTCTTTATTTTCATTTGTATAATTATTACGCGCTCCTGATGGTAATACTTCATTCAAAATAACTTTCATTGTATTTGGACTTGGCGTCGGTTCAATTGCTTTAATCTTCACGTAAAAAACTCTCCTTTATTGCGTGTTCTTAGCTGTATTGTAACATGTTATCCCTCTATACTCCTACTCGGATGCTTAATTTTACTAATTCCTCTTCTACATTTTTAGAATTTCAATTATTTCTATTTTCACCTAATCGTTCCGGAACTATAGTTAAAAGTCTAATTGACAATAACAAAAAAAGGTATTAATCTTAACTCATAAAATGACCGTGGTCATTTTATGAGTTAAGTCACTTAATTGTGGAGGGATAACAAATGAATAATGTCATGGTTATAGGTGGTGGTATTGCTGGTCTTTGTGTAGCAATTTCCTTACAAAAAATAGGATTAGATGTAAAAGTATATGACAAAAATATTGAAACTACTGTTGCTGGTGCAGGTATTATCATTGCCCCAAATGCGATGCAAGCACTTGAACCATACGGAATTTCTGAGCAAATAAAAAAATTTGGCAACGAAAGTGACGGTTTTAACCTTGTATCCGAAAAAGGAACTATATTTAGTAAATTGACCATTCCAGCTTGTTATCCAAAAATGTACTCCATTCATAGAAAAGATTTACATCAATTGCTACTTTCCGAACTACAAGAAGGTACTGTCGAATGGGGAAAAGAGTGCGTAAAAATAGAACAAAATGAAGAAAACGCCTTAAAAATATTATTTCAAGATGGTAGTGAAGCACTCGGCAATATACTCATTGCTGCAGATGGTATTCATTCTGTCGTTCGAAAACAAGTAACACAAAGTGACGGTTATCGTTATGCCGGTTATACGTGTTGGCGCGGCGTAACTCCAGCTCATAGTCTATCTTTAACAAACGATTTTATTGAAACTTGGGGAACAAACGGTAGATTTGGTATCGTCCCTCTCCCAAACAACGAAGTATACTGGTATGCGCTCATAAACGCTAAAGCTAGAGATCCCAAATACAAGGATTACACAACAGCAGATTTGTATAATCATTTCAAAACTTACCATAACCCCATCCCATCTATTTTAAATAACGCCTCTGACATTGATATGATTCATCGTGATATTGTAGACATTATTCCAATGAAACAGTTTTTTGACAAACGCATCGTCTTTATTGGGGATGCTGCCCATGCACTTACACCTAATTTAGGCCAAGGAGCTTGTCAGGCAATTGAAGATTCTATTATTCTTGCTGAATGCATCAAAAATAATGCCCACTATCGCCAAGCATTTATAGAATACGAACAAAAAAGACGAGAAAGAATTGAAAAAATCTCAAACACTGCGTGGAAAGTTGGAAAAATGGCACAAATAGAAAGTAAACCTTTAACTATACTAAGAAACCAAGCAATGAAACATATTCCGAAATGGATTTCTAATAGGCAAGCACATGAACTATACAGTTTTCATTTATGACAAACTCCAACGAAAAGTATGAACGGAATTCTCTCTATCCTTCTTTCAATTGTATTAAACAGTAAAATTAGGAGGCATGAAATAAGATTTCATTTGAGATACTCTAATAAACAGATATAATTGTTTGTATTAGGAGTCGATTATATGCTTAGAGAAACGAGAAAAAAAGAATTAAAAGAACTTATATTCCTAAAAGCAGTACAGCTCTTTCAAGAACGTGGATACGAAAATGTAACGGTTCAAGATATTACTACTGCATGCGGGATTGCAAAAGGAACTTTCTTCAACTACTTTCCGAAAAAAGAAAACATATTATTATTTTTAGGTGATTCTCAAATTGAACTATGGAATGAAAGTTTAAAAACGTATGAAAATGTGGAACATCCAAAAGAACGAATCAAACTTGTTTTAGGAGACTTACTAGATCGCTTTACTGGACATGGAGAATTAATGAAGCATGCTGTTTTTGAAATTATTAAATCTAACTACTTAGTAGAAAATGAATTAAAAAGTATACAACAGCTACAAGAAAGTTTGTCTTCAATTATTACAGCAGCGAAAGAAACAGGAAAATTAAACAGTCAATGGGATATAAATATTATCACTTCTACTATTATGAGTACTTATTTTTATACACTCATGTCCCAATCCCTATTAAATTCTAATGAAACAAATGCGAAAAATATACTCAATCAACAGTTAGATGTTGTTTGGGAAGGTATCAATCAAAAATAATAGAGGGCTATACTACAAAGCCCTCTTAACTTTTAATACTCTTTACATCTTATTGCGATGCCCCCTCCCTCCTTCTCTCCAAAAATGTAATGCTCTCAATCAGAACTTCAGTTCTATATACTCTCTTTCCTTGTTCATCATCGTAATTACTCGTATGAATACGCCCTGTAATCCCAACAAGTGAGCCTTTCGTACAATATTCTGTTACATTTTCAGCCGACCTTCTCCATACAACACAATTAATAAAATCTACTTGTTGCTCACCTAAACTATTTCGAAAACCTCTATTCACCGCAACACATATTCGTGCATAAGCGACACCTTGTTTTGTGTAGTATAATTCTGGCTCCTTTGTCAATCTACCGATTAATACAACTCGATTCATCATAAGTTATACCACCTCACATATTTTTCTTCATTGTAAAGAAAAATGTTGGAAGGGTAAAAAGCGCAAAATGATATGTTTGTTAGCAAAAATTATTACTTTATATCTTACAAATCAAAAAAAGAAATCCTACATAGTTTAAACATGTAAAGTTTCCAAAAATATTATACTTCACTGCAAGATATGTAATATCCTCCGCGAGCCATCTTTATTTCAGCGCGGTACATTACATTTTCTAAGTAGAAAGTAATCGGTTTAACTTTACTCTCAAATTTCAATTGTTCATTACATTCTGTCGCATGTCCTTCAATAGCTGAACGAATGACTTCTGCTGACGGATATGTTAAAGCGTTATCTAGTTCTATGAAAAAACTTTTAGAAAATAGTTTTTTCATAATCCCTTTTTTCTCTTTCATCATATTCCATCCCCCTTCAATTTAAGTCGCCAACATCCATATTTTCAATTTATCTTTAAAAACAAAAAAACCTGCACATTTCATGCAGGATTTTTTTATTAGTCATTTTTCGTAAAGTAAGAAACGAAACGAAGAATTTCTAAGTATAACCATACTAGCGTCATCATTAGACCCATTGCACTGTACCACTCCATATATTTTGGAGCTTGGCTACGTGCACCATTTTCGATTAAATCGAAATCTAGTAATAAATTTAATGCAGCAACTACAATAATAACTGCACTAATGATAATACCGATTGTTCCACCTTGGTGAATATATGGAACTGTAACACCGAACATGTTTAGTAAGAATACGATTAAATACATAACCATAATTCCCATTGTCGCTGCGATTACACCTGTGCGGAATTTATCAGTTACTTTTACTACGCGTGTTGCATACAACACTAGCATTGCAAATAGAATTGAAACTGTTAGTAAGACAGCGTTTAAAACGATAGTATCGCCAAATTTCATTGTATAAATCGCTGAAATACTCCCTAATACAACCCCTTCTACCGCTGCATAGATTGGCGCACCGATAGGTGAAATGCGCGGGAAGAATATAGACGCAAATGCGACGATTGCCGCAATAACTAAAGCGCCAATTAATACTGGCATCTTCATCGTACCTTGCGTCATCTGTATGTATGAATAGACAGACGTTGCAAGCAGCAAGATAAGCATGATAAACGTTTTGCCTACTGTTCCGCCAATAGTCATCGCAGAAGTATTTGCTCCCTCTTTACGGAATGCCTCTTTTTTCAACATTGGATTAGATGTTCTCATTTTTTCCCTCCTAAAATAGGTTCTACCAATAGTGTAAAGTTTTTCTCTTTACTTTTCAATATATGCAGCTTGTTTTTATTTTAATCCTTCAACGATGTCGGATAGTTCACTCCATCGTTCCATCGTTTTTTCTAGCTCTTCTTCTATCTTCTGCCCTGCTTCAGATAATTCTTGGGCCTTTGTGAAGTCAGATCCAACATTCGTAAGTTCTTCTCCAATTGATTCAAGTTTCTCTTCTAGTTGTGCAATTGTATCTTCAATTGTTTCCCATTCACGCTGCTCATTGTAAGAAAGTTTACGTTTACGTTGTTGTTTCGGAGCCTCTTCTACTACTTTTTTCTCCTTTTGAACTTCTGCTTTCTCAATGAGTTCTCTCGTTTTTTCCATTTCTAAATACTCTGTATAACTACCTAGGAATTCACGCACTTCGCCTTCGCCAGTAAAGATGAACAATTCATCTACTACTTTATCTAAGAAGTAACGGTCATGCGATACAGTTAAAACGACACCTGGGAAATCTTCTAAATAATCTTCTAGCACTGTTAATGTTTGTGTGTCTAAATCATTCGTAGGCTCATCAAGTAATAGTACGTTTGGTTCTCCCATTAAAATACGCAATAAATATAACCGTCTTCTTTCGCCACCAGATAGTTTACCAAGCGTTGTTCCATGTGAATGCGGTAGGAATAAGAAACGTTCTAGCATTTGAGATGCGCCAATTACTTTTCCGTCTGTCGTATGAATAACTTCCGCAATTTCTTTAATGTATTCAATCATACGCTGGTTTAAATTCATCTCTTCATTTTCTTGCGTATAATAGGCAACTTTTACAGTTTGTCCTACTTCAATTTCACCACTATCAGGAGAGAATTTTCCTGCAAGCATATTTAATAGTGATGATTTTCCGCTTCCATTTGCTCCGATGATTCCGATACGATCACCAGGCTTCACAATATGATTAAAGTTATGTAATACTGTTTTATCACCAAATTTTTTCGTTACATCTTTTAATTCAAGTACTTTCTTTCCTAAACGACTTCCACTTAGTGCAATATCAACTGATTGCTTCGCTGCTGGTCCTTCTTGTCCCTTCAGCTCATCAAAACGCTGAATACGCGCCTTTTGTTTCGTAGAACGGGCTTTTGCACCACGGCGAATCCAAGCAAGTTCACGACGATATAAATTTTGGCGTTTTGATTCTTGTGCCGATTCTTGCTCTTCACGAAGTGCTTTCGCTTCTAAAAATGTACTGTAGTTTCCTTCGTAGCTATACAGTTTACCGTTATCTAATTCAAAAATACGGTTTGTCACACGATCTAAGAAATAACGATCATGGGTTACAAGTAATACCGCACCTGTATATCTTGCTAAATATTCTTCTAACCATTCAACTGTCTCATGGTCAAGATGGTTCGTAGGCTCATCCAAAATTAATAAATCAGGTGTTTCAATAAAACATTGCGCCATTGCAATACGCTTTTTTTGTCCACCAGATAGGTTTCCAACAGTTGCTGTAAAATCAGTAATTCCTAATTTCGTTAATAACGATTTTGCATTCGCATTTGCTTCCCATGCACTCATCGCATCCATACGTTGCTGCACTGCAAATAATTGTTCCTGTACTTTTTCATTACTTGGATCTTTTTCGATATTTAATAACGATTGTTCATAATCACGAAGAAGACGAATTAAAGGTGTATCACCATGGAACACTTGCTCTAATACTGTTAGTTTTTCATCAAACTCTGGTTGCTGTGATAAATAACTAATTGTATATCCGCGTGAATGCGTCATATCACCTGTATCAGGAGTTTCTAATCCTGCAATAATTTTTAATAACGTTGATTTACCAGTACCGTTTACACCGATAATTCCGACACGTTGTCCTTCTGTAATACTACATGATAATCCATCAAATAACGGTTTTTCTCCGTATGATTTCGATAAGTTCTCCACAGTTAACATTTTCATATTTGTGCATTCCACTCTTTCATAAATTGTTCAATAAACTGTTCCATATAACGATGACGAACTTCAGCCTCTTGTTTTGCTGCGTTCGTGTTCATTAAATCTTTTAGTTTTAAAAGCTTTTCATAAAAATGATTTAAAGATGGATCATTATTTTTTCTATATTCATCTTTCGTCATCACTTCTCGAGGAGGGATAGTTGGATCATACATTAATCTCCCTTTCGCTCCTCCGTATGCAAACGTTCGAGCTATTCCAATTGCACCAAGAGCATCTAAACGATCCGCATCTTGAACAATTCTACCTTCAAGTGACTCAACTGTGCCACCATGACCGCCCTTATAAGACATATTGGCGATGATATGAAGAACATGCTTACTTTCATCTTCTTCAACACGTAACTCTTCTAACCAATCAGAAACTTTTTTCATTCCTGCTTCTTCACTCTCATTTAACTTCTCATCTGCTACATCGTGAAGTAATGCTGCCATTTCAATTATAAAACGATTTCCCCCTTCTTGCTCGGATAAAGAAATCGCCAATTTATGTACGCGTTCAATATGATACCAATCATGCCCACTCGCATCTTTTTCTAAAATATGCTTTACGAAAGTTATTGTTTTTTGTATTTTTTCTTGTTTTATCATTTTATCTTCACCCAGTTACTTATTGTAACACGCCCGCATTTTTTCATCACATATTTTCTTGTCCGCCCATACACTAGGTGGTAGGCATCATTATGAAGGAGGAATAAAAATGTTCTATAATAACCAACCACCTTACCCACAACAACCTCTTTATCCTCAACATCAGGAACAAAGATATGCTGAACAATATGAGGAGCAAGAGACACAACATCAAGAGCCACAATACGAACAAAATCCATACGCAACACCGCAAAATCAAGAAACTGAATATCCTCAAAACCCTTATGACACACGTCCAAATTATGAATATCCTCAAAATCCATACGTAGCACAACCTAGCCAAGAACCTCAATTTCAAGGTACTCCATACGAGACGCAACCACAATATCAACAAAATCCATACCAACAGCAAATGTATCAACCAAACTATGACGCACGTGTCTCACCACCTAAACCACCAACAATTGATCCGACGCAACCACAAATTTTACCACCTGGGCCGACTTTAGATATTACACAACCACAAATTTTACCACCTGGACCTATTACAGAACCAACGCAACAACAAATCCAACAAGTTGTCGGTACACAGTTTTTACCTTTAAAGAAACCTGTACTTGATTTCGTAAAACCTTGGGTAGATTACGGCTTGAATGAAGCGAAACATACATCACACAAACATGCTTTAACAGAAGTTGCTGCGATTATGTTCTTAGTTGGTAAAGGATTCAACCCAACGATTGCTCATTATATTGTAGAATCTTGGGAGAAGAATGAGCAGTTTTAGAATTGTTTATTTTAAAAAACATAAAAACCTCAAAAATGCCAAATCCCTTATGTTACAAAGGATTTGGCATTTTTAAGTTTCTAGAAAAATCCGCTAAATATAAAGAGGAATTAAAAGTCATAAATCCGGTACAATACTGTATCCACGCCCAAGGAACTGTCAAATGAAATAACGTGTCTAACTTTTTGGAGTCTATTGACCTTTTCAAATCCCCTTATATTAATGCTCGCTATTAAGACCTTCTCCTTCTAGGACCTACAATTAATTTGATTGCTGTTCTTTCTTGATTATCGATAGTAACCTCTTGAAACGCTGGAACAAGAACCAAGTCAATGCCACTTGGAGCTACAAAACCTCTTGCAATCGCAATTGCTTTAATCGCTTGATTTAAAGAACCAGCTCCAATCACTTGGATTTCTACTTTGCCACTTGCTCTTAGTACGCCCGCTATTGCACCTGCCACTGAATTCGGACTTGATTTTGAGGATACCTTTAATATATTTTCCATGTAAGTTGCTCCCTCTATTATTTAATCTCTCTTTTCTTACTGTTTGAAATATAACTAACGTATCTTTAACTACTATTCGAAATAAATACAAACAATTCTGTATAATTACATTCATTCGATATTTTTTGCCTTCTTCCTGCACAACTACATAAATAAAAAGCGACGACTAAGTTAAAAACTTAATCATCGCTTTATCCATTTCTCTGTTTCACTAAAATGCTGTCCTTTAAATACTTCTCTTCTTTACTTTGGCGATATACTATCTTAAAGTTTAAATACTTCAACATTTTAAAACCTTGGATAGAGTTATCTGCTAAATATTCATCCTTTTTCTTCTCCAAAATTCATTATATAGAATATTCTAACTCCATTTTTTTGAAAACTATATCTCCTCATTAGAGCACTTTATATTATGCCAGCTTTTTATCCCAAATCTATTACCTTATATATGGACAAGTATACACGCCAATTGCTTTTCGATTGCATAAACTACTATGTGTTATACATTTATTAATAATAGGAGGTAATATATTGGGTTCATACTATCATTCTTCAAGTTCATATAAAAGATCTTCATGCCACTCTTCTTCTAGTTCATATAAAAAATGCTCATGCAACTCCTCTTCTAGTTCCTATAAAAAATGTTCATGCGACCATTCACATAAAAAAAGCTGTCCAGCATACGGTACTTTTTGGCAAACTGAGTTTATAACTGTTCCTTTTGGAGATCCTTTTCCATTTAATCACGTTGGCCCTATAGCAGGAGGAGTTTCCTTACTAAATCCTACTACTATACAATTTAGTCAAGCTGGTGATTATAGAGTTTCTTTCATTTCAACTATTAACACTACTTCAAATCCTGTATTTCCACATATTCCAGTCATGACTATATTTTTAAATAATAATCCACTTGCTAATAGTCAAGGTGATTTCGCTTTCCAAATGAATACTTCATCAAATAACGAATGTCTTCAACTAGCAGGCGAAACGATTGTTACAGTGACAGCTAATTCCACTCTTCAACTGAAAAATAATAGTGGTTTTAATCGTCAAAGTATTGCAACTTGTGATAATGGTATTAATTCAGTTGAATTAACAGTTATAAAACTAAGTTAATAATCCTCTTCACATTCAGATGCTATTTCAGCATCTTTTTTTATTGAATAATGTTCTTTTGATTCCTATAATCAAACATAAATTCCATTGTACGTTTCTGTTAATCTAATAAACATGAAAAAAGTACCGAACTCTTCTACTACAAAAGTTCGGTACTTTTTATATTAAAAACTTCTCATTCTTTCTTACTTCTCCACATAAACCGACTTAACAATTGTACGATTATACGGTTGTCCTTCTTTATTCGTCCCTTTTATATCCATCGTAACGTTATATACTCCTGGTTGCTTTATGTCCTTCAAAGCACCAGTAAACGTATTGTTATTACCATTTTGTAATTCATTGTATTCAGAGACTAGTTTCCCTTCTTTATTAACTACTCTTACTGTTATAGAAAGATCCCCTTTCATTTCAGGTGCCACAGGTGATTTTTTCAGTTTATACTCAGATTTATTCACTTTAACTTTTGTAGGCATTTGGAGAACAAATGGTGCACCATCCTTGTAATCGCTTACAATTAAAAATGCATCTTTCGACTGCTTCGCCATCATTTTAACTTTCCATTCTCCTACATCCATTTTATCAAATTTAAATGTTCTAATTGTCGCACCACCAAAGAAAGATTCACCTTCACCAGTAGTAATAACGCTATCCTTATTTGTATACATTTTTCCTTTTGGAGACATCATTTGTACTTCTACATCAGAAGACGCTGTTAAGATAGAAACTATTCCTTCAGCTTTTTTATCAACCGTAACAGTTTGCTCTATCCACTGATTTTGTGGCAATTCTCCTCCTAATATGTTTTGATTTGAAGTTGTATTTAATTGTTCTATATTTTCATTTGAACTAGTTCTGGATGCTACTAAAGCTGGTACGGCTACATTTGCTGTACGTAAATATGGTTCAATTCGAGAGAAAACAGCAGATCCTTTTCGTATATTATCATGATCAAATCTGGAATCTGTAAATAAATGAGTTCCATATGGCAGCTTAGCACTCCACTCATTTACTAGTCCATCATTTGAACCGTATGATGACAAATATAACCCGCCCATAGATAGCGCAGAAAATACTGGTCCCCAGCTAGTCCCAGTAGCCGTATAGTAACGGTTTAATTTAGCTGCTGGATTATTATCAATCGTTGAACGAAATTTTGCCATTTCGCCCATTTGTAATGAGTACGTACCATCATCTTTTTGACCTAAAATAGAAGCCAGCCATCCTGCCCACCAACTATATGATAAGTCCGCTAAATTTGAGCCATGATGTGGCGTCGCAAGCGTAATAACATTTCCTACAAATCGATTTGCACCATACCCTACCAATGCAGCCTGTGTATCGATACCGCCTTTACTATGTGCTACAATATTAACTTTTTTACCGAAGTGATTATATATTTCTTCTAATTTTTGTGCTAACAATTTTCCGTTGTCCCACTGACTAGCTGACCCTTTCCCAACGGCATCATATAATTGGATAAATACTGTTTGATAACCTGCTTTTAAAGCATAGTCATACATATCATTTATATCGTGATACACTGTCTTTCCATACCAACTATCAGCATTCCCATTCCTTCCTTGTACAAAAAGAATTGGAGGCTTATTCTCATCGTAATTAGCAGGTTTTTGACCTAAAAACCATTCTCCAGGTGTAAATACTTCTTTATCTGGAAGTCCCGTTTTAATCTCTTTTACTTCTTCCGCCTTTACCGTCGTACTAAAAGTCATCGGAGTCATAATAAAAAATGCGAGAAGTAATAACATACACCTTTGCAAAATCCTCATTAACATTCCCCCTTTTTTGAAAGGAAGCACTATTTTTACTTTAGTTATTTCTTACTTATTTTATAGGTGGATAAATAGTAACTGCCCTTTCTTATGAAACGTTATTCTCTCAACATTTATTCATTCCTTTTCCTATTCAGCTCATTAAAAATTTCTCAACATATTTCTAGCTAAAAAAGCTGCGTATAAAAGGTCTATTTCATAACCTTTTATACGCAGCTTCTTTCTTATAAATCAATGATATACTCATCATCATATTTATCGTATTGGAGCCCTGATCCTATTTTTGATTCCGTAACTTGATCTTTTAAAAACGGTGCAGCTTCCATTTTGCTAGTTGCAATTTCAATTCCATATTTTTTCGTTAAATGGGCTAATTCTATTAAAAACCACTCTCTTCGCAATGTAACTGGAATATCAAATGTTCTTCTTTTCATATATAATAGCACCTCTTTAATTTCATAACTTAATGAACATCATTGCATGCACGTGTGAAAACTACCTTTCATCACTAACATCCAATGAAACATTATAGTATATGCATGTCCATTTTAAACGTGCTATTACAAAACAATATTTTAGTTTACATAATCATATTATGTAAGAGTAAAAGAGAGAGGTATATCCCTTCCCTTCTACTCTAGAAATTTAAATTAAGAACATCTTGGTACACCTAAAGCTAAGAATAAACCTGCTACTCCCGCAGTAATCGGTACTTTTAACGTAATAACATCGTCTACTTTCGTTACTAAAAAGAAAGCATTACCTTCTTGTAATATACAAGTTACCAATAATTGAAATTCCATTTAAATCCCCTCCTTTTAATCGATATATTATACTTTATGAATTCTTTTTAAAAATGTAATAGGAGATACATCTATTTTTCCTTATATATAAAATAAATGTTTATAAGTCTATTAAAAATACTAATTTTCTAAATTTATATAAATCGTGTAATACCCAATAAGTTCCTATATAATCAATAGTGAAAATCTTACAAATGGAGGTATAAAAATGGCGATTTTGAGTAATATTGGTGCAGCTTTATTTTTTATTGCTTTTATTCTTTTAATACTATGTATTATTTCATTCTTTAAGAAAACTGGAAAAACAAAACAATATGGTCGTCCTACTGTTATTCTTTTTATGATTTCAATTCTCTTAATAGGAATGGGCACTACAAAATCTGAACACCCAGTCATCGATTTTTTTACTACTTTAAGTTTAATTTTATTTATTTTTTTCCTTGTTCTAGCAATCTTATCCGTAATTAAAAAGACAGGTGTAGCAAAAAAACAATTTATTATCACTGCTATTTTATTTGTCATTTTTGTTGCATTATCAGGTATTTCAGCTCCTTCTTCTGAAAAGACGGCAGCCACTAGTAAAAAAGTTGCTTCTAACAATGCAGAACAAAAAGAGAGCGAGAAGAAAAAAGAATTAGAAAAGAAAGAATTAGAAAAGAAAGAATTAGAAAAGAAAGAAGCGGAAGAACAAGCTCTTAAGCAAGAAGATGAAAAGCGTCTAGCTGATGAACAAGCTCGTAAACAACAAGAAGAGCAAAAACGTCTAGCTGATGAACAGGCTCGTAAACAACAAGAAGAACAAAAACGTCTAGCTGATGAACAAGCTCGCAAACAACAAGAAGAACAAAAACGCCAGGCTGATGAACAGGCTCGTAAACAACAAGAAGAGCAAAAACGCCAGGCTGATGAACAAGCTCGTAAACAACAAGAAGAGCAAAAACGCCAGGCTGATGAACAAGCTCGCAAACAACAAGAGGATCAGCAAAAAGTACAGCAAGCTCAAACACAACCAGCTGCAAGTAACAATAGTAATGTAACTTACAAAAATTGTACTGAAGTTAAAAATGCTGGAAAAGCTCCATTATATAGAGATCAACCAGGTTATAGCTCTAAACTTGATCGTGATGGCGATGGAGTTGCATGTGAAAAATAGTAGTAAAAAGAAGCTTCTAGTAAGCTTCTTTTTTTATTATCAGAAACTATTGCGACAAATTACCCTCCCTCTCTCTTTTATAAAACTCATTTTATTATTCTCAAAAATGACACATAATAAGTGATTTAAATCACCACATTGATTTTAATTTAACGCTATTCTTAATTTAGATATTACATTTAAACTTTATGGAGGCATTCATATGAAACATACATTTACTGAAACTTCAATTATCGGTGAGATTGTTACACAATTCCCGAAAGCTAGTGACTTTTTTAAATCATATAGAATAGACTTTTGTTGTGGTGGTAGTAGACCACTTATTGACGCAATTAATGAAAGAAATTTATCGGCAACAGAGGTAATTACAGAGTTAAATACACTTTATAATAATACGAAACTATTAAATGAATCTGAAATTGATTGGAAAAATGCTTCATATCGTGAATTGATTGATTATGTGATTAATAAGCATCATCGCTATTTAAATGAAGAGTTGCCACAGCTAAGTCCATATGTGACGAAAGTATTACGCGTTCATGGAGCAAATCAGCCTCATTTAGCTCAAATTCATAAACTATTTCATGAACTTAAAATGGAATTAGAACAACATTTAATTAAAGAAGAAACGGAAGATTTCCCGTTAATTTTAGAATTCGAACAAAATCCAACTGATCAAAACTATGCAAAGTTACGTAAAGTAGTAGACGAGTTGGAGAATGAACATAACCACGCTGGCAATATTATTAAAGAACTTCGTAAGGTGACAAATGACTTTACTCCACCAGAAGGAGCTTGCGGCACTTATCGCCTTGTTTACCAGCGCCTTGAAGCCATTGAATCTGATTTATTTGAGCATATTCATTTAGAAAATAATATTTTATTTCCTCGTGCAATTTCAAAAGCATAAATAAAGTGCAGGACATGAGTATAAATGCTCATGTCCTGCTTTTTCATTGTATAAAAAATATTTATACTTCCCCTTCCCCTCTATCCATATAGCCATATTCCCTTTCGCTTCTCCCTTCACATAAATCCGAATTTTAACAATTTGTGAATCATTATAAAAATGTGATAAATATCACATCTTCCCCTTTTTTGATTTTCTATAATGAGAATATAATATTTTGTTCAGCATTTCACATAAAAGGGGAAATGAATATGAAAAAACGTTTAGTTATGATCGGAAATGGTATGGCTGGCATACGCTGTATGGAAGAAATATTAAAACATGATAGTGATTCATATGAGATTACTATTTTTGGAGATGAACCACATCCAAACTACAATCGCATTATGCTCTCTCATGTTCTACAAGGCAAAACAAATATGCAAGATATCATTATGAACGAATATAGTTGGTACGAAGAAAACGAAATAACTTTATATACAAACGAGAGAGTTCAAAGTATTAACCGCGAGGAAAAGGTCATTGTCACAGAAAAAAATCGTACTCTTACATACGACAAACTCATTATCGCAACAGGTTCTAGTGCTTTTATTTTACCAGTTGAAGGTTCCACCCTTCCTGGTGTAACAGGATTTCGAACAATTGAAGATACACAATTTATGATGGATACCGCTAAAGAAAAGAAAAAGGCCGTTGTCATTGGTGGTGGATTACTCGGTTTAGAAGCCGCAAGAGGTCTTATTGACTTAGGGATGGATGTACATGTTGTTCATTTAATGCCTAGCTTAATGGAGCAACAACTAGATACGAAAGCAGCTTCCCTATTGCGTGAAGATTTAGAAGCGCAAGGCATGAAGTTTCTAATGGAAAAGAAAACTGTAAAGATTCTTGGTACAGACCATGTTGAGGGCATTCAATTTGGAGATGGTGAAGTTGTAGATTGTAATTTAATCGTAATGGCTGTCGGAATACGTCCAAATACTCAAATAGCAAAAGATGCTAGTTTACTTGTAAATCGCGGCATTGTAGTCAATGACTATATGCTAACGAATGATGAATCCATTTATGCAGTTGGAGAATGTGCAGAACATGACGGTATCGCATATGGACTTGTTGCCCCTCTTTATGAACAAGGCGCAATATTAGCAAAACATATAACGAATTTACAAACTAATGGATATACGGGCAGCATCGTCGGTACACAGTTAAAAGTTGCAGGTTGTGATTTATTCTCTGCTGGTCAAATTTATGAAGATGATCAAACGAAAGCAATTTCAATCTTTGATGAATGTAAACGTTCCTATAAAAAAGTATTAATTCGTGACAATAAAGTCGTCGGTATCGTTTTATATGGTGATGCAACTGATGGTACACGCCTCTTTAGCATGTTAAAGAAAGAAGAAGATATACAAGAATATACAGCCGCTTCCCTTCTTCACAAAGCTGGTGAAGAAAGTGAACTTGACGTTGCTACAATGAGTGCGGATGACACAATTTGTGGATGTAATGGCGTTACGAAAGGTACAATCGTTCATGCCATTTTAGAACAAGACTTAACTACTTTTGAAGAAGTTAAAGGATGCACGAAAGCCGCAGGGTCTTGTGGTAAATGTCGTCCGCTTGTGGAACAAGTTCTAGCTCATACACTCGGAGATGCTTTTGATGCTTCTGCGCAGTCTGCTGGTATGTGCGGATGTACAACTTTATCACGTGACGAAGTCGTAGCCGCCATTCACGAGAAAGGTTTAAAATCGCCAAAAGAAGTACGAAATGTACTCGGTTTTGCACATGAAGACGGCTGTTCGAAATGTCGTCCTGCTTTAAATTACTATTTACGTATGGCGATTCCGGAAGAATATGTAGATGATAAATCATCCCGTTACGTTAATGAAAGAATGAATGGTAACATCCAGCACGATGGTACATTCTCTGTTATTCCACGTATGTACGGAGGCGTTACAACCGCAGATGATTTAATGAAAATTGCTGAAGTCGCAAAAAAATATGACGTTCCTCTTGTGAAAATTACAGGTGCGAGCCGAATCGGCTTATATGGTGTTAAGAAACAAGATTTACCTAACGTATGGGCTGACTTAAATATGACTTCTGGATATGCGTACTCAAAATCGCTTCGTAATGTAAAATCATGTGTTGGTTCTCGCTTCTGTCGTTTCGGTACGAAAGATTCTTTAGGACTTGGTATGCTCCTTGAACAGTCATTAGAAATGGTAGATACACCTCATAAAATGAAAATGGGTGTAACAGGTTGTCCACGTAACTGTGCGGAAGTACTTACGAAAGATTTCGGCGTTGTGTGTGTTGAAAATGGATTCCAACTTTATATTGGCGGAAATGGTGGTACAGAAGTACGCGAAGCTGATTTTGTAATGATTGTCCCAACTGAAGATGATGTCCTTCGCATCGCTACAGCTTACATGCAATATTATCGTGAAACTGGTATTTATGGAGAGCGTACTGCCTACTGGACAGAACGTTTAGGCTTCGATCACATAAAAGAAATACTACAAGATGCAAGTATGGTGACTACGCTAAATGAACGCTTCCAAACAGCTCGTAGCACATATACGGAAGCTTGGGGAGAAGCACTAGAAACGAAGTCTTTAAAAGCGATGTATGAAGTAGAAACTGTGAAATAAGGAGCTGTAATCTATATGATACAAACGAAAGAAAAAATAAAAGTTATGCGTGCGGAAGACCTTCCTATTCAAATTGGTAAAGAGGTACAAATGAAAGACATGTCTATCGCCCTATTCCGCCTTTCAAATGGTGATATTCGAGCTGTAGAAAATCGGTGCCCTCATAAAAATGGACCGTTAGCGGAAGGAATTGTATCTGGGGAATTCGTCTTTTGTCCACTGCATGATTGGAAAATCTCATTACTAACAGGTGAAGTTCAAAAACCTGATGACGGCTGTATCCAAACGTACGAAGTAGAAGTTATTGATGGTGACATTTATATAAACATGTAATTTACGAAAGGAAGCCTCCTCTGGCTTCCTTTTAAATAAAAAATGATGAGGTGCGATTATGAACGGATATGTATATTTAGTTGGTGCAGGACCAGGGGATGAGGGGCTTATTACAAAAAAAGCGATAGATTGCTTAAAGCGTGCAGATATTGTCTTATATGACCGCTTATTGAACCCTAACTTTCTTAGCTATACAAAGCCAACTTGTGAACTTATTTATTGCGGTAAAATGCCAAAGAATCATACTATGCGTCAAGAAATGATTAACGCCCACCTCCTTCAATTTGCGAAAGAAGGAAAAATCGTTGTCCGCTTAAAGGGCGGAGATCCATCTATTTTTGGCCGTGTTGGTGAAGAAGCAGAAACTTTAGCGGCAGCGGACATTCCATATGAAATTGTACCAGGTATTACATCTAGCATCGCCGCTAGTAGCTATGCAGGTATCCCCCTCACCCACCGCAACTACAGTAATAGCGTTACTTTACTAACTGGGCATGCAAAAGGTCCTTTAACCGATCATGGAAAATATAATTCATCCCACAATAGCGACACAATTGCCTACTACATGGGTATAAAGAACTTACCTACAATTTGTGAAAATTTACTACAAGCAGGAAAACAAGAAAATACACCCGTAGCAGTCATTGAGTGGGGTACAACTGGAAAGCAACGCGTTGTCACAGGAACACTTTCAACCATTGTTCCTATCGTCAAAAACGCAAATATTTCTAATCCATCAATGACAATTGTTGGTGATGTCGTTTCCTTACGTAATCAAATCGCTTGGAAAGAACGTAAACCATTGCATGGTAAAAAAGTTTTATTTGCATCCGCAACAAATAAAACCAGTTTCATAAAGCAAAAGTTACAAGAATGCGGTGCAGAAACATATCAAATTCCAACTTTCAAAAGGGAAGAATACACATTAACATCTGAACAAATCAATGAAATTTTTAACGTTGATCGCCTTGTATTTTGTTCAGATGAAAGTGTAGAAATCTTGATGCGATCATGTAGTAAACGCCAGAAAGATATTCGTTCCTTACAGGCGAAACTGCAGTATATGAACGTTGCCACTCAAGAAAAACTTATGCAATATGGGCTACTAAGTAAACAAGCAGAGTTCTCTTCCGATACAACTGTTTATTTAGGCAGAAATATTAATCGAATTGGTTTTATTCAAGAAAAAATTGGTGCTGGGTCTTATATGATGACTCATGAGTATACAATTGATCATCGTTTCGATGAAGTCCATTCTCGTATGCTTTCTGAATTCTCATGGGATAGCATTGTATTTGAAGGACGTGCTTCAATTGATACATTTTCATCAGAAATAAAACGACTTGGCTTTATCGATATTCTTACTCTTCCCTTCTCGTATACCGACATTCCAACGTTACACTATGCGAATAAAGTGGGTTTTCATAATGTAGATGAGCAATTACAAGACATTATTATGAAGAAAGATTTGGTGGTACGATGAAAGGAATTGTATATGTTGGACACGGTAGTCGCCTGCGAGAAGGTAATGAACAATTCATTCACTTTATTCAATCTGTTATGAAAGAACGTAACGAAAGGAGTCAAAAAATAGCTTTTCTAGAACTAACGACACCTACCATTTCGGATGCAGTTACAGAAGCAATACTAGAGGGTGCAACTGAAATAATGATTGTACCTGTTTTATTATTTGCAGCAGCTCACTATAAACGTGATATTCCTTTTGAAATAGAGCAACTACAAAAGAAATATCCTCAAATAACATTTTCAGTTGTACCACCTTTTAGTACGCATCCACATATGGTTGAACTTGTAGTGAAAAGAATACGTGAAACTATGCCAAAGCAAGATAGTAGCGTTTTACTCGTAGGACGAGGCAGTAGTGATCCACAGCCGATACATGAGTTACAACAAATCGGAGCAGCGGTCGAACGAAAACTCGGTATGCCAGTATCGTGCTCCTTTTTAACGAAAGGAGCGCCCTCTTTTACTGCTGAGCTCAAGACGATAACATCGACTGCGTCCCATGTATATGTCATGCCGTACCTTCTCTTTACCGGTTTGTTGCTTCAAAAAATTAAGTTGCATACAAAAGAATATGATCACATCACGACTTGCAACTGTCTTCAGTTTGATACATATATGAAGTTAACATTATTAGAACGAATGGAGGAATGTGTGTATGTATAACATGTGCCCTCTTATGTTTAATTTAGATAAAAAAGTAGTTGTTATAGTTGGTGGTGGTAAAATCGCATATCGGAAAGCGTCTGGATTAAAAGATACAGGCGCTTTTGTCACCGTTATCAGCCCAGAGATTTGCGAGGAAATGAAGGAACTTCCTTATATTACTTGGAAGCAAAAAACTTTTAGTAATGATGATATTAAAGATGCTCACCTTATTTATGCAGCTACAAATCAACATGATGTCAATATGATGGTCAAACAAGCCGCACATGATTTCCAATGGGTTAACGTTGTAAGTGATGGCACAGCATCATCCTTTCACACACCTGGTGTCATCCGAAATGATGAATATATTGTAACGATTTCAACTTCCGGTAAGGATCCATCGTTTACAAAGCGTTTGAAGCAGGAACTAACATCTATATTTCCTAAACTTATAAAAAAGCTTTCTCGTACTCACAAATAATAATCTATTTCTTAGCTAAAATAGTAATTACCTTTGGACAAACGTTTTTTAGAAGCGTTTGTTCTTTTTGTTTTGGTTCCTTTTTTGAATTAAGCCGCTTGATTATCAGACATGGTACAATTGTAAACGACACCCAATATATCAAAGACTGTTTTCTTCTCATATCGATGGGATTTCCGTCCATCATTTACCGCCTCAAGTCTATCCGTTTTTGCACGTATATTCAAAACAAAATATATGACAAATAAATAACGACAGTTACTGTAATAATGCTGAAAAGTGTTGAAAATAAAACGATTTGTGCATGTAGTTCAGGCTCTATTTGATACTCCATAGCAATAGTTGCTGTATTTCTTGAAGTAGGAAAAGAACTTGCAATAAATAATGATTGTGCAACAATACCATCAATGTTTAGTAGGTATATCATGGCAAGTGCTAATAATGGTCCCATCAATAATCTTCCAATTAAAGCCCATGTTATGACTCGATGGAAAAAATTAAGCTTAATGTTGGATAATTGCGCTCCTAGCAATATGAGTGCTATTGCAACAAAACTATTCGCAAGCTGATTAAGAGGTAGAAAGATAGAATTAGGTATTTGAATTGTAAAAGATTGAAAGAGAACCCCTAATATGAGTGCATGAAATACAGGCAGTCTTAGAAATGATTGAATAATACTTCCGATTGTTTTTGTTGCTGATAGTAAGTTATATATCCCATATGAATAAGTTAAAAGATTCTGGAAAATCACAATGAAAATCTGAATGGAAACCCCCACTGGATTGTGACTGAAAATCAATTGACTTACTGGTAATCCATAATTACCGGAATTCATTAACGAAATGCTATTTTTTAGAGCTGCACTTTCTCCTTTTTCTAACTTTAATGTTTTTGAAATGAAATGACTTACTATCATCACACTCAGACTGTAAAGTATTAAATAGTATATTATCTGGAGCAACAAACCTGTTTCTATACTAATATCATATATATTCACAAATACAGCCGCTGGCATCAAGCAATAAGTAATAAGTGTAGATAGCTGCTTTAAGTTAAATTGGAACTTTCTTTGTAAGATTGCACCAATTAGAATCAATATTAATATTGGTAATATCACGTCTAATATAATAAAAACAAACATTTAATACCCCATTCTAAATACATTATAGTTGGATTAAACTCTTTACTAAATATGGATACAGTTAATTCAAATGTAGCCCCTGACGCTACCCAAAATACCATTTGAAAGCATTCGTATACAGGATTTTATCGGTAGCTTGTTCATCAAATAGCTGTTGAATCAATTTGATATCTCCATACTCAAAAGGTCTTTTTGCTCTTGTAGATGGTAAATCTGTTCCAAACATAAGTGCATCTGGGTTAACTTCATAAATCGACTTTAAGGCATTCTCAACATCTAATTCGACACGACCAAAACCAGTAGCTTTCACATGTACCCCTTTATCAACTAGTTTTAATAAATGTGGTAAACCTTCTTCTGATAACCCTAAATGGTCAATTGATATAGCTGGTAATTTTTCTATAGTGGATGCAATTTCGGGCAACTCTTTTGCATCCATATAAAGCTCACTATGCCATCCTACTAAATCATGAACTCTTCTAGCAAAGTAATCCAGCTTCGATAAATCTTCTGAACCACCTCTTTTAATATTAAAGCGTAATGCTTTTACCCCATTTTCATTTAAATTTAGTATTTCTTCATCCGTCACTGTAAAAGGTAATTGTGTTACGCCACAAAATGTTGAACCCAACTGTTTTAGTGCCTTTAATAAATATTCTTGATCAAACCCTTGGAAAGAACCAGATACGATCGCTCCACCAATTACATTCAAATTAGGAGTTTCATTCTGATAATCTTCTACAACAAAGTTGGGTGGAAAATACCCTTGGTTCTCAATAATTGGAAAATTAAAATCAATAATATGAAAATGTGCATCAAAAATTCTCATTTCATTTCCCTCCCCTCTCTTTTCTTTAACATATCAAATATGACTCATAAAAAAAATTATGGATTATTTATACAAATTCATAATTTTATCTTATCGACCCAAACTTTATTCTTTATTTTAAGTGTACTTTTTCACAATATCCATTAGCCTTACGAAAAAATCTGGCCCTAAAAAATATGAAGTTTTTTCTTGTTATAAATACCGTCATATGTTTTTGGAATTTCAGAATATTTAAATGCACCAATATATTTTTATACAGATTAATAGATATCCTTTAGAAAGGAGCGACTATTTATCGATTCGTTAGCGATCAATAGTCATCGTTTAATTCAAAAGTTATTATTTTCGTTCTCGATATATTCCGAATGTTTTATGAGGATTTTTCGTTTGTTCATTTCAGTCTTATAACAATCGTACTGTTGCTTTTACTTTGGAAACTTTCAATAGACAAAAAACAGAGTTTTCGATTGTGGAATTAGATTTAAGTTCATACATTTATCGCTTAATATCTTTATCTGTAGGCAAAACAATTGCAGCTATTATATAAAGTAACACCGTAAATCCACTAGTAAAAAAGGCTGATAATGCAGTGACTATGCGAAGGATACTTACATCAATTCCATACTTATCGCTTAAGCCACCTAATACACCTGATACTTGTTTATCTTGAGTGGACTTATATAATTTTTTCATCTAAACACCCCGATCCAATTAAGTATTTGTATGCTAAAAATTAGTTCTATCTTCGGAAGAGATTTAAACTTTCTTTAACTAACCCTTTAATTGAATAACATCTGATATCTATATTTTAACATAAAATTCCACAAAACTTCTGTTTTTCATTTTTAAACCACATTATTTTAGAATACAAGTGTTTGTTAAGTTAGCAATAAAAAACATATCGAAGCCTATTACTAAAAGAACCCTCCTAGATTACTTTAGGAGGGTTCTTTTTCTTTATTAATGATTCTTTAACATCACTAACAGCTTCTCTTGGCTATACATCCATACTGTAATGATTAAACAAGCAAGAGCGACTTCTGATAACGCCATAAATCCAATTGCATAATGACCTGTTAGTTGGAATAGTAACGTTAAAATTAATGGTGGGAAGAACCCTCCTAATCCACCTAAAGCTGACACAATCCCATTTACAATCCCTGCTTGCTCAGAGAAGTACATTGGAACAAGCTTAAAGATTGTACCATTTCCAATACCTGCACAGAATGCGACTAGTAAGCAACCAAATGTATACACGTTCATACTAGGCATGAATGATAAAACAATACCAGATAGTGTTAAGCCGATAAATACGAAGATTAATATTTTAAATGGATTAAATTTATCACCGAGCCAACCACCAATCGGGCGCATCATTGTTGCTAATACGATGAATCCAGCTGTCCGCATGCCTGCATCTACTTTCTCTAATCCGAAGTGAGATACTAAAAAGTTTGGTAAATATACTGTAAATGCGACAAATGATCCGAAAGTTAAAAAGTAAAAGATACATAGAAACCAAAGTTTTTCATTTTTATATACACCTTTTATTTGTTCCATTAATGGTGTATTCACCTTTTTTTCCTTACGATCGCCTAATAAAAAGTTCATAAGTGCAAATGCTGCAAGTAAAACTAAATAACACTGTACTGTTGTTCTCCAGCCAACTGATGTCGCAATTACAGGTGCTAAAAATGAAGTAATTGCTGTTCCAGCGTTACCCACACCGTAAATACCATTTACAAAACCGTGACTCTCTTTCGGGAAGTATTTCGGTAGAGAAGTTACTCCTACAGAGAATACAGCACCACCAATCCCTACAAATAATCCACCAATAATTAAATCCATCATAGAATTGGCAACACTAATGTAAAATACAGGGAATAATAAAAGTATAAAACTAATAAAGAACAATTTTCTTGCTCCGTAACGATTTGTCCAATAACCAATTGGAATGCGAAGAATAGAACCTAAAATAACGGGTACTGCTGTGACCATAGAAATTTGTCCCGCAGTTAATGGAATATCCGCTTTAATATATGGCATTAATGATGATAAGATAACCCATACCATAAAACCGATAACTAGATTAGAAGTTTGTAAACTTAATTGAAAATTAGGACTTTTCATCCTGTTCCCTCCTATGTATGCATAGTTATATTCATTCTCTCCAGCCTAATCACGTCCTAACATGATTAGGCTGAAAAGAATCAACCACCACTTACTGGCGGAATCATTGCTACTACATCGCCAGTTTGAATAATGTCATCCTCATTTGCATACTCTTCATTTACGGCGACCATTATCTCGTTTGAAATCGCTACGCTGTATTTCTTAATGAGAACTTCCTTTAGTTCAGCAACCGTAATATTTTCACAATCTATGTACAAGGCCGGCTTACTTGCTTCTTCTTGCAAATGTGCAAATAATAGTACTTCAATCATGTTCTCATCTCCCTTTCAGGCTCACCATTTGCATGTGCTATTTTCTCTAACTGATCACCTATCCATGACTCACCATCTTCCCAAAACTCTTTCTTCCAAATCGGAACAATTTGTTTTATACGCTCCATAATATATTCGTTCGCCTCATAGGCTGCTTTCCGGTGTGGTGTTGAAACGGCGACAACAACAGCAAAATCAGAAATTTCCAATGTACCAATGCGATGTGTAATTGCTACATATGTCCCAGGCCACTTCTCTTCTACTTCATTACCAATTTTCTCAAGCTGTTTTTCCGCCATTGTTTTATATGCTACATACTCTAAATATAGCGTACGACGTCCTTTCGTAAATTCTCTGACGGTACCAATGAAAGTAGTAACCGCACCACACTCACACCGAATTACTTTGTTTGTAACTTCTTCAATTGAAATAGGTGTATCAATTACTTCATAATACGTATGTGTCATTTTGCACCTCTTACCTTTGTATAAGTTAGCAATCTATTTTTCTATTACTTATATGATCGAAGTGGTTCTTTCCACGGCCACTCACTTCCTATGTTCGATTCCAATAATAATACCGAAACAATTATTCCTGCTTCAAATCCTTTCGTTCCTCCCGGCAGGACGATAAATGCATTCGCCTCTGCAAGTGAAGAAATTGCACTAGATTTATCTAAACCAACTGGTGTAGCTTGCAATTTGCCATCTACAATTTCTACTCTCCCTCTTACAAAACGAGTAAATGGGTTTGCTTTTGGAAAGTCTTTCTGTAAAATTGCTTCTGCTCGATATATGTGCGGATCTTTTCTATGCAAATATGTTCCAATGACTGGCCGAACATATAATTCACATCCGACATAACAAGCTGAAGGATTACCAGATAGACCAAATAATAGTTTTCCTTCTAGCTCAGCTACAGTTGTCACACTTCCTGGTCGCATCGCTATTTTGTTGAAAAGTACATTAGCTCGTAATCTCTCATAAATAGCAGGTAAATAGTCATAGTCTCCTACCGAAACGCCACCAGTTGTAATTAAAATATCGACTTCTTTTATTGCTCTTTTTACGGTCTCATAACACGTCTCTAAATCGTCAGCAAATTGTCCATAATAGCGTACAATTCCACCTGCTCGCTCAATTTGAGCAGCAATCATATAGGAATTACTATTTCGAATCTTCCCCGGTTTAAGCTGTTCATGTACTTCTAAAAGTTCACTTCCTGTCGTTACAATTCCAATAACTGGCTGTTTTATAACATGTACTGAACTATAACCAAACGTAGCAAGAAGTGCTGCTACTCCAGGGTTAATAGAAGTCCCTTTTTTCACGAGTATGGCATTTTCTTTTACATCTTCCCCTTTAAAAGAAATGTTATCACTAGAGGCGAAAGGACGTTTTAATTTCATATAAGTCTTTTCATTTTCTTCAAATCCTTCCGTTAGCTCTAACATAACAACAGCATTACACCCCTCTGGAATTGCGGCTCCTGTCATAATACGGACAGCTTGAAATGTTTTCACTTCTTCTGTAAAAACAAAACCTGCTCCAATTTCACCAATCACTTCAAACTGAATAGGGTTACTGCTACTTGCTTCTTTTGTATCTTCCGCTCGAATTGCAAACCCGTCGTATGGAGAGCGATCAAAATGCGGGACATCATGATCTGCAATAACATCTTCTCCAAGCGTTCTACCGTAGCTGTCTATAAGAGAAACCTTTTCTATTTCACCTTGATGAGCATACTCCATTATGCGTGCAACTGCTTCTGCTACTGGAATTGGTTTACGTTTTTCTAGCATTCTTTTATCACCTCGTTTTGATAAGGATAAACTCTCTTTCTGTTCATCCTATATATTTTGCGTATAATCGTTTTGCCATTTTCATATCATTTGTCCCATGAATAAATGCCCTACCGTCTGTAAATAAAACAAAACGATATTCATCTACTAGAAACGATAGTAAATATGGATTTTTTTTGACACTCACGCTTTTTTGTAAGCGATTTCGAACTTCTTCTAAATTAAGAACTCGCTTTATCCCTGGACGGATTTGAACTGTATTCCGCCCGCATAGCACTTCAGTTTTCATCTGTGATCCAAATGTTAAATTTGGGTAAGTGCGTACATTCCCACAAGATGGACATGTACTTTTCTTCTGCCTATTTACTTTTAATGAGAGATATTGATTGTTCCAAATATCAAATGATAACATCGTTCCCCTTAGCGCCTGAAAATCATTCACCAATATTTTCATCGCTTCTGTCACTTGGTGAGCAACGACCATTTGTACAGCCGGCTGAATGATTCCTGCTGTATCACATGTTGCACCGCCCATAGGATGATCCATTAGACAGCGAAAGCATGGTGTTTCCCCCGGAAGAATTGTATACGTTACACCGTAACTTCCAATGCATCCACCGTATATCCAAGGTATATTTTCTTTTTGCGAAATGTCATTTATAAGTAGGCGCGTATCGAAATTGTCAGTCGCATCTAATATAAGATCCACTTCTTTTGTTAACTCTTCTATTTCTTGCATTGTGACATCCGTTACAATTGGTACAATTTCTACTTCAGAATTAATCTTTCTTAAATGTTCTGCCGCTGCAATTGCTTTTGGTTTACACTGCTGTGCATCTTCTTCTATATATAACTGTTGCCGCTGTAAATTACTCCATTCGACGTAGTCACGGTCAGCAATTGTCAACTTCCCAATCCCCATCCTAACGAGCGCTTCCGCATTTGCAGCTCCTAGTGCACCCGCACCGATTAGGAGCACATGTTTTTTTCTTATTTTTCTTTGTCCCATTTCACCAATTCCAGAAAACAATACTTGCCTTGAATATCGCTCTTGCATAGGGAATCCTCCTTTCGCTATCCACCAATATAAGACATTTCAACTTTTGGACGTTTATTTGTACTTTCAGCCGTTCTTTCATCCGAATACCGATCTGTTCTGCACTCCCATGTATGTTGGAGAATTTTTAATAATGAAGCATCAGAAATATTTTCTCGAAGAAGCGTTCGCAAATCAGTTCCTTTCGTTCCAAATAAGCACGTAAAAAACTTACCGTCTGCCGATATACGAGCTCTCGTACAAGAGGAACAAAAAGATTCAGAAACAGAAGTAATAAATCCAACTTCTGCATCGCTCCCTACATATCGATACAATTTCGCAACTTCTCCAAAGTAACGAGGTTTAACAGGCTCAATCGGATATACACGATTAATTTTCTCTATTAATTGTTCCTTCGTAATAACTTGTTCAAAGTTCCATCCGTTCGTACTGCCCACATCCATAAATTCGATAAAACGAAGCTGAATTTCTTGTTCTTTAAAATAACGAGCCATAAGAAGAATTTGACTATCATTCATCCCTTTTTTTACGACCATATTTACTTTTACTTCTAATCCAGCTGCCTTTGCTGCTTCAATTCCTTTCAATACAGGTTTTGTACTTACATTTCGTCCATTAATTTTTCGGAAGACATGATCTTCTATCGCATCTAAACTAATGTTTACACGTTTTAATCCCGCTTCTTTTAATGCCCTTGCCTGTTTTGCTAAATGAATACCGTTTGTTGTGAGTCCAATATCCTTTAAGCCTTCTAGCTTTGCAAGCCTTGCAATTAACTTCGGTAAATCTTTACGCAATAAAGGTTCACCGCCAGTAAGTCTAATTTTATTAACACCCATACTTATAAATAATCTCGCTAACCTTTCTATTTCATCGAACGTTAATAAAAACTCTTCCTGTAAAAAAGCATAATCAGGTCCGAACACTTCAGCTGGCATACAGTACGTGCACCTAAAATTACAACGGTCAATAACTGAAATACGTAAATCTTGAAGTGGCCGCTCTAAAGAATCTTTCATCTTCTCGTGCATATATATCCCTTCTTTTCTACTGCAATCATTAGTAAGCTTTCAAATTTTTTATTTGCCTTCATTATAAAAAAGAAGCTACATATTCAATGTGACTTTTCTCACATTACTTTCCCCATTCAAAAATTCTTCACAAATCTGTTCGCATTTTGTTCACATCTTCAGTCCCTACTCCTTACGGTCATTGAAATTTTACAACAATTTTGAAATAGCTCTTGCATTTTCAGCATACTTACACTCAAAATAGGAAATGTATTGCTTATAAGAAGAAAGGTGATTGCTGTGACAAACAGTATGAAATTATCTCAAGATTTAAAGGAATTACTTGCATCTGTTGAATATAAAATGCAAATTAAAAAAGGAAGTTTTATTTTTCAAGAAGGTATGGAGGCAACCGAACTCTATATCATCCACTCCGGAAAAGTACAAATTAGTAAACTAAGTGCTGATGGGCAAGAGTTGACACTCCGTATTTGTTCGGCATATGACATTATTGGAGAATTAACATTGTTCACGGACGATGCGAAGTATTTATTAAATTCAAAATGCCTTGAAGATGTTGAAGTAGGCGTTATAAAGCGTGAAGCGTTAGAAAGAGAATTACTCCAAAAGCCCGCACTTGTATTTGAATTTATGAAATGGATTAGTGAACATTTAAGAAGAATGCAAACGAAGTTCCGAGATCTAGTATTACACGGCAAAAAAGGTGCCCTATATTCTACTCTCATTCGAATGACAAATAGTTATGGTGTGTTAAAAGAAAATGGGATTCTCATCGATTTACCATTAACGAATCAAGAACTTGCAAACTTCTGTGCAACTTCGCGTGAAAGCGTAAATCGAATGTTAAATGATTTGAAAAAAAAAGGTACGATTTCTATTCATAAAGGAAAGATTACAATCCATGATTTACAATTTTTAAAATGTGAAATTGCTTGTGAAGATTGCTCTGCCTCTGTTTGTAGCATAGAGTAGCATCTTATTTAGATGCTACTCTTTTTCTCTTGCATACAGTTATTTCCTAAAAAAGACGAGGCCTTCCATTAGACCTCGTTTCATGTTAGTTGCTAACTTCTATTCGTTTACTGTGGCATTATTTTTTCAATTCATTAGGAATACGTCTTCTGTAAATCACATAACTACGGCTTAAGTATTTAATTGGGGCACTAAATACATGGACAAGTCTAGTAAATGGCCATACTGCGAATAGACCCATACCTGCAATTATATGAATTTTAAACCATACTGGTACTTCCATCATATATTCAACTTTCGGTTGGAAAATAAAGAGACTTCGGAACCACGGACCGATCGTTGTACGATAATCAAACCCTTTTGAGTCGATATTTAAAAAGGTTGAAGAAAGTCCCGCTAGCATTACGATTAGTAATAAAATAAGCGCAATATAATCTCCCCTTGTACTCGTTGCAATGATGCGTTTTACTGTTACACGGCGGTACGTTAATATAATTAAACCGATGATAGAAGCAACACCTGCCGGAAGCCCGAAACTAATTGCCATTATATGATACATATGCTCAGAAATACCTATTGAACGGTATACAGACTCTGGAATTAAAATCCCCATAACATGACCACCAATGACGAACATGATCCCAAAGTGGAATAATAGACTTCCGATTCGGAGCATTTTCTTTTCTAATAGTTCACTAGATTTTGACGTCCATCCAAATTGATCATAGTTGTATCTGAAAATATGTCCACCGATAAAGATTGCAAAAATGATATAGGGAAACAATACCCATAGAAATTGATCCATCATTTTGACAACTCTCCTTTCTAATTTGCCTGTACACCCCATGTATTGATAGCGAGTAGAACAGCGGCGAGAATTGGTTCATACATACAGTTTGCTTCTTTTAATTGCCCGTGCAACGCTTGTATATTTTCCGTGTATTTACTCATAATTGGTTCGCTATCTTTTTCATTCGCGTTTGCAAGAAACTCAAGTAGAAGCGGTAAATAATCAGGTAGTTCTTTATCTGTTACGTTAAAACCAGATTTTTGATAATGCTGTTTTAACTCTAATAATTCAATTCCACGCTCTCTTTGTTCACCTGTTTTCATGTAGGTAAGATACATATTTGTCTTCTTTCCAAAGTCGAATGTATAGACGTAAGAATCAATAAGTTGATTGTCTGTTTTATTTAGCGCTTCTTTTATAAATGTTGTAAGTGATGCTCTGATTTCTTCCTGTTCAATTTCTTGAATCTCTTCCTGTAATTCTAGTAAAGCTTCCCTCCAACCTAGTTCAGGATAGGAGAGAAGAAAAGAAGAACAAGAAAAAGCTGTTTGTAAACTTTGTTTCATAGTTTTCTGCCCCTTTTTTTAAGAAATTGTCGTACAAGAGCCTGGCCCACCTGCGAAAGATAAACCACAACTTCCTTGCTCGCTATATAAATCTGCAACTTGTTCGCGGTGAGACGTCGGGATAACAAAGCGATCTTTATATTTCGCAATAGCAAGAAGACGATACATATCTTCTACATCTTCTTTCGTTAAACCGAGTTCTTTTAATACAGCTTCATTTGGTTCTTTATTAATTTGCAACGCTCTCATATGCGTTCGCATGACAGCCAATTTTTTCAATGTAAGACGAATATGTGATTCATCTCCTGCAGTGAGTAAATTCGCTAAATATTGAATTGGAATACGCATATTATCAATAGCAGGGAAAATCTCTTCTGCTTGCCAGTTACTACCTTTCCCCTCCACCATGTTCATAATTGGGCTAAGCGGTGGGATATACCAAACCATTGGCATTGTACGATACTCTGGATGAAGAGGTAGAGCGATTTTCCAATCGATAATCATTTTATAGATTGGCGACTGTTGTGCCGCTTTAATCCATTCTTCAGGAATGCCTTGTTTTTTCGCTTCAGCTGCTACTTCTGGATCATTTGGATCTAGGAAAACAGTAAGCTGAGATTCATATAAATCTTTTTCATTTTCAACAGAAGCCGCTTCTTTTACTTTGTCAGCGTCATATAGCATTACCCCAATATATCGAATACGTCCTACACATGTTTCAGAACAAATTGTTGGCATACCAGCTTCAATACGTGGGAAACACATTGTACATTTTTCAGCTTTATTTGTTTGCCAGTTAAAATATACTTTTTTATACGGACAAGACGATACACAAAATCTCCATGCACGACATGCATTTTGATCCACAAGAACAATCCCATCTTCCTCACGTTTATACATCGCACCCGATGGACAAGAAGAAACGCAAGATGGATTCATACAATGTTCGCAAATACGTGGTAAATACATCATAAAGACATTTTCAAAATCCGTTTTAATTCCTTCTTCCATTTTCTTGACGTTCGGATCTTGTAACCCTGTTATATGTCCGCCTGCTAAATCATCTTCCCAGTTTGGACCCCATTCAATTTTGTCGATAAATTCACCCGTAATTGCTGATTTCGGACGAGCAACTGGTTGATGCTTACGCTGCGGGCTATTTGTTAATGTTTCATAATCATAATTCCAAGGTTCAAAGTAATCATCAATTGTTGGCTGATCTGGATTGTGGAAAATATTCATAAGACGCTTCATTTTCGAACCGGATTTCAGCTGAATTTCACCATTTTTCAATTCCCAGCCGCCTTTGTATTTCTCCTGATTTTCCCATTGTTTCGGATAACCAATTCCAGGTTTCGTTTCTACGTTATTGAAGTACATATATTCAGCACCTGGACGATTCGTCCAGGTGTTTTTGCATGTTACGCTACAAGTGTGGCAGCCGATGCATTTATCTAAGTTCATTACCATTCCGACTTGCGCTTTAATCTTCAAGCCAATCTACCTCCTTCAGTTTACGGATTACAACGTTTAAGTCACGCTGGTTCCCAGTCGGACCATAATAGTTAAATCCATAGCTTAATTGGCCATATCCACCAATCATATGTGTTGGTTTAACGTGAATACGAGTTGGACTATTATGTGTTCCCCCGCGGGTGCTTGTTAATTTCGTACCAGGCACGTTAATGTGACGATCTTGCGCATGGTGCATAAATGCCATCCCCCTCGGTATACGGTGTGTTACAACAGCACGTGCTACGACTACGCCGTTACGGTTAAAGCATTCAATCCAATCATTATCAGCAACACCAGCTTCAGTCGCATCATCTTTATTCATCCAAACAGTTGGACCACCTCTAAACAGCGTTAACATTGGCAATGAATCGAAGTACATACTATGAATCGACCACTTATTATGCGGTGTTAAATAGTTTAGTGTAATTTCTTTCCCTTCTACTTCAGGGCGTGATTTACGGAATGGTTTATGTTGCAGTATTGGTTTAAATGTTGCCATCGTTTCGCCAAATTCTTTCATCATGTCGTGATCTAAGTAGAAAGATTGTCGACCAGTTATCGTTCTCCAAGGGATGAGACGTTCAACATTTGTTGTAAATGGTGAGTAACGGCGTCCACCTTTTTCAGAACCCGTAAAGGCCGGAGAAGTAATTACTGTTTTAGGCTGCGCTGTAATTTGTTCAAATGTGAAGCATTCTTCTTCACGTTCTTCTGCTAAGTCACGTAGTTTTAAATCGGTTTGTTTTTCAAGCGCTTCCCATGCTTTTACCGCCATATGACCGTTTGTTGTAGAAGAAAGTGTTAATACCGCCTCAGCAGCATTAATTGCTTCTTTTATGTCTGGGCACCCCTTCGCAATAGAATCCGTTCGAACAACTCCTAATCGACTCTTTAATTGCTCATATTCTTTTTCTGCCGACCAAGAAATCCCTTTCGTACCAATCGGTTGTTTTCCGGTATTTGGTCCAAGCGCTGTCATCTTGTCATAAATCGTTTTATAATCCCTTTCGACAACATGAATTTGCGGCATTGTTTTACCTGGGATCGGTTCACACTCACCTTTGCTCCAGTCTTTAATCTTACCAAGTGGTTGTGCTAATTCTTGCGGTGTATCGTGAAGAAGTGGTGTTGCAACGACTTCTTTCATTGGTTCAAGATCGATTTTCTTCGCTAAATCTGACACAGCTTTAGAAAGAGAGGTGAAAATATCCCAGTCAGAGCGTGCTTCCCACGGTGAACCGATTGCTGGATTAAATGGATGTACAAATGGATGCATATCCGTACTGCTTAAATCATGCTTTTCATACCAAGTTGAAGCAGGTAAGACGATATCAGAATAAAGCGCCGTTCCAGCCATACGGAAATCTAAATTAATGAGTAAATCTAACTTCCCTTCAGGTGCATCTTCATGCCACTTAATTTCTTCTGGTCTTAATGAGTCACTATCGTCATTCATTAATCCGTTTGTTGTACCTAATAAATGTTTTAAGAAATATTCGTGTCCTTTACCGGAACTTGAAATTAAGTTTGCACGCCATACGAATAAATTACGCGGGAAGTTGTTTTTATTATCTGGGTCTTCAATCGCAAATTTCAGTTCTTTTTCTTTTAGTTTTTGTGCAACGTATTTTCCGATTTCTTCTTGTGTTGTTGCACCAGCAGCAACAGCTTCTTTATATAATTCAATCCCATTCTTCTCGAATGTTGGATAAGAAGGTAACCAGCCAAGTCGTGCTGCTAATACGTTGTAATCACCGTGATGTTGATAACGAGAGTTGCCCTCAACTGGTGATGCTAAATGTCCAACAGGTGTATCTTCATAACGCCATTGATCTGTTACGAAATAGAAGAAAGATGTACCGTTTTGTAATTTCGGTGGCCCCTGCCAATCTTTCGCCATCGCGATTGTTTGCCATCCTTCTGCTGGTCGTAATTTTTCTTGACCAACATAATGTGCCCAACCGCCGCCGTTTACACCTTGTGCCCCAACGAGAAGAACAAGATTTAAAACTGCGCGATAAATCGTATCAGAGTTAAACCAATGGTTAATACCAGCTCCCATAATAATCATCGAGCGGCCATTCGTATCAACTGCATTTTGCGCGAACTCACGAGCAATTTGAATAATAAGCTCTCGCTTTACTCCGGTCATTTTCTCTTGCCATGCAGGTGTAAACGGTACATCATCATTGAAATCTTTCGGTTCTTGCCCGCCAAGACCTCGGTTCACACCGTAATTTGCTAACGTTAAGTCATATACAGTTGTAACGCACACTTCGCCTTCTTCTGTCATAACTTTTTTCACTGGAATTGTACGTTCTAATATTGTATTTCCATCATCAGAGAAATACGGAATTTGCACTGTTTCAACACTATCTTCCATTCCAAGTAAAGAAAGACGCGGATCAATCGTTTCACCTGTCTGTTCATCTTCTAAACGCAAGTTCCATTTCTTCTCGTTATCCCAACGTGATCCCATTGTGCCGTGAGGTGTTGCAAAATCTTTCGTGTTATCGTTCCAAAGAACAGGCTTCCATTCTCCTAACTTTGTTTCACGTCCAATATCAGTAGCATTTAAGAAACGATCAGCAACGAATTGATCTCCTTTTTCTTTCAATGTGACAAAGAAAGGAAAATCAGTATATTGCTTCGCATACTTTGTGAAGTATTCCACTTGATTATCTACGTAAAATTCTTGTAAGATCACATGCCCCATTGCCATCGCAAGTGCACCATCTGTACCTTGTTTCACACTAATCCAATCATCTGCAAACTTTGTAGACTCGGCAAAGTCAGGACTTACAGAAACGACTTTCGTTCCTTTATATCGAACTTCGGCTAAAAAGTGTGCATCTGGCGTTCTCGTCATCGGTACGTTTGAACCCCATGTCATAATGTAACCAGAGTTATACCAGTCACTACTTTCTGGTACATCAGTTTGATCACCCCAAATTTGCGGAGAAGCTGGTGGTAAATCTGCGTACCAATCATAGAAACTAAGCATTGGTCCACCCATAAGTTGCATAAAGCGGCTACCAGCTGCATGACTTAACATCGACATTGCTGGAATTGGTGAAAAACCAACATTGCGGTCTGGACCGTATTTAATTACTGTGTATAGTAATGAAGCAGAAACGAGTTGTAATACTTCATCCCAATTCGCACGAATGAATCCCCCTTTACCACGCGCCTGCTTATACGTACGTGCTTTTTCAGGGTTTTCCACAATGCTTTTCCAAGCGTCTAGTGGTGACTCGTTATTTTGTAGTTCCTCTTGCCACATACTCCATAGAACACCACGTACATACGGATATTTCACACGAAGCGGACTGTAAATGTACCAAGAAAAACTTGCTCCACGTGGGCATCCTCGTGGTTCAAAATCAGGCATATCAGGACCTGTAGTCGGATAGTTAAGCTCCTGCCCTTCCCAAGTTACAATTCCATCCTTCACATATATATTCCAACTACATGAACCAGTACAGTTCACGCCGTGTGTAGAACGAATTACTTTATCATGCTGCCAACGCTTTCTGTACACATTCTCCCATTCGCGATCTTCATATGTTTCTTGTGTATGATTATCGTTATAACGATCTATTGGTGAAAAATATTTTAAACGTCTCATTAGTGCTGAAGGTTTCTTCTTCATACTGTTCACTCCTTTAATACGTCTCTCTTACATACCCTTACTATAAGAGAGATTGTAAAATACAGATGTGACATTTCGCACAGTTCAAGAGATTGTCATAAATTCATTTGGAAATCGGTTTAAGGGGAAACATTTATAAGTAAAGATTACTTTGTTTTGTTGTGAAGATTTCGGTCAGCAGTGGGCTTATTAGGATAATAGTATTTGGAGGATTCACCTTTTTTTGCATAAGAAAAAACGCAGGAGAAATTCCTACGTTTTTATATAAATATATTAAAAAGAGTTTTGATACTACTTCAATAATGCTATAAGGAATTTACTTTTCTGCAACGATACTATTATCAAGACATATTTTATATAAAGTGAAACTTTAATCAGCCCGCAAATAGAGGGATAAAACTACAAATCATTATTTACTGTATTGCCCTTAATTACGGAAACAATTATACTAGATGTTATCTGCATATATAATCTGAATATTCATAAAATTATTTGTAGGATTTCCTTTTGGGACATATAAATTATAAAGTATATCACCATGATTTTTTAACATTTAAGTTTTTCCTATTTATATAAGTTCTCAATATGAACTTATATAAACCATTCCTACTTACCTCTTAGATTACTATTATACTGCATTAAAATGAAGGAACTCCTTTTCTTTAACATAAAAATGAATTAGAAAAGATAATAAAATTAGGAGGATTACGATGCCCCAGCTTGATTCATTACATCCCATAGTAGAAAGAATAATCAACAATATTGAAAAATTAATGGTCGGAAAACGACAAGAAACGCTCTTAGCTTTGACAGCTCTCTTAGCTGAAGGTCATGTACTATTAGAAGATGTTCCTGGCGTTGGGAAAACAATGCTAGTACGTGCTCTTTCTAAATCAATTGATGCTGATTACAAGCGTATTCAATTCACACCTGATTTACTGCCGTCAGATGTAACAGGTGTTTCTATTTATAATCCAAAAGAACTCCAATTTGAGTTCAAGCCTGGACCGATTATGGGGAATTTTGTACTTGCTGATGAAATTAATCGTACATCTCCAAAGACACAATCTGCCTTACTTGAAAGTATGGAAGAAGGCACTATCACAATAGATGGCATTACAAGACCGTTACCAAAACCTTTCTTTGTAATGGCTACACAAAATCCGGTCGAATATGAGGGAACATATCCTTTACCAGAGGCTCAGCTCGATCGTTTCTTGTTGAAGCTAAGAATGGGATATCCTACACCAGAAGAAGAATTTGAAATTTTAAACCGGATGGAAAAAACAAATCCACTCTCTCATTTACAAGCTATTACTACAATAAAAGAATTACTTTATTTACAACAAAGCGTACGGGAAGTAAGCATGGACAAAGCAATCAAGCATTACATTGTAAAACTTGTTACTCAGACGCGTTCTTATAGTTCTATACAGCTAGGTGCAAGTCCACGCGGCTCAATCGCTTTAATGAAAGCTTCACAAGCTTATGCATTCATCCATGGCAGAAATTATGTTATTCCAGACGATGTTAAATTTTTAGCTCCTTACGTTTTAGCTCACAGACTCATTCTAAAAATGGAAGCAAGATTTGAAGGAATAACAGGAGAACAAGTTATCGCCAAAATCGTTGCACGAACTACCGTGCCGACTCAAAGGACGAAAAACCTTTGATGAAACGACTACTACGGGCGCTATATCACGTTACGAAGTTATTGCTAATACCTTTATGCCTAGTCTTAACATTTGTGTACGCTATGCTTCAAGGAGGATTTGTAAGTTGGTTTTTGTTTTACAGTACGATTCCTATTGGTCTTTATTCACTACTACTTCCCTTCTACGCTTTACGAGACGCTGAAGTAAAACGAATAACAAACCAAAATGAATATGCAGCAGGAGAACAATTTTTAAGCACCATTACAATAAAAAGAAGATTTCCTTTTCCCTTACTTTATTTAATTATAGAAGATGAACTGCCATCACAATTTACAAATTGTAGACAAACGAAGGTGAATAAGGTAATACTCTTTCCAGGATTCAAACGGAATATTTCGTTTCAATATGTTATTGACACAATCCCTAGAGGAGAGCACACTTTTTCAAGCGTACGTGTCAAAACTGGTGATCTATTCGGTATGATGGAGAAGGAAGTAACTTTTTCAGTTCCAGATACATTTTTAATCTATCCCCAGTACGTAGATATAACGTATCGACAATTGGAAAATCATTTCGAACAAGGAGCGCTTTCAGCAAATATAAATTTAGCAAAAGACTCTACAATCTCTGTCGGTGTCAGAGACTATAAACCTGGTGACCGCTTTTCATGGATTGATTGGAAAGCAACTGCCCGAACAAACAATATTATGACGAAAGAGTTTGAACAACAGCGCAGCCATAATATCATGATATTCATGGACAGAACTGAGTCCCCTCTATTCGAATCAGTCGTAACATTTTCCGCCTCTATTGTAAGGGCTGTCTTGAAGCAAAATTCACCAGCGTCATTCGTGTCTGTCGGAAAAGAACGAACTTTTTTCCCTTTAGACAATGGAGATAGTCAGTTACAACAAATCTTTTGTCATTTAGCGAAAGTACAAGCAGACAGTGTATTCCCGCTCTCCCGGAGTGTAGAAATGGAATTAAGAAAAATTTATGAGCCCGTAACGATTATACTCGTAACAAGCGATCTTTCTCCCGATATTCAAAAGGCGGCTGACTTTGCTGCTATAAAAAACAGAAAATTAATGGTGTTTGTCGTGAAAGAAAAAGCAAATCAACTCTCACATCGAGAACTAAGTATTCTAGAAACTCTACAAAAACGAAAAATATTTGTAAATGTGGTTTATGGGAACCGGTATACAAACGTGTTTTTTGAGGTGAGCAAATGATAACATTACGAACAAAATACAAATGGGATATGAGCAGATTCTTCATGCATGCATGTGCATTTCTACTTTTACTAGAATGGCTAAGACCCCTTATAGGTATTACAAACGTAGGTAGATTAGATATTTTTGTAATATTTATAGGAATTTGCTTCACTCTCTCTTTTTTTCAAACAAGGTGGCAGATTCCAATAAAGATCGTCACGATCTTATTCATCATTCATTTCCTGTATTATAAAAATGCTTTTATAAATCCATCTTGGCTAACGAAATTTTTTGCTGATACTTCTCGAAATTCCTCTCTGTTTTTCCAGGGGAATTTGCTAGATATTTCTCCCGTTTTTCCAACACTTTTATTTTTTTTATCCTTTTGGTTTTTGAGTGCTTTCATCTCTTTTTGGATGATTCATAAAAAACGTGGGTTGTTATTTCTTATATTGACTATTATTTATATCACCATTTTTCATAACTTACATTTATACAATGCAAACTACGCTATTATTCGTACTATTGTCATCGGCTTTTTTATGCTTAGTCTTCTTCGCATAGAACGAATAAGAGAGATGGAACACTTACAAAATTTTGCTAGAGAAATCTCAAAATTACTTAGACCTCTTACAATATTTATTGTATTGTCAGCAACTATCGCATACTTTGCTCCAAAATTTGGCCCTCAATGGCCAAACCCAATGGATTTTTTAAAATTCAACACATCCGAAGCAAGTAAAAAACAAGAAGTTTCTAAAATTGGATATGGTTTAGATGACTCGCGATTAGGCGGTCCTTTTAAGGCAGATCCTACAATTGTTTTCACAGCACAAACGCAAAACAAACAATATTGGAGAGTCGAAACGAAAGATTTTTATACAGGAAAAGGCTGGGAAGTTTCTGAAAATCAAAAAAAGATTTCTTTTAAAAATAAAAACGACGTCGTGAGCTGGTACGAACAAAATACAAAAACGGAGGCCACTGAGGCAACAATCACCATGCAAAAAAGTTATCCACACCTTACCTATCCAGCAGGATTAGTATCAGTTGAGGCTTCTTCTAATGTATCATACAGCGTTGACCCCTTTTCAGAAAAAATCTATACGATGGACGGAGATTCTTCTACTATTTTAAATTCATATAAAGTAACATATGGGGTCCCAGAGTTTTCCATAGAAAACTTGAAAGCTGTAAAAACAAATGAAGGTCAAGAATCAAATCCTTATTTCATGACAAAGTACACGCAACTTCCCGAATCATTACCACAGCGAGTAAAAGACTTAGCTGTAAATCTAACAAATGATAAAGACAACCGATATGATAAAGTATTAGCTATTGAAAACTACTTTACCGACCATTCTTTTGTATATGAAACAATGAATGTGTTGTTCCCTTCCAAAAACCAAGATTATGTAGATCAATTCCTTTTCGATACAAAAAGCGGCTACTGTAATAATTTCTCGACGTCTATGATCGTGTTACTTCGTTCTGCCGGGATTCCTGCTCGCTGGGTAAAAGGTTATACAGAAGGAACTCTTGATAATACACTTGCCTCTGCAGAAGGTGAGGATGTTTATAAAATCGCGAACGATAACGCACACTCTTGGGTCGAAGTATATTTCCCAGGATACGGATGGATTCCATTCGAACCAACAAAAGGATTTACCAATCCCTATAATTTTACAAATACTACTCCTGCTTCTACTTCACAAAATAACGAAGTAAATAATTCTAATAACGAGCCAATACACCAACGGAACAATGAAGCAAAGCTCAAAAGTTTAATAGAAAATACAGAAGAAGCCTCTACTAAAAAGATCACAAATTCCAAAAATGATTTTTCTTGGTGGTACGTATTCCTCTCTACGATACCGATTAGTATCATCGGATACATTCTCTTCACCACTAGAATGAAATGGATTACATTTTTTATTATTCTTTTCTATAAATACCGAAAAGATGATGCTGTTTATCAAAAAGCTTACGGTGCACTTTTAAAACAATTTGCGAGAATTGGCATACCACGGGGTGAAAGTCAAACATTCCGAGAATACGCTCTCCACATCGATACACTTTACAATTCGGCCGATATGCAACAACTTACTTTCAGTTATGAGAACGCTATGTATCAAAAGGAACAGGCCGCAGCCGAATGGAAGACATCCGTACACTTATGGGAAGTGCTTATGAAAAAAGCAGCTTCTCTGCCTAAATCAAACGACTACGATAGAGTGATTTAATCTTGATAATGTGAGTTTAAAGAAAACACCTCAAAGAACTACATTGTTCTTTGAGGTGTTTTTTAGTAAACATAATAAAAGATAGCTAACTCCTAATTATTCCCCAAGCGCCTTCTCAATCTCACCCTCTAAATCCACCGGCTTCGTCTGCGGCGCAAAACGTCCTACTACTTTCCCGTCTTTTCCGATTAGAAACTTAGTAAAGTTCCATTTTACTGCTTTCATACCGAGTAAACCTGGTGCTTGCTCTGTCATGTATGTATACAGAGGATGAACTTTATCACCTTTCACATCAACCTTTGCAAACATCGGGAAGTTTACACCGAAGTTCAACTCACAAAAACTAGTAATATCCGCTTCTGTACCTGGTTCTTGTCCTCCGAATTGGTTACAAGGGAAACCGAGTATTTCTAGTCCTTGGTCTTTATATTTATCATATACTTCCTGTAACCCTTTATATTGTGGTGTAAATCCACATTTACTAGCTACATTTACAATAAGAAGTGCTTTTCCTTCGTAATCTTTTAACGATTTTTCTTCTCCTGTTATTGTTTTAGCTGAAAAATCATAAACTGTCATTGTTCATACCCCTCTCTTCACTATCATTCTATGTTTATACTATACTACATTCGTGAATATACAGCTCTTATTACGTATTCACATACCGTAATGATAGCGCTTTATTTTCGTTCGAAAATTCGACACGATATACTAGACTTTTATGATGGAAAGTTTTACAATTAATTTGTGAACAAAATGTGACAGTTTATATTTCCATTATAATAGAAAAGGATGGTGTTCATTATGAAAACTGCACAACATGAAACGATTTCAAATCGCGAGTTTTATTTCGTACTATATATGATGTTATTGTATGTTATTGGCTGGGTAATCGATGTAAATGGTTTATTTTTAAGCTCCTACTTTAATTTAGCAGGAGAAATTATGCTTCCGATCGTTGGTGGCATTGTTGGACTGTTCGTTATGTCTATCAATAAAGAACAAACGAAATAACTACATTACAAAAGGGCAGAAGACGAGCTTTCGTTTTCTGTCTTTTTCTGTTTTTAGCGTATAATAGATACATACCGTATATAAGGAGTGGTAAGTATGAAAAAAGTAGAACAACTATCTTCTCATCTATATCTTATTGATGATTATGACTTACAACATGATGAACGCACAGGTACATACGTTTTATTAGGTGACGATATTACTTTAATTGAAACTTGTGCGGCCCCTTCTCTTCCCTATATTTTAGACGGCTTACAGCAATTACATATTAATTTAAATGATGTAAAAAACATTATCGTTACACATGTTCATTTAGATCACGCAGGCGCAGCAGGGTTAATGATGGAAAAGTGCCCAAATGCTACTCTATTTGTGCATCCGCGCGGGGCTCGTCATATGATTGATCCAACAAAACTAATTCTTGGCGCAAAAGCTGTGTACAAAGAAGATTTTGATAAACTTTTTGATCCAATTCTTCCAATTGAAGAAGAACGTGTTCATATTGTACAAAATGGTGATACATTAAAAATTGCAGAAGACCGTACACTCACATTTTATGATACACCGGGACATGCGAAGCACCATATTAGCATTCACGATTCATTAACAAACGGCATTTTTACTGGTGATACAATAGGAATTTATTATAGAGAACTCGCAGACCTTGATGTAGAACTATATCTACCATCAACGTCTCCTTCACAATTCCAGCCAGATGCGATGATTGCTTCTAAAAATCATATTCAAAGTATGAATGTAGATACTATTTATTTCGGTCATTACGGCGCATCATCCAATGTTACAGAAGTATATAACCAACTTGAACATTGGTTACCTATTTTCGTTAATACTGGAAATGAAATTTTTCAAAAACATACTGATTTTGATGAGGCTACTAAGGCATTACAATCTTTACTACTGGAGAAAGTCTCCACTCATCTTACAAAGCTAAATGTTCCATCCAATCATTCTGTTTATAACATTTTACATCTTGATTTAGAAATTAGCGCGATGGGAATTATTGATTACTTAACGAAGCAAACAAAATCCACAATTAACTAATAGAAAACGAAGATATATACAACGCCATTATCGTATATATCTTCGCTCCTTGAATATATTTTTTAATAAAGGATGGTGGAATGGAATGCAAAAAGTGATACTATACCTCTGCTTTACATTATTTATCATCTTATTATTAGTTGTAGGTGTTAAAATTCAATTTTATTTAGATACAGACGCGCAAGTGAACTTTAACGTCTATCCAAGATTATTCTACTTTACACTCTTCCCTCTTTTGGTCGGCATTTTATTACGATTCCTACAATCAATTAATCGCGAAACGAGTAAACAAAACTGGAACTTTCAGCCGGATAAGTTTATCGCTATTACGTTGCCAACACTATTCATTGCCTTTTCTCCAGCTCTACTCTTTTCACCAGTTGGTAAATACCTACCTTATTTAACTAATATTATTCTTGTGAATACAACTTTCATTACCATTATTAGTTTAATAGCTGGTTACTCACTTTTAGATTGTTTGATACAAAAAGACAAGGAGAATAGTAAGGAATATAACTAAGTGATTTCCCACTTTCACTTTATTAAGCAAGTCAAGGTAATTCTGCCCCTGACTTGTATGCAAAAGAACCTAATGTTCAATTTTTAAGTGCCGTTGGTTATGCTGGGTTATTTATAAGTGCAATACTCCTAGTAAGAGTTGCTATACATGTGGTAAGGAAATTTAAGTAATAACAAAACGAGTATGAAATCGCATAGATTTTATACTCGTTTTTTATTGTTCATATATTTAATTGGTAATAGGAAATTTATGCTAAACTAAAGAAAGTCGCGCACTAAATCAAAATACATTTCAAACAAGGGAGACTTATTATGAAATTAGGGACTTTCTCGTTTCTAACGTTTATCACAAGTATATGTTCTTTCTTTATTTTAAGAGGACCTAATTCAAATTTAACATTAATTATTGTGCTTCTAAGTATTCTTTCATTACTCGGTATTATTTTTGCGATCGCATCAAAGAATTGGCTATTTAAAATAGTTGGTACGACATTAAATGGAGTCATACTAATATTTGTATATTTCTTATTGCTAGCAAAAGGAATAGGTGGTTAATATATTTACGTTTCAATAAGAAAAGCTCACAGCTTAAGCTATGAGCTTTTTTACTTATCTCACCTTTTCATCTACATACTCCATAAACTGTTCTGCTTTAATAAATCTTTCTTTATAAGCTTCAGGTACTTCTTCTACTGTTATCCCACCACTCGATTTCGCTTTTACTAATACAGTTTGATATGACATTAACGCTTCCATATATTGTTCATACTCTTCTGAAGTTAATACTTCTTTACTAGATTTATGGCCATTTAATTTATCAAAATACGGCTGAAGTTCCATTTCTACCTTTTTCATTTCCTCTTTTTTAGCTGGTGATAATTGATCATAATCAATATTACCGTTCGAATCCCCGTACTCAAGCTTTGCATTCGTTAATTTCTTTAGTTCTTTTGTAAACTCTTCATATTCCTTCGCACCCATTTCGTCTTTCGCTTGTGATAACTTTGCATTAAAACGCATGTATCCTTCTAATGTTATAGCTCCGGCATGTTTTTTTAAGTTCTCAAAAGATCCGTATATACCATCCGCCATAATAGATTGATAAGCAAAACCAGTCGTCGGGATTAAAAATGCGGCTGCAAGCACTCCTGCGATAAGGCGCTTCTTCCTTTTACTTCCCCCGCTCTTCATTTTTATTTGAACAATTACTTTTTCTTTTAACTCCGGCGGGGCAATAATCCCCTTCGCTTCTTCTTGTATAGATTCTCTAACTCTACAATCTAAGCTCATTTCACATTCCCTACCTCTCCTAAAAAGATTTCTTCTACTTGCTCTTTTTGACGTAGTTTCTTTAAGGCCGCATGAATTCTAGATTTCACGGTACCGATTGGAATATGTAATATTTGTGCTACTTCTTCTTGTGAGTAATCATGTAAGTATCTTAAGATAATAACTTGTTTCAATTTATATGGTAATTTATGAATGAGTTCAATTAATTTTTGGTTTGATATTTTACTTACAACATCGCTAGAAAAATCAATTTCTACTGGTTTTCTTTGCTCTTCTGCTTTTTTTACAATTCGCAGTCGCATCCACCTCTTTCTTCTATAAGAATGGATTTGTTTAATCGCAAGTCCAATTAACCATGGACGAAATGGCTTCTCACTATCATATTTACGAAGCGATTCATATAGCTGTATGTATATTTCCTGAACGACATCATCTATATCTGCTTTATCCTCTATTAAAAAATGTGCTGTCTTATATACTTCTTGAATCGTTTTATCATACAATTCGCTATACGCTTCTTTATTGCCTGATAAAGTTAATTGGATTAAATCTGTATACACTGTTTCATCTTTCATGTACCATCCCTCCTTTGTCTTACACTATATATTGGCAAGCAAACGATATTTCGTTCGATTTCTTTCAAAGATTTTTCAAATAAATTAATATAATGATGCAATAACTTCATAAGCTTCACTTATAACCCTGCATAACAATTATATAATTTTCCAATTCCTAATGAAGATTTAAAATAATATATATAGTCAAATTTAGGAGGATGTATATGAAAGCTATCGTTGTAACTTCATTCGGTGGTCCTGAAGTGTTGAAATATACGGACATGGATATTCCTACAATTTCAGATAATCAAGTTTTAATTCGCGTTGTTGCTACTAGTGTTAATTTCGCCGATATTAAATCACGTTATGGCAAAAAAGGAAACAAATCCTTACCTTTTATTCCAGGGATAGATGCAGCTGGTATTGTAGAACACGTAGGCTCTCATGTAAAAAACATTCATCCTGGCCAGCGTGTCATTACTTTTCCTCAAAATGGCTCTTACGCTGAATATGTTGTCGCGAACGAAAATCTTACTTTTGTATTACCTGATGAAGTTAATTTCCAAACTGCAGCCGCTTGCCCTATCGTATCTTTTACAAGCTATAATTTACTCGCAAATGTTGCAAGGATTCAACAAGGTGAATCTGTTCTAATTCATGCAGCTGCTGGAGGAATTGGTACTACCGCGATTCAACTCGCAAAATTATTAGGGGCTAAAAAAGTAATCGGGACTGTCGGAAGTGAAGCAAAAAGAAAAATTGCTTTAGATGCTGGCGCTGATTATGTTATTTGTCATCAAGATGAAGATTTTGTAGAGAGGGTAAATCAGCTTACACACGGAGAAGGCGTTAATATTGTTTTAGATTCTATTTCTGGAACTGTTTCTGAAAGAAGTTTAAACTGCCTTGCTTATTACGGTCGCCTCGTCCATTTCGGCAATGCTAGCGGAGAAGTTGGTAGTTTTCAAACGAAAGATTTACACGCAAGTTGCCGTTCTATACTCGGTTTCAGCTTTGGCACTACACGGAAAAAACGTCCTGAATTGCTTCAAGAAACTGCGAATGAAGTTTTCCGTTATTTACGCGATGGAAGTTTACAAATTAAAGCTACGAAATCTTTTCCTCTTCAAGATGCAGGGAAAGCACATGAATGGGTCGAAAGTAGACAAAGTACAGGGAAAGTAATACTACACGTTCAGACAGCTCCCTAAAATGAATACATGAAATAGAGGTGTTATTCATGGGATCACGAATTATGCATATCATTATCGCGAGCGGTATTGCTGAGAAACTATCTATTCAAGATAAAACTTCTTTCTTACTTGGTGGTGTAGCTCCTGATGCTGTTCATTCAAAAAAAGAAAAAGGAACTTCCCATTTTTACGCTGGTACAACGAAGAACTATACGAGAAGAATAGATTATGATTCATTTATTCATAAATACGAAGATCATATGGATTCCCCTTATATTTTAGGTTATTATACCCACCTCATTGCCGATGATAATTGGCTAAGCGGCTTTTTTCTACCTTGGCTTAAAAACAGAATAGAAAACGACGAAACTATCGCACCTATGTACTATAACGATTTTAAATTATTGAACGCACAATTGTTGCATCATTACGATAAAGAACAGCAGCTCTTCGCCCTACTTAATCAAGAGGCTAACATTGTGAATATAGAGGAGGTTTCTAGAGAGAATGTTTTAGCTTTTCGGCAATATATTTTTGAAGATATGCTATATCCTGAGCAACACTTGCACGAAAACTTACAAGTGTTTTCATTTGATCAAATCGTTGGTTATATTGAGACTGCAATTGAAAAAGGAACATTTTTTATAGAACAACTCGCTAATAAAAAATTGACTTCAAATATTTAATCCCCCTCATTATTTACGAGGGGGATTTTCACATAACTATATAATTATTTATTTTTTTCCATTACTGCAAAGTAATTCCTTCACTATCAGCAAAGTTAAATACTTTACAGCCCTTTCCGAACGAGAAAGCCCATCGCCTTTAGGCATGGGCTAAAAGTAAGGTTGGATACGGAGTACCACTAAAAATCGTAAGGTTCATGGTACTTTATGTATACAAAGTATAGGTAGTTTCATTGGATCTTTTTGTTGTGATTTTTCGAAAATAAATGATACATTGTAACTATGGTAAATGATTATAGAAGAACGTTGCAAAGTTTATGGACACGTTCTTATTTTGTTTCTACAGCTAAAAATGTAGCAAATGAAAATATGTTGAAAATCAAAAACAAGGGGTGAAACGTATGTCACAGACCCTAACAGCGAAAGTGAAATTGATTCCAACAAAAGAACAAAGTCGTTTATTGGAAGAAAGTAGTCGTGAGTATATCAAAGTCATGAATATGCTTGTATCAGAAATGGTTGAAGCAAAAAAAAGTACGAAAAAAAGCACAAAAGATATTGAAGCAAATATCCCCAGCGCAGTGAAAAATCAAGCGATTAAAGACGCGAAAAGTTTGTTTGCTACAAAAGTAAAGAAAAGTCATTATAAAATCATTCCAATTATAAAGAGACCTGTTTGTGTATGGAACAATCAAAATTATTCATTTGATCCTACTTATATTTCAATCCCATTTAAGGTAAATGGAAAGTCGACTCGTGTAAAAATCCGAGCTTTATTAAGTGATAAAAACAATCGTAATCTGAATCTGTTAAAACATAAATTAGGTACACTTCGCATTACAAAGAAATCGAATAAGTGGATAGCCCAAATATCTGTCACACTTCCTATCAATAAAAGGACAGGAACGAAAATTTTAGGCATAGACTTAGGTCTCAAGGTCCCTGCAGTAGCAATCACAGATGATGATAAAGTTCGTTTCCTTGGGAATGGTAGGCACAATAAATATAAAAAGCGTAAGTTTCGTAGTGTCCGTAAGGAGTTAGGAAAAGACAAAAAAGTGAAAGCCATTCGAAGAATGGATGATAAAGAGCAAAGATGGATGCAAGATAAAGATCACAAAATAAGTCGTGCGATTATTAATTTTGCGATTGCAAATCATATTTCTGTCATTCGATTAGAACAACTAACGAATATAAGACAGACGGCAAGAACAAGCCGTAAAAACGAAAAAAACCTACACACTTGGTCATTTTATCGTTTGTCACAATTTATTGCCTATAAAGCAATGATAGCTGGTATTCAGATTGAATATGTGAATCCAGCTTATACAAGTCAAAGTTGTCCGAAATGTGCTAAAAAGAATAAGGCTCGAGATAGAAAATATAAGTGTTCGTGTGGGTTTAAGACACATCGTGATATCGTTGGAGCGATGAATATTCGCTACGCAACTGTGATTGATGATAACAGTCAATCAGCCTAAGCACCTTTATGGTCTGGTTTAGGAGGGGCAATGAGATGCCCTTATCTTGAAGGCTGTTCAAAGCAGAAATGGATTGCGAACGATTAGTCATTCAAGAATCCCACCCGTAAATCCGTAAGGATTCGGGCTTGCGACTTTAGTCGTGGGAGTCTCAACAGAAGGCATAGTTACCATCTCGCCAACTGTAACATTTTTATTTTATATGTATTTCTTCACGAAATTTATCAACTGACTCGTTCACTACTTTACCAATAAACATAAAAGACGTAACTACGCATAGTTACGTCTTTCTCATTATTTATCTAGGTTTTTTCTTACCAGTAAAAGCTGGTTTCTTTTTCTTTGGTGCCGGTGGTTTCGATTCTACAAATGTTCCTTTGAACATTTCTTGTTTCGTAAACACGATACCTAATTTTTTCGCAAATTGAAGTAATTTACGCTCTTCTTGTTCTGTTACAAGAGAAACAACTGTTCCTTCTTTGCCCATACGTCCAGTACGTCCTGAGCGGTGAATATATTGGTCTACTGTGTCTGGTAACTCTAAGTGGATTACGTGTGTTAAATCATCGATATCTAATCCACGTGCTGCAATATCAGTAGCAAGTAATATTTCTAATTTCCCGCTACGGAACGCGCGCATCGTTACTTCACGCTCTTGTTTGCTTGCCTCTGCATGAAGTGCTGCTGCTTTCATTTTACGGAACTTCAGTTTTTGAGTAATTTCATCTAAACGGAATGGATCATTTAAGAAGGCAACTGCTTTTACATTTCCCATATGCATAACTCTTCTAATATAATCATTTTTTTCACGACGCTCACAAACGATATACGTATGTTCAACTAGGCTCTGTGCCTCTGAACGTGTTACACGTACTAATTGTGGTTCAACTGTCAAATCACGTGCCGCATCTTCTGCAGCTTTTGTTATTGTCGCCGAGCAGAATACTAATTGACGATCGCGCATCGTTGATTTAATTACATCAAGTACAGCACCCATCATCTTTTGTTTTACAATTTGATCAAACTCATCAAATACAATCGTTTTCACTTCATGCATCTTTAATTTTTTCATGCGAATCAACTCTAAAATACGTCCTGGTGAACCGACAATAACTCTCGGATGTTTCTTTAATTTTTCAACTTGGCGCTTAATATCCGCACCGCCAATTAAAGACGCACCTGAAATATCCGTTCCTGCTGTAAACTTTTGAACCTCTTCATGAATTTGCATAACAAGTTCACGAGTTGGCGCTAAAATTACAACTTGAGGTTGTTTAACTTCAGGATTAATTTTATGTAAAAGTGGTAATAAGTACGCTAATGTTTTTCCTGTTCCAGTTGGAGATTCAGCAATAACGTCTTGTCCTTCTAAAATAGTTGGAATCGCTTGTTTTTGAATTTCAGTAAATTCTTTAAAACCAGCCTTTTCCCAAGCTTGTTGTAAAAATGGTTGCATATCTTTTATCATTTGTTTTTCTCCTTTATCTCTATTTTTGAAGAAAATGTTGTATTGTTCGCACCGTTTCTATCATGTGTGAAATAACAGCTATTAAATCATCAACATGGTCTTCTGTAATCGATTTTTGAAATAGAACCTCTACCTTATTATGATATGAAATCGCTTGCTTATTATATTCGTATGAAATTTTTTGCGTAATCATTCGCTCTTTTCCCCATATAGAATGCAATAAAGTTTCAATTTCTTCGCATCCTATCTCTGGTTGCTCCATTTCGAACGAGAATTCCAGCTTCATTTCACAACCTGGTATAAACTGAGGTACTTCTAATATTTCACCTGATAAATTCTTTGCATCAACAGATAGTGAAAATGTCGCCTCTACCATCGTTTTAAATGTTTCTGTTAGTTGAAATGAAATACTATACATACGACTTAATGAAGCAAGGTCCATCACATCTTTTCGATCCGTTACGAGAATATCACCGTGTAAATCGAAATCATAGACAGCTCCTTCCACAATTACCTTTAAATTTTCAAAAGCAGTTGGATCAAACATAATTTCCTCCAAAAAACAGGCGCCTTTCGATGGAAAGGCGCCACTTGATGTATATATAGTTTACAGATAAACGAGATGAATTACAACCTTTTAGAATAAACCTACTGCTTTTCCATCTTCATTTACATCCATTTGCAGCGCAGCTGGCTGTTTTGGAAGGCCTGGCATTGTTAACATTGTTCCTGTTAACGCAACGATAAACCCTGCACCGATAGATGGTTTTAATTCACGAATTGTAACGATAAAGTCAGATGGGCGACCTAATTTTGTTGCATCATCTGAAAGAGAGTATTGTGTTTTCGCCATACAAATCGGTAGGTTACTCCAACCTTCTCCCTCATATTGAGCTAATTGCTTACGTGCTTTCGGAGCAAATTCAATATCTTTTGCGCCGTACACTTTTTGAGCAATTGTACGAATTTTTTCTTCTAATGGTAATTCTAATTCATAAAGTGGTGCGTAGTTGTTTTCACCTTTTTCAATTTCTTTTAACACTTTCTCAGCAAGGTCAACTCCGCCTTGGCCACCTTTCTCCCAAACTTCTGTTAAGGATACTGCATAGCCACGCTCATTGCACCATTCTTGTAAGTATGCAACTTCTGCATCTGTATCAGTAATGAATTTGTTAATGGCAATTACGAAAGGAACACCGAAGCTTTGAATTGTTTCAACATGCTTCTGTAAGTTCTCCATACCTTTTGCTAACGCATCTACATTTTCTTCTTTTAATTGATTTCTCGCAACACCACCGTGCATTTTAAGCGCACGAATAGTCGCAACAATAACTACCGCTTCTGGTTTAATACCAGCTGCACGTGCTTTAATATCTAAAAACTTCTCGGCACCTAAATCTGCACCGAATCCAGCTTCTGTAATAACATAATCACCTAATTTTGCTGCCATTGTCGTAGCGATAACACTGTTACAACCGTGAGCGATATTCGCAAATGGTCCGCCATGAATGATAGCTGGTGTATTTTCTAATGTTTGTACTAAGTTCGGTTTTAATGCATCTTTTAATAGAAGTGTTAACGCTCCTTCTACTCCTAAATCTTTAACTGTTACAGGTTGATTTGAAAAATTATAAGCGACAACAATGCGAGATAGACGTGATTTTAAATCTTGAATATCTGTTGCAAGGCAGAATACGGCCATAATTTCAGATGCTACTGTAATATCAAAGCCATCTTCACGTGGTACACCTTGAACCGGTCCACCAAGGCCAATTACTACATTACGAAGGGCACGATCATTTAAGTCAACACAGCGTTTCCAAACGATTTTACGCGTATCAATTCCAAGTGTGTTTCCTTGTTGGATATGATTATCAATGAACGCCGCTAATGCGTTATTGGCAGTTGTAATCGCATGAATATCTCCAGTAAAGTGAAGGTTAATATCTTCCATTGGTACTACTTGAGAATAACCACCACCTGCTGCTCCGCCTTTTAATCCCATTGTTGGTCCAAGAGATGGTTCGCGAAGTGCAATTACTGTTTTCTTACCAATTTTATTAAAAGCTTGACCTAAACCAACTGTTACTGTTGATTTACCTTCTCCTGCTGGAGTTGGGTTAATCGCTGTTACTAAAACAACTTTACCGTCTTTCTCATCTTGTAAACGCTTAAAAATATCAAGAGATAACTTGCCTTTATAATGTCCGTATGGCTCTAGTTCTTCTTCTAAAATATTTAAATTAGCTGCAATTTCTTGAATCTTCTTCATACTTGCTTCTTGTGCGATTTCAATATCAGATTTAACTGTTGTAGTAGTTGTCATATACCCTAGTCCCCCTTTAATTGATTCTGATGATATTGTATCAGTTTTTTGTATTTTCTGCACTTATTTACCTCCTAAAACCCATCAATTTTGTTATACGTTTTTTAACATAAATACCCATAAAAATGTTAACGCTTGTTGTAACTCTGTAGGTAGCTGACCTAACATCTTCTCATTTACTCCGCGCTTATATACGCCGGTACCATCTACAACTTCAAATCCTTGTTCTTTTGCTAACTGTTCAAATTCCCAAGGCATCATCGTATTGCAAACAACGTCTTTGCCATATAGGCGCGGATAACTGTTCTCTCTCGGTTTTGCTGTCGGTCCTAAAATTGCAATACATGCGTATCCATCTTTCTTTAAAACACGCTTTATTTCATTTAATGCTCGCAACGGCTCCTCGGTCCATTCTAAAGAATTAATTGCCATAATTGCTTCAAATTTCTCATTTTCAAATGGTAATGAAGAAAGATCACCTTTTATAAAAGATAAGTTTGGGTCTTCTCCGCGCTCCTTACCCTTTTGAATCATAACTTCCGATAAGTCCACCCCAACCGCTTTGTAGCCAGTAAGACTTAATTTATATGTACCATACCCATCACCACAGCCAACATCTAACACTTGTACTTCCTTTTCCACGTACTGCTCAAAAAATGGAATGATTGTACTCCTGCTCCCGCTATCCCACATTTCTTGACTATTTTGATTCCAAAACTCTGCATTGTTATCCCATTTTTTCTCTGCCGATTCATGCCAATTAAACTTCGCCATACATTCCCCTACCTTCACGTATTATCATTCATTTCATTCTACATCATGTTCCAAAATCCCTGTTTATCTTCATAAGGAGATAAAGTGAAACTTTAATCAGTGGGGGTGTTTGTTCGTCCCCCCACTGATTATTATTTGAACCAATCGGGCTTTTACTGGCAGCCCGACTCCCATCTAACTTCTTTGCTCCAGCCGAATTTTGAGGTGGGGGTCTTACTGCACGGCAAATAGCGGGATAAACAGGATAACAACGGAATCTATTTTCTCCAATTTTTGCTTTACTTGGGTTTAACTCATACTCATGTTCTGCTCCTTATGAAAGATACTATAGATACACCCAATTGAAAGAGAGGGATGTACATGCGAAGAAAGAGAAATCATCATTTTAAAAGTGGTGAAAAAAACGAAGAGTATGCAGCTGAAATATCTCCGGCTGGTATTCCGATTAGACATGAGCGCAAAGAAATTGCAAATGAAATAGAAGGTACAAATACCGGTGCAATGATCGGCTATGTCGCATTATTTCTTTCGTTATTCTCCATTGCTTTTTATCCTGTTACACTCGGCTCCCTTGCTATTTTAGTTGGCTTATTAGCTGTCAATTTTGGAGCGAGAACACTTGGATATACCGCAATTGGTTTTGGTAGTTTTTCTGTTTTATTTACTTTACTCTATCCGCTTGCTTTGTCAGCGTTTTAAAAAAAACACACCAAGTTATACTTGGTGTGTTCATTCATGATACAACATGATATGACCGCATCCACAACAATGCTTCGCTGTAATTTCTTGAAAAACTGGATAATTTTCTTCATCTCTATGCTCAATAAACACCTTTTCAAATCGGTACATGTTTGGCGCATATGCCCAATCTTGTTTCGTACGTGCATATAATGTTGAAGAAAAAAACTCCTCACCACCACAAACGATACATCCCTTCTTCATCAATACCCCTCCTATGCTTGTCTTACTTCATCTATATGAACATAAGCATAAAAAAAAGACCTTCTATTACTAGAAAGTCTTCTCTGAAACAAAAAGAAATGTACCGAATATACCTACTCCGCTATATTCTTTCGTAACACCAGCTTCTGTTTTATACGTTTGCTTTACAGTCATAAAGAAAACACCATTTCGTGCATCAATACTTTCAAACTGTAATTTCTCTTTTTTTCCATCTACATTTTGCGTGCATTCAAAGCTACTCTCGTCACATTTCAATGCATACTTATCCTCTAAATACAATTTAAAATCTGATTCTTTCGGACAAGTTATAAGTAATATTGCCACGAGAATAATACTTATAATACCCACAATTGTATAATATTTCTTCATTTGTTCTCCTTTCAAAAGACAAGAAAACTTGACTTCATGCGCCAAGTTTTCTTAGTCTACAACCCATTGCCACTCTTGTTCTTTCTTATCAAAAATGAGCCAACCCGTTTCTGTTGCTTCCGCTTTCAATTCATCGATATTATCTAGTACCTCATCCGTACTTTCGAATGATCCTACTACATATACCGGAATTTCAAGACCTCTTCTCGACTCAATTTTCCCCGCTAAATCAATGTATAATCCATCTTCCATTAACGGCATAAGCCCAAGGATAACTTCCTTTGAAATTGCTGGGAAAATTTTTGATTTTTGGAAGAAAGTAAAACGTTTCTTTCCAAACGAACCGAGTTTATATGGAATGACTTTACTTAGCATTCCTACAAAATCACCGATTCTACGGTAATACACTTTGTTGTACCAACCGTCATCATGTGAAAAATAAACGAATCTATTCTTCAACAATGGGAAGAACGTTCTTCCAAGTGGTTCTTTTTTGTGAGCCAAATATAATAATTCTGCAATTTCTTTTGGCTCTAACTCATCTAAATCGCTTGCATCATCGAAATCTACCCAACAAAATTCATCAAATTCATCAATCTCTGCTTGAATGAGTTTATGTATGTTTTCTTCCTCAACATATTCAAATAAAGTATGATAATGAAAATCTGTCCACTCAAAATTATGCTTTAAAAGCAATACTTGATGAAGCGGTGAAGGGATGTTACTTGCAAACTCTTTAAACGTAATTCCAGATGTAATAAAACAATGACCCCGACGATTACCATTAATATATATCATATTGTTTACTTGGTCAGATCCTCCAGACAAAGCACCTAGCCACCTTCGTTTTATATGTTTCAATTCTATAGCATATTTTAACATGAAAAATTTTAGAAACATAGAAAAAACTTCAAAAACTATTTACAATTTCATGTGTTTTATTACATACTGATTACAAGAAAAAACGCCTGCTTATGAGCAGGCGTTTTTAAAGGATTTCATCTGGGTTTTGAGGGTGATGATTTCCCTCTTTCTTTTCATCTGTTTGGAACATCGATTGAATTTTATCAATTGTTTGTGGAGCTAATTCAATTATTTTTTCTGCTAAATGTGTCGCATTTTGTAGATGCAGAATATTTACTCCATCTTTATTCACTACAAGAAATGCTACTGGTGTAATAGAAACACCACCCGCACTACCGCCACCAAATGCAGGGTTACCGTTCGCTCTTTGTCCATCATTCGTCTGGAAATCAGAACCTCCTGCTCCAAAACCGAACGCTACTTTAGAAACCGTTAACACTACACCACCGTCAGCCGTTTGAACAGGCTCTCCAACAATCGTATTTACATCGACCATTTCCTTCAAATTTTCCATTGCTGCTTTCATTAATCCTTGAATTGGATGATCCACCGTTCATAACCTCCTTTGTCATATCTTTCCTAGTTTTTCCGAAAGTTTGTGAACTAAACATAAAATTTTATATTGATTTCAAAAAACTTAAGTTATAATATTTAGAAAAATAAAAAAGAGGTCGATTTTTTATGATGAGAAAATTAACAAAGAAAGATCATGAACAAGTATTCGCTTACCTAAAAGAAGAAGCAGCCCTTAACTTGTTTATCATTGGAGATATTGAAGCTTTCGGTTATGACACAGATTTTCAAGAATTATGGGGCGCATTCAAAGAGAACGGAACATTAAAATCAATTTTGCTACGCTTCCATGAAACATTTATACCGTATAGTAAAGGAGAGTTTATAGTCGCTGACTATGAGGCACTTCTTTCCGCATATAAGCCGCTTAAACTCTCTGGCAAGTCAACTATTGTAGAACGATTTGAAACTGCTTCAAATATACAACTAGGTACTAAAAATGAAATGTATTTTTGCGAATGTCTAGATGACAACAACTTACCTAGCACACCAATTCATGAAACAATTAAACTTGCCTCACTCGATGATATGGAACGAATTATGAAATTACGAAGTAACATCGCTGAATTCCCGACTGCTAATGAATCAGAAAAAATTTTAAGGCAAGCTATCGAAACAAATACAGGACGTACATATTATATTGAAAAAGACGGTGCTATTATCGCATCTGCTTCTACTTCCGCTGAAAATTCACTATCGGCTATGGTTGTTGGAGTCTGCACACATCCGAATCATCGCGGGAATGGATATGCTTCGCTCATATTACAGAAAATGATCCAAGACTTTACGAAAGAAGGCCGAACGCTTTGCTTATTTTATAACAATCCAGCTGCTGGACGAATTTATAAAAGTTTAGGGTTTAAAGATATTGGAATGTGGACGATGTATCGTTAAAAAGCCGATTTATTCATCGGCTTCTTTTATTTTATATTTTGCTATTCCAGCTTGAAATATTTTCTCACTTCAAAGTCATAATTACTTGTCTTTCAATGAACCCAAATTCTTCGTACATCTCTTTTGCAAAATTTCCAGCAAATACGTTCAAACGAATTTCGGAATACTTCTCCTTCAATTCCTTAATGCCAGCCTCCATCAATTCTCGCGATAATCCTCTCCCGCGATATTCTGAAAACACATACAGCTCATATATAAATCCAAGTTTTTCACGAGAAAAATAGTCTGTATTTCCCCCTATTAATATCCATCCCATTACTTTATTTTCTTCTTTAATGACTAAATAATATGCCCCTTTTTCTATTATTGGCTTTGTAATTTCAATCGCTTTTTCTTTACTTAACTGACAATTCCCTCTCGTTCCTTCGAAAAGTGATTGAGCTGCATAATGTAATATTTTTTCCGTTTCTTTCTCATTCGCTTTTGTAATCATTCCTTTCTCCCTCCTACCCTCTAATCATCATTGAAATACCATTTTCAAGACCGTCTGACTCAATTACAATTGCCATCAATCCTTTTTCCGTACTTGTTTCATGGAATTCGCCCTTCGTCCAAAATACAGCTTGTCCAGCTTCCACCTTCACTTTTTCTTTATTTGCTCCACACGCATATCCTTCTCCGTCCACAATAAGAAGCAGTTGAGATACAACTGCTTCATGATATCCGATGATTCCATTCTCTTGTAAATGCATAGCGCCGATATGTATATTCCCTTGATGGTTTAATATTTTCGACATTATGAAATTAGATTGAAATACTGATATGTGCTTTCCCATTTTTTCGCTAAAGTCAAATATTTTCATTCCTGCTCCTCCCTATATGTATAAAACCATCCTTATTGTCTGCATCAAATGTCCTTCAAAATCTTCTTCAAATTGCTCTAATTCGGCAAAACCCTTCGCTTCATAAAAGCGCTTTCCTTTTTCGTTTGCTGCTTCTACATGAATGTACATTTTTCGAATTCCGTTTAATGCTGAAATTCCTTTTTGTAATAAAGCACTTCCTATCCCTTTTCCTTGCTGATCTGGTAACAAATAAATCGCACCTAATTCTGCTTCATTTTGCAGTCTAACAGGTGAAAAATTCGCAAATCCAATTACTTCTCCCTCTTCTTCTGCAACGAATAAATGTGTATTTTTAAGACGATATTTCATTTTTTCATCAGAATATGCTTCCTCTAAAAAACTATCTTGAATCTCTCTCGGAATAATTCCTTCGTAAGTATCATGCCAAGCTATTTTTGCTACGTTTTGTACAGCATGAATATCTTCTTGCTTCATTTCTCTAATTACATATGTCATCTCGATGTCTCCATTCTCATTAAATTATATTCTGCTAATATACTAGAAGAAATGGCAAAACCATTTTCATAATTTACCTTAATTAATTTTAACTTCTCAATCGAAGCTATTGTAACATCAAATTTTCCACATATATATTCCATTACACTTAAAAATTGATTTGAATTTAACCCATTAGAAATCGTGCAATGCGGAACCCATTTTCCTGGCACGTAATATGAATTCGAATTATCATGAAAAGTTTTGAAATAATCATGATAAGAATGATGAAGTCTTAATAATTCATCGGTAATGGTCGGTGCTAGAAAGATAGTTCCGTTAGTAGGAAAAGTTCCAACAGAAGGAAAAGTTACAGTGGAGATGTTCTCTTGAAAAGCTACAAACTCCTCTAATCTCTTCGTATATAAATTAACATCTAACTCCTTATAATCAGCCAATGTTATATGTGGTTCTACTCCGGCTAGTTCATTTGTTTCAATTATATTCGTTAATTCATTTTGCAATTCTTTAATTTTATTAGTAAACACACAATCAAATGTAGCAATGATAGCGTACATGCTTCCTCACCCCTTTGTTACACGTAGCGCTTCCCATTCTTCACGAATCATTCCCATTCGAATAGAATCATAGTACGTCCCGTTATAATATCGGCATTTTCGCATTCTTCCTTCTAAGCTCATTCCTATTTTCTCTGCTACTTTCATCATTCTTTCATTGCCAGACCAAGTTGTAAGCCCTACTCTACCAATCTCCATATTTTCAAATAGTAAGTCCCTATATAATGTTAATGCTTCTGTACCATATCCACCATTCCAGTATGCTGGGTCATAAATTACGATTCCCATTTCTAACCAACGCGTCGGTTTATGTTCCCAATAAAATCCGACTGTCCCTATAATTTGACCGTTATTTTCTATTATTAAATTTGATAGCGGTTCTTCTTGTAAACGAGTTTGCATCTTCTCTTTATAGGACGAATATTCTTGCATTGAGAACGGAAAATACGGTGCATCCCATTTTTTCCACTCTGGATTTTCTTCTTTATATATGAAGCTCCATAATGTTTTTATATCTGATTCTTCAATTGTACGAATTGTAACTTTGTTCCCCTTTAATATAACGTTTTGCATAATTCCCTCCTACATTCCTCTTTATTTCATATACAATTATAATATTTTTTCAGAAAAATCAAAACAAATATCATTTATTATATTGTATAATTTTGTTATAAAATACGAATTATTTATGTAAATTAGCCTATTTTTTCGAGTTTAATTTAGAAACGGAACTTCGGAAAAAATTAGATGAAGTACGAACTCGTAACATAGTTAATAAAAAATAGGAGGTTATATCCCTCCCATTTTAGCTAAATATTGTATTCCCCTTCTTTTCTACCTCAAGTAGAATTCCTTTCTCTATCCAGCCTTCTACACCATCTTTTTTAATTAAATCATATCCGGCACAACTACCATCAATGAGAGAAACAACATCCCCATTTCTAACGCTTAATTGTGCACAAGAAATATCCGTTTTCACTGTATACTCACCTGATTCAAGTTGCTTTATATACTCGTTTTTCACATGAAGTAATTCATTTGTTCCTAGTTGTTTACATACGGTAAAACCTTTCATTCTCTCCACAGGCTCTATATAATAATGCGGATATGTAACCCCGCCCTGCATTACTGAATTCGCATTAAAATCGGCCAATACTTCATACTGCGGAAAATGATCTACATATGTATAAGAAAACGTATCACCTGAAGTTGTCCTCTGAATAATAAATGCATTTAATTGCCCTGCTTCTTTAATCGCATTACCACCATCAATCGCAATAATTTTTTTCTCCTTATCAATAACTGGATTGTTAGACGGCGCCTCCTCGGAATAGTTCACAACAGGCCAATGTCCAACAATTACGTACTTATCCGCTCTATGTGACTTATTAAAAAACTCCGGCATTGCAATTGCATTTTTCCTGTCTGTTTGTCTCCAATTCTCTCTATCTTCAAGACCAGCATGTACAAAGATATAATCTTCTGTTTCAATCGCTGTCGGCAATTCTGTTAGCCACTTTATTTCTTTTGAAAAATAGCTCATCAATATGTTTTTCACTTCACAAATATCACTTTCTTCATTAACTGTAACGTTCAATTGCCCTAGCCATTCATTAAAAATTGTATTTTTTCGCGTACATAAATAATTTATTAGCGCAGGATTTTCATTTACAAGCGCTTCAACTACAACTTCACAATTCCCTTCAACTACATAAACATTTGGCTTGCTAACTACTAAATCCATCACATAGTTTACGACGCCAATGCTATCGTTCCCCTTCTCACAAAGGTCACCATTTATAATTAAATAATCATCATCTTTAAAATTAACTTTATGTAATAATTCCTTTAAAAGATTTAATTCGCCATGAATATCAGATATTACGATAACTCTTACACCTTTTGGGATTAATAGTTTCTGAATTTTTTCCAAGTATGAACTCCCCTACCCTTCTTTTAATTCCATATTATCGTCTCAATTATAAAGAGACTATTCGACAAAATAAGTAATTAACCCTCCTCATTCTTCAATTCTAAATTAAAAGGGGTTCCATATGTTCTCACACATAGAACCCCCTTACTATTATAATTCTTTATAAAAAGAATAGCTTACCTTATCATAGCCTTCTCTTTCATAAAAACGATGTGCATCAGCTCTTGGAAACGCTGATGTAAGAACGATAGAACTGCACCCTTTTTCTTCCCCCCATTTTTCTACATATGACAGCAGAACCTTACCATATCCTTTTGATCTGTGAGCTTCTGCAGTTACAAGATCATATACGAAAACATGTTTCTCATTATAAAAATTCGTACAAATCGCTACACCAGCTAGACTAACAACTTCGTCATCTTCATTCTGTAACGAGAGTAGTTTATAATTTTCTTTTTTCATTTTTTGAAATAAAGAACTTGCTTCTTCTCTTGAAATTTTTGTTCGTAATTGCTGTAATACAGGGAATACATCATGTAAATCAGCTTCTGTTACTATTTCTCTAATATTCATTTTGATTCTCCTCTTTCTATTTATTAAATTTTCTAAATGTTGTATCATCATTATAAAAAGTAACTGCCCTTAACTTAAGTGACAGTTCGATTATTTTTTATATGGCCAGTTTTTAAAGGAGAATTCTTAAAATGGATCTTACTATCCCATTACAATTAGAAAGTAAAACACCAATTTATTTACAAATTTACGAATATATGAAACGAGAAATCTCTCAGGGATCACTGCCTGCCGGTACACGCCTTCCTTCTCACAGAAATTTAGCGATACAACTTAATGTTAGCCGTATTACTGTTGAATCTGCTTATCAACAATTACTAGCTGAAGGTTATGTAGAAAGTAAACCGAAGCGCGGGATTTTTGTTGTGGAAGTTGATATTGATGTCATTCAAAATAAACAACACGTTGCGTCAAACAGCGCTAACAATACTAAAAATGAACAATATGACTATGATTGTAGCCAAGGCCTTATTGATCAAAAAGCTTTTCCAATTACAAACTGGAAAAGAGCATTACAAGAAACTTTATTCCAGTATGAAAATGAATTATTTGCTAAAGAAGATCCTCAAGGTGAGTTCATTCTACGAGAACATATTTCAAAATATTTATATCATGCTCGCGGGGTACATTCTACACCTGATCAAATTATTATTGGAGCCGGTACGCAGCCTCTTCTTTGGTTACTACTCCAACTGCTTGGTTCAAAAAAAGAATATGGAATCGAAAACCCTGGATTTCACCGTATAACTGCTATGATTCAAAGCTCTGCTCTTCCTGTTCACCCTATACCTCTAGATGATAAAGGGCTTCATATTTCAGCTTTACGTGAATCAAGTGCTAATGTAGCATACGTCACTCCATCTCACCAATTTCCTCTTGGAATGATTATGCCATTATCTAGAAGGCTCGAATTATTAAGATGGGCCAATGATTGCGAAGGATATATTATTGAAGATGATTATGACGGGGAATTTCGTTATATAGGAAAACCTATCCCCTCTTTACAGGGACTAGATTCAAATGAACGCGTTATTTATATGGGAACTTTCTCGAAATCCTTTTTACCTTCTTTGCGAATGGGGTATATCGTTTTACCACCTCATCTTTTAAAAATCTATAAAGCGCTTGGGGGCATGTTTAAACAAACTGTTTCTACCCTGCAGCAACTTGCCTTTGCAACCTTTATTCAAAATGGGGATTGGGAACGCCATATTAATCGAAGTCGTACGTTATATAAAAGAAAACATATTTCTTTAGTTAAATCTATTACAAATGAAATGGGCAATAACGTTCATATACTCGGTGAACAATCAGGGCTTCATATCGTACTTCATGTTCATAATGGGATGAACGAACAAGAACTTATTCATGCTGCTGCAAACCAACAAATCAAATTATACCCACTCTCTACATATGATTCTGTACATAATTTAAGCGAGGCGTCATATGTACTACTCGGTTTCGGCAGCATTCCCGAAGATAGTATCGAGATTGTAGTCAAATTACTAAAGGAAGCCTGGTTCCCTAAGTAAAATAACTCCACATAAGTTATACTTATGTGGAGTTATTTTACACACTATTTTTCTAATACGTCTCCTGATCGAGCAGTCCTTCCTGGACGCTTAACACCAGTTGTTTCTGTTGAATAAGAAGCTTCAATTATAGCGGTTGGATCTACAGAGAGAACGAGATCTTTCATTTTTGGATAAATGAAACGGTTTGTAATACAATAAATGATTTTCTTGTGCTCTCCTAAAAAACCACCTTCTCCATGTAGATACGTAACGGATAATTGCAATTCTTTCATAAGCAAATCGCCTATTTCTTTATTTTTCCCAGAAATAATCATAACGCTCTTTCCTTGATTAATACCATCTAATATGAAATCAATCATTTTCGTAACAATATAGAAAATAGCTAATGAGAACATCGCTTGTTCAATTGAAAATAAAATGGCAACAAAAATGAAAATAACTGCATTAACAGCAAGTAAAAATGTGCTAATTGGTACTTTAAAGTGTTTGTTCATCCAAACAGCTAACATTTCTGATCCATCAATTGCCCCGCCCATTTTTACAACGATCCCAACACCAACTCCAAATAGAACTCCTCCGTAAAGTACAATTAATAATTCCGAAGTTGTAATTGCTGGAAATGGCTTTAAATAAATCAATCCAAGTGTTGTAACAACATTTGCATAAGACGTACGGATAAAGAACTTCTTACCCATTACTTTTGCAGTAAATAGTAAAATTGGGATATTAAGTCCTAAAAATACTCCATAAAGCGGTAATCCAGCAACTTTATTTGCCATAATAGCAATCGCAGTTACCCCACCGTCTACTAGGCCATTAGGCGCTAAAATAAGTTCTAGTGAGCCCGCTACAATAATGGATCCAATTGTTAATAATACGTATTCGAATAATTTTTTCATTCATTACCCCCAAAACTTATATATTTTCTTAGTATTATTTTAACGTAATTTTACTACTAATTCAAAGATATCAGTTTATATACACAAAAGTTTCACCTTTATAGTGATTTTTTATGTAATTTATTTATAAAAACACACTTACGTATTTCAGTAAGTGTGCTCCAAACATTTATTTAAGTTTTAAGTATGAATTCACTTTCATTTTAAATATTTCATCAACTGCTCTATTATACCCACCAGCATTTCGAAGTGACTCTCCAACTTTACGACTATTTTCCTTAAACGTTACATCATACATTACTTTCTTTACAGTCTCACGTAACAATTCAGAAGTTAATTCTTTACGATTAAGCCTTATTCCAGCTCCTACTTCACTCACTCGTTTCGCAACTAAAGGCTGATCTCCTGTTACCGGAATTACAACTAACGGGACACCGTAATATAGTGCTTCACTCGAACTATTCATACCACCGTGTGTCACGAATACATCAGCGTACTGTAATACTTCTAATTGCGGCACATAATTATACAACTTAAAGTTATTCGGAATGTTTTCAAATTGACTTATATTTATCTTCTTACCAACAACTAATACGACTGTCGCTTCTACATCTTTAAACGCTTCAAAACATTTTTCATATAACTCAGGTTGTTCATTAAAAACTGTTCCCATAGAAATGAAAATCAATTGTTTATCTTTTAAACCTTCCATAGGAAAGCTATCTACTTCTTTTCGAGTAGCAATTGATGGACCGACAAACTTATACGATTCATCGAATACATCTGAACGCGGCTGATATTCCTTTGAAGTATATACAATAGTAATATCACCAGGATGATTCATAATATCATACATATTAATACATTTCATTCCATACTGCCTATTCCATTTTTCCATTCCCGCTAAACAAGATTGATATAATGGATTAGTTTCATCTACTTGTCTCGATTCTTGTTCATCATTAAAAGTAATGTACTGATTAAAAGCAAACGTTGTACAAGAAGAAACGCTAGGTAATTTTAAAACATTCGCTATAATACGTCCTACTGGAAAATGATTATCGTATATCAAGTAATCGTACTTTTCCCCTTTTGTTTCTTCTACAATTTGAGTAACAATACGCTCTGATGCTTCAATCATATGAGATAGCATCGTCAAAGGATTCCCACCTTCATTTACTCGTTCCATAATATTAATTTGAGAGAGGAAATTCTCAAACACTCGGAATTCTGCACCTGTTGCTTCAATCTTCTTTCTATAATCTTCAATACAATACGAAACAACTGTTTCCCCTCGCCGAATTAACTCACTTACAATAGCTAAAGTCGGATTTATATGACCTTCTCCAGGGAAATTTATTACGAGTACATTTGCCATAATATTCTCTCCTATCTAATATAATTAATAGTTAATCATATTAATTAATTTAAAACTATTAAGTAATCTATTCTACTTCTTCATATTTTTCTCTTCATTTTATTATTGAGAAATATTTTTCATAACCTACATTATAACTCTTATAAAAGTAGGCTTAACCTTTCATTTATTGAAGAATACGAGATTTACATTCAGGCATTTTTACAGATTTATCATCAGAAACATTATTTTGATAATTCATACAAAACTAGAAAAATATAATTTTCACACTAATTTCTCACCATAAATTTATTTAAGTTCTATGTTGTCCCCATCATTATCCACTTGGTACATATTCTGTTATATAATGAATTTATAGAATTTACAGAATAAGGAGCCCTTTCATGCTACAACAATTGTTTACTTCACCTATTTTATCCGCTCAAGCTTTGCATCCAGGCTATGAAGACCATGCAAGCGACGTGTTTCTTGTTAAAACAGAAGCTGAAGAAGTTATTGTTCGCTCTTCAAAAATGACTGAAGAGCCCAACAATGATTTTTGGTGGGGATGTAAAAATCTTTTTGGAATGGATCCAAGGCATGTACATCATTTAGAAACAATACACGCATTATTGAAAAAGCATACTACCTTACCCATCCCGACTATTTTGCAAAAACATGTTTAAATGAGCGAGAGTATGTAATCGTCGAAAAACTAACCGGAAATACGCTGCAATCATTTATCGGACAACCTGATTCTATTTTATTCAGCCTTGGAAAAGGACTAGCAGAAATTCATTCGTTTCAAGCAGAGTTTATAGGAAACCCATCAAATACTTTCCACATTCCACTAGAAGAATTTAAGTCTCACATATTAAAAGTCAGTAAAGATCTTGTAAATAAGTTCTATTCCGATAACGCGAGCATCCAAAACGCATTTCATACTTTTGAGTCACAGCTCTCTTCCTTGCCGTCACCGAAGGAATCTACACTTGTTTTAATTGATATGGATCCTACTCAGTTTTTATCAGATGGAGAATCTATTACTGGTTTAGTAGATACAGAGGCTTATGCAATTTCTCCACGAGAGTTTGATTTTATTGGATTAGAATATGTACTTACAGAAAAAGAGGCTCATGCTTTTAAACAAGGTTACGAAACCATTATGCCCATTCCTCGTCTTGAAGAATGTAGACACCCCTATCGATATTTGTACCGGTTATTATCTGTTCAGGGCAATGTGGAGTTAGAAAAGTGGCTAAGTCATCCATCCTATTTTTAAATACGAATGAGAGGGATTATGAAATGAATATTGAAAAAAAGAAATCTTTAACAGCAAACGAAATTCAGCAAATGAAAGATTTAGCTCATATTTGCGGACAACACGATCAAATTGATTATTCGTCAGATTTACATGTCAACTTCTTAACTGCCCGTAATAAAGAAAGGATAAATGATTTTATATTTTATGATGGTACTCAATTAATTGGTGCATTAAGTATGTATGACTTTGAAAGACCGACAAAACTGGAGTTAATAGGGTTTGTTCATCCAAACTATAGGAAACAACATATAGGCACCACTCTTTTACAAACCGCAATGAAAGAAATACGAATAAGAGAGGCAGATGAAGCTCTTCTTATTTTGAATGGGGATTCTGCTTCTGGGAAAGAATTTGCAAAACAAATGAAGTTACCTTATTTATATAGTGAATATAGTATGGAGTTCAAAGCAAAAGAAGTGCAAAAAACAACAAAGAATACTATACAGCTCACTCTTGCATCTTCAGAATCACTTCTTAATCTTATTGAAATTTCCAGTAAAGCCTTTGGAGATTCTGTAGAGAATACCGCTACATGGTTACAGAAAATGATGAATTCACCTTCTCATCAAGTTTACATTGCTCTTATTAATGAAAAAGCAATTGGAACGATTACAGTTACTGAGCAAGAGCAATCTACTACACTATCAGGATTTGCAGTTCATCCTTCTTATCAAGGTAAAGGATATGGTAAAGATATTCTTAGTTATATGGTACATACACTTATTACAGAAGGAGTTTCAACAATTCAACTAGACGTCGAAACGAAAAATAACAATGCTTTAAAACTATATACACAATGTGGTTTTGAAATTATGACGAAGTATGATTATTATGGATTGCTGGAAAATGAGGAGACTTATTATGTCTAATAAAATCATTTATTCGGACTATGATATCTTCGCATCTATTTATAATAAGTATTGGGGGCATTTTGCCGAACACTCCTATCCAGCCTATCATAAATTTATTTTACAATACGCCAGTTCCCACTCCCGCATATTAGATCTTTGCTGCGGAACCGGTCATCTTTCTAAAATATTAATCGATAACAATTTCATTGTAACTGGTATAGATGGTTCAGCTCAAATGATTGCACATGCACGTAAAAATGCATCAGAAGCAACCTTCATTGTTGATGATGCGCGCTATTTCAAAGTAGATGAGCAATTCCACTATGTCATCTCAGCCGGCGATAGCTTAAACCACATTATGAAATTAGATGAACTAAAAAATACTTTTCACAACGTTTACTCTGCGTTATATGATGGCGGCTCATTCGCATTTGATATGAATATGGAAAAAGGCTTTTTTGAAAATTGGAGTGCTTCCTTTCATATTTCAGAACGCGAATATGTTTGTACCATCGATTCCACTTATGATAATGAAAGTCACAGAGCAGAGATGAATTTCATTCTATTTAAACATGACATAAATGATAATTGGAAAAGAAGTGACTTTTCTTTTGAGGAAGCTTGTTACTCCAATGAAGAAATAATTTCTTCGTTGGAATCTGTAGGATTTAAAAACATTCAACTACATGGTACAAATAGAACATTTTTCATTTGTCAAAAATAAAAAAACTGAATCATATTGATTCAGTTTTTTCTTATTTTTTTCTTAATATATTTACAACCGCAGTCGTTTCATCATTTTTTTTATAAACACGTGGAATTCTTCTATCCAACATGCATGTAACTTCATAATTAATTGTACCTAACATATCTGCTATTTCTTCCACCGCAATCTCTTCTTCACCTTGTTTGCCGTAGAATACAACTTCGTCTCCTACTTGTACTGGCATTGCATTTGTAACATCTAGCATAAGCTGATCCATACAAACACGGCCAATTACAGGTACTCGTACTCCGTTTATTAGTGCATACCCTTTATTAGATAGCTGACGATTATAACCATCAGCATAACCAATCGGTACAGTTGCAATCCATTCTTCGCCCGTTGTTACATAAGTATTCCCATAGCTAACACCACGATTTTTCTTCGCATGTTTAACATGAGCTACTTTTGATTTTAAAGACAACGCTGGCTGTAAGGAAGCAACTGTATGATCCACTTCTCTTGAAGGATACATACCGTAAATTCCAATACCGACACGAACCATATTTTGAAATGTGTTACTAAGTTCCATTGATCCTGCACTGTTTGAACTATGAATATATGGAAAATAAATTCCTAATTCTTCCGCTGTATTTACAGCTTTCTCAAACAAACTTGTTTGCATATTTGTATAAGTTTTATCTATTTCATCAGCGGTAGAGTAATGTGTAAACATCCCTACTACTTCTACATATCGCATACGTTTTAACTCTTCAAAAAACGGTTTAACTTCTTCTTCCTGTAAGCCAATACGGCTCATTCCTGTATCAATTTTTACATGAATTCGCACTTTCTTTTGAAGATGGTTTGCAACTTCATCTATACCTTGTAAATCTTCTACTCTATAAACAGTCATCATAACGTCATATTGAATTACATCTTCTACAGCTGCTACTGGTGTATATCCTAAAATTAAAATAGGTACAGTGATTCCAGCTTCTCTTAATTCAATTGCTTCATCTACAAATGCAACTGCAAGTTGGTTTATTCCTGCTTCAATAGCCGATTTCGCAACTTCAACTGCCCCATGACCATACCCATTCGCTTTTACAGCAGCCATCATTGCAATATTTTCATCATTCACACGTTTTTTAAATTCTTTTACATTATGTTTTACCGCATTTAAGTCAACTTCAACAATTGTATCTCTTCCATATTTCAAGCTCATTGGTCTAACTCCTAACTCAATAATTACATTCCATTCTAATTCACGTTTCATATGACCTTTTACAATATAATACTTTTCACTATGCTAGTCAAACTGCTAGAATTTTCGGAATTTTGAGTATGATATAATACCCTTAAGAAACTATTATATACGGAGGTGAGAATAATTACAATGTTTGTTCCATCTGCATTGAATCAAGTTAAAATTGCTATCGATACTTCCATTCAAATACTGAACCAATATACTGAAAGTGATTTGAAAATAAAGCCGATTGAATCAAAGCGGTCAGTATTTGAAATGTGCACACATCTTTCCCTTATTTTCCATGCTGATTTACTCATATTAAATGGTATTACAGAAAAAGACTTACATACCTTTTATATAGAACAAACACCAGAAACAATTACTCAAATACAGCAAACGATGATACAAGGGTACGATTTACTTTCTAAAACTTTTTTATCCTATTCCAATGAAGAATTAGCGGAAATTATGACTGCTTATTGGGGTATTTCTTACTCTCGATTCGAATGGTTGCTTGAAATCGTTGCACATTTTTATCATCATCGCGGGCAAATTCATATTTTATTATGTGAGCATATTAAAGATCCTAACATACCTTTATTTCAATAAAGGTATGTTAGACGACATTAAACTTTTTTAAGGCAAATAAAATACCACCTTCACTCGCCTTCTTTGTAACGAAATCTGCTCTTGTTTTTAACTCTTCTCCGCCATTCCCCATCGCAATTCCTAGTCCTACATACTGTAACATCTCAATATCATTTCCACCGTCACCAAAAGCAATTGCTTCTGATTTACAAATTTTCAGATGTTCCAATACCTTTTGAATTGCAGTTAGCTTCGATACTTTATTATCTTCCAACACATTCATAACGTAACCATGAAAACGTTCAAACGTAAGTGCTGGATATCTTTCAAAGAATTTTTGAGCTTCTGTTTCATCAGCATACAGACATACACAATAAATCTCTTCTGATAAGTTTCTAACTTCGTCAGGATACCGCTCTAAATTTAACGTTTCATTTAATGCTCGTATTACACGTTCGTCTTTTGAGGCAATACCATTCATTACAAATTCTTCTGTAAAATAAGAAACACTGTGACCATGTAATTCAGCGAAATTTGAAATATCATGAACAATTCCACTTGAAAGTACCGATTTATGTATAACTTCATCAGCACATTTTATATGTGCACCATTTGCAGAAATAAACGTATTTATGCCCAGCTCTTTAAATTGTGAGCATAAACTATACGGTCTCCCTGTTGTAACAACTACTTGTATTCCTTTATCTATTAATCTTTGTATCGCTTCTTTTGTACTTTCGTGCATACTTCTGTCAATCTCACTTAAAAGAGTACCATCAACATCAAAAAACACTACTTTGTACATAGGTCTTTACATCCCGTCCAAATGATTCGTATCATTAATGAAATGTACCGTTTTTTGTTCACCATCAATTTCAATTAAGCTTATTCCCGTATCTCCTATTTTAAAGTAATAGTCCATTGAGATTGGCATTTTGAAAAATGCACGTAATAGACTATTGATTACACCACCATGTGCAACAATTGCAATTCGGTCATATGTATTTTCTATCACGATTTTAGAAAAGATTCCTTCTATTCTCATTCTAAATTCAATAAATGATTCCCCGTTTTCAAACCGGTCATGAAGAAACTTTGGCTCTGGATATTTTTTCGCTTCTTCAAATGATAAACCTGCTTGCACTCCATTATTGAACTCCATTAATTCCTCTTCTAATTGAATTGGGCACTGAATCGCTTCCGCTAATGTTTCAGCCGTTTCTCGAGCACGTTTTAATGTGCTTGCCCAAATGAAATCTGGCGGGAAATCTGCTTTCACTTTCTGTACAAGTCTTTGCACTTGCTGTCTTCCCTTTTCTGTTAATTCAAAGTCAGCTCGCCCTTCATGTACATTTAAAATATCAGCTTCTGATTCACCGTGGCGTATTAATATTATTTGCATATTTCCCCTACTTCCTCATTTAATATTCACAAGATTCCATTATATCACATTCTTACCTTTATATAAAAAAAAGGAACAGTTTCCCGTTCCTCACCCATTCACTTTCTCCGCATTGTTCCAATAATATTTACTAAACGCTTCCGTCAACACATCAATAGTATTATATAGTTCGTCTAGCGTATTATCCACACCACCAACTTCAATTAACATCGCATTTTTAGATAAATCTTGATTATAAACGCCATTTCCATCTTTTTTATACTTTGGAAAGATTCCTCTGCTTAGTCCGTAATAGTTTTCATCTAAATAACTATTGATTGCTCTTGCAATTTTTTCATTTTCAGCACGCCCTTCGTTTTCCATCCCAATTATAAAATATAATCTTGCATACGATTTCCCGTTAATTACTTTTGTTGTTACCTTCTTCCGCTGATCATCACGGTGTATATCAATCGGAAACGCAATTTTATTATTTTGTGCTAATGTTTCTTTTACATATTCATGAGACGCTTTATATGATTGCGGCCATTTCCATTTTTTACTCGCTAATAAATCCCCCATATTCGTTTTATCATGAACTACCGGAATTCCTTGTCCTTCAAGTTGTTCTTTCATACGTTTCCCTAGTAAGGACACATTTACATCTGGACTTGATGGATCGGTAGCCCCTGGTAATAACGGAAAGAAAGATTCCCAGCTATGTGTATGATAAATATATACTGCACTTTCACCTTTTTTCGCTCCGTTCTTTTTCTGAACCGGATTATTCTTTTCAGCTTCTGTAACTTTATCTTTTGCTACTTCTCGCTCTTTCGTTACTTCTTCAATCGGTACACTAGATTCATTTGGGATATTCGTAAAGTTTGTCCCTTCCCCAGCTACGATAATGTTAGAGTAATACTTTGACATACCAGGCACTTCTTTACCGACAAACGTTCTTAAATCTTTAATTTTCAAGTCCGTCGCAATCGAGAACATTAAATTTCCAAATGACTCCCTTTTATTCTGCTTAAAATAATCAAATCCGTAATAGCGATTCTCACTTTCTATCATTTGAACAAAACCTTGCATCGATACTTTTCCAAACCATTGATTCGCGTAATTCGATTTCATTGTATGTAAAAGCGACGTCAAAATCGACGCAATAATAATTATGACTAGTGCATATAGAAAGAGTAACGAGATTAGTTTCTTCCCATGTATACGGGTTGCATACTTTTTCAATGTATCACCTTCTTTATACATGGATATGTACAAGCCTTTCGTAATATACGCAAAAAAAAAAGAGAAATGGTATCCCATTTCTCTTTCTCACTCTTATTGTTCTTTTTCTGTATCTGACGAAGGTAATTTCTTCGCTTGTTTTTCTTTGAAGATTTCCCCAATTGCCCCAAGAGTACCAAGTGTTTCAATTGCATTAGATGGAATAAACACTTTATTCGCTGGTCCTTTTGCAACCTCAATCAATGATTCAAATGATTTATAAGCAAGTACGCGCTCATCTAAATCTGCTGCGCGAAGTAATTCAATTCGGTTTTGTTCTGCTTTTGCAATTTCCTCAATCGCTCTCGCTTCCCCTTGCGCTTCTAATTCTTTCGCTTCTCGTATACCTTCCGCTTCACGAATACGCGCTTCTTTATCCCCTTCAGCCATTAAAATTTTACTTTGTTTTTCCCCTTCAGCACGAAGGACTTTATCTTGTTTCGCTGCTTCAGCTTCTAAAATGATCGCACGTTTATTACGTTCTGCTTTCATTTGTTTTTCCATTGATACTTGCACATCTTTTGGTGGATTAATATCGACTATTTCGACACGCTCAATACGAACGCCCCATTTTTCTGTCGCTTCATCAAGTGCTAAACGAATTTCTGTTGAAATTTTTTCACGACCTGATAATGTTTCATCAAGCTCCATTTTACCAATAATTTGACGCATTGTTGCAGATGTAATATTACGAACACCATATTCATAGTTTGAAATACCATATGTCGCAAGCTCTGGTTCAACAATTTGATAGAAAATAATTGTATCAATTTCTACTTGTACATTATCTTTCGTTATTACCTTTTGTGGTGGTACATTCGTTTGTTGAATACGTAAATCGTGATATACACGAACGCGGTCTACAATTGGGATTAGAATATTTAATCCTGGGTGCATAATCCGTTGAAATTTACCAAACCTTTCAACGACCCCAACTTTTTGCTGAGAAATAATTTTAATTGTCAATGCAATAAATACAACGACAATCAATGCAAAAATAATCGTTAACGTTAATGCTACTGCCATATTTATTCACTCTCCTTTTTCACTTGTAAAATAGTACTATGCCTCTGTATAACAACGACTTTTTCTCCAGCATCAATAGGAGTATCCGAAATAGCTGTCCAAGTATCTCCATCCACTTTCACAATACCGTTCACTTCGCTTGTAATCGTTTGCATAACAATTCCCTTTTTACCAACAAGTTTATCTACTGTATCAGTAAAACCTTTTGCTTCTCGAAAGTTTTTAGAAATTCTTTTCGTAAAGAAAGTCAATGTTAAACTTACAATCGCCCCAACAACAACTTGTAAAAATAGTGCATCAGGAGCAAACAAAGCAATAAGACCTCCGACAACAGCTCCAATTCCAAGCCAAAGCATGTAAAACGTAATCGACAACATTTCTGCAATAAATAAAATACCCGCTATTATAAACCAAATCACCCATCCAGCCATATGCAACCCTCACTTTCTTTCTCATTTTCTATATGTATATGAAGAAAAGAATGGTTTATCCGCCCTTTCTCATAGAGGGGGCGTTTGCTACAAGCTATTATATGTATTCGCTGTTACAACAAGCATTAATAAAATGCTATATTAATATATTCTTCATTATACACAAAAATCCCTTTCAAAAAATGACAAAAAATTTAATTCTTTCAAAAATATAAATTACAGATTATAATAATTAAAATTAAAAGCAGTATTGATTTGAAAGGTGGTATTCTTATTGCCTAAACGTTCACTAACTTACTATTTGGGCTCCAAAATATGCATTACTCTCGCTGACATTGTATACATAATGATTATTACAACTCACATCTATATCACAACTAGATCAGCTACAATTACTGCTCTTTTTCCATTATTACAAGTTATCACAAATCTTATCGCGAACACCTCTGCACCACTTATAATGAATCGGTTTCCATCTTATTCATTGCTATATACTCTACAATGGATTAAAACAGCTCTTTTAATATTGTTAATGATATTATTTCCTATACTATCAACAAACATTTCTGCTCTTTTAACTTTTGTTATTTTCATTTCATTATGTAGTGGCTGGAGCGCTCCTCTACTATACGCCGTTATCCCGCGCTTAACACCACAAGAAAAATTAGTAAAAGTAAATAGTGTCTTTTCCTTTTCAACACAAATTATACAAGCCGCTGCATACTCATTTACAAGCATAATTGTTCTTCTCATTGGCGTTACTTCGACACTCATGATTAATAACATATTGATGATTTTCGGATGTATTACATTACACCTTTCATTACAATCTATACAAGCTGAACGAGTAGCAGAACCCACTTCTTCGAAAACTACTGCATTATTAGAAGGATGGAAAATGTTATTTCAACACCCGTCTCTGCGCATCGTTACAATTATGGACTTAATTGAAACTTTCGCAGGGACGATATGGATCGGTGCTATTACGATGGCATATGTAACGACTGTTCTTCATAAAGGCGAAGATTGGTGGGGATATATTAACACAAGTTATTACGTCGGCACATTAATTGGCGGGATATTAGCGTGGAAAATGAGTACATATATTCAAAAAAATTTAATACGCTCCATGGCGATAGGCTCTCTTATGTTTAGTATTCTTACATTTTTATATGGTATGACAAGTAGCGGATTTATTGCTCTATTTCTTTGTGTTCTAATGGGGCCATGTTATCAAATTAGAGATATTTCTCAAACGACGGTTTTACAATCAAGCGTCACTCCTTCTTTATTATCGAAGATGTATACAGCTCATGGTGCACTTCTCTCGACAGCTTCTGGTCTTTCTATGCTTAGCGTTGGAATTATTACTGATATGTTCGGCGTTCGTACTATTTATATTATCGCCGCTTTTCTTATTTTATGTTCTGCTTGTTTATCCTTTAACTTATTAAAATATCAGAAGACGGAGCAGAAAGATATTTCACTTTAATCATTAAAACAAAAAGGACAGGAATTCCTGTCCTCTTTGTTTATTCTATTCATGACAAGTTGGGAATCTTCCTATGTTTTGTCGCTTGTTCAAAAGCATATGCTAGTTTAATTAATGCCCCTTCACTAAAAGCAGCACTTGCAAGAGTAATTCCAAAAGGCCTCCCATTATCCATATATCCCGCAGGCATTGCTATAGACGGATAACCTGCTTTCGCACATATAGTAGATCCTATATAAGAAGGGAACAGTATCGCATCCAGATTATATTTTTCCAACGCAAAATCAATACCTTGTTTTTGCGAAAAATATATATCTTCTAATCTTGCGTTTAAATATTCTGGATTTCTTAACGTATTAGGAAAATCTTTTCTTCTTTCTAACTTAGTTTGTCCATATTTCAAAGCTCTTTCTGCTATGTTTTTATTAAACTCCATTAACTCCGAAATAGAATGTACTGGAATAGTAGAAGGTAATTTAGAAAGATAGTTATCCAAGCTGTGCTTCAGCTCATAAAGTGGAACTCCCCAACTCCATTCCCTATGAAAAGACGGAATATCAATATCTTCTACTACTGTCGCTCCCTCACTACGTAATACTTGGATCGTTTCCTCAAACAATTTTTCATCGTACTCACCATTTTCGTAATAATCTTTTGGAGCATTGCTATAAACACCAATCTTCGCTCCCTTTAAACCATTAGCATCAAGATAAGATGTATAATCTTGATATGCCATGCCTTCACTTTTATGAGTAGCTACATCTTTTTCATCCACCCCAGTTAGACTCCCTAGTAAAATAGCAGCATCTGTTACCGTTCTAGCAAACGGACCGGCTGTATCTTGAGAATATGTGAACGGAATAATTCCTCTACGGCTAATTAAACCAACTGTCGGTTTAATACCTACTACAGAGTTTTGAACAGCTGGGCTCAAAATAGAAGCATCTGTCTCTGTTCCAACGGATAATACAGTAAAGTTAGCAGCAACTGCAACGGCAGATCCTGTACTCGATCCACCAACAAACATATCATCCTTTCCTGTACCGTAAGGATTAATCGTTTGACCGCCTCTAGCGCTATATCCAGCCCACATTTCAAAAGACATTCCGTTTGCTAACTCTGTCATATTTGCTTTCCCTAGTATAATCGCACCTGCTTCTCGGATCTTTTTAACAAGAAATGCATCTTCACTACTTATATTTTGTTCTAGGGCAATCGCACCAGCACTTGTATGCATCGAGTCATTCGTTTCAATATTATCCTTAAGTAAAACAGGTATACCATGTAATGGACCTCTTACACCTTTTGTCTTTCTTTCATAATCTAACGCTTCTGCAATAAAGATAGCATCTGGATTGATTTCTAAAATAGAATTGATTTTCGGTCCATCTTGGTCATACTTTGCGATTCTATGAAGATAATACATGACTAGTTCTTTTGAAGTTAACTTCCCAGCTTCCATTTCCTTTTGAATATCATGAATTGTTAATTCTTTTTGCAATAATGTATTAAACTGAATTTCCATTTTCATTCTCCTTTTATAAGCCCTTATATATATGACGTGTATCTATTACTTTTTCATTTTCTCCGCTCCTCGCATAGACAGCTACAATCCCTTTAAAGAAATTCAACTCACCAGTTTAAAAACCTTTAATTTCCAGAGAAATAAAAAGAGTCTGAAACGAATACAATATCGCCTCAGACTCTTTTTATTATTTTACATATACCTCTTCTAACAAATGTAAAAACTCGCCTTGTTTACCTGCTAATTCAGGGCATTTGTTAATATCAATCCATTCATAACAAAATACTAAACCTTTGTCTTCCTCACCAGCACTTACTATATGTTCCCACGTATCTTTCACATCTGTTAATAATGAAATGTGGAAAAAATGACGTTTTTGATATTCCTTTTTTTCTTTCATATAAATAATGTAATCAGAAAGGAAGCGCTCGATACAAAAATGGCGTAGTCCTGACTCTTCTTGTACTTCACGTAAAATTGCTGCCTCTAACGTTTCACCTTCATCTACCTTCCCACCTGGAACTTGGATACCAGTCTCTCGTATATCACGATGTTTAAAAACGAGTAGTTGCATAGCCCCTTCTTTTTCTCTCGTAATATATGCATGTACCTTTTTCTTATATAACCTCGTCATCTTAGCCCTCTCCCCTCAATTCATTACTGCGTTACTTCTTCAATCGTCAGTTGGTTTTCATATAAATATGTAGCTTGCGGATTCCCAACATACCGTACATGCCACGGTTCATAACGATAACCGGTAATCCCTTCTTTCTCTTTCGTATATCTAATAACAAAACCAAACTTATGGGCATTTTCAGAAAGCCACTTTCCTTCTTTCGTCTCCCCAAAAACAGTTTCTAGCTGAAATTTAGCAGATTGAGATGTAATATCCATAGCTAGTCCTGTTTGATGTTCACTCGTACCAGGGACTGCACTAGACATCGCTGTCTTTGCTTCTCCATCTTGTCTTTTATACATTGTATTTAATGCTTTTTGTCGATCAAAAGATCTAAATCCAGAGACTGCAAAAAGGAAAATCCGCTCATTATTGGCTTGCTGAAACATTTCCTCAAGTGCCGCCGCTGCCTCTTTCCTCATCTTTTTCTTCTCTTGATCACCTTCACTAGAGTAACGTACTTTCGGAACAACTAAATCTGGCGGCCTATACCCATCTGGTAAACGCCTATTTTTATTCACAAGTACAAGCATCGAATTTGGATTACTAATGACTGCGATATCCCCATCCATATTAGCAATCGTTTCTTTAGCTTTCGGAAATATATTATTTACATTTACTTCCTTCGCCTCTTGCTCCTTGTACATCTTATAATTTATTCCTGCTACTCCAATGATCAGTATCATTGCTACGATACCAAGTAGTGCCCATCTTTTTTTCATATAACGACCTCTTATTTTAATAATTTGGCCATTTCATACTCATCGATACCTTTTCCATCGATGATAAGAGCAGATTTTTTGACACCTTCTTGTTCAAATCCAATTTTGCTATATAGTGCCTGAGCTCTTGTATTGTGGGCCATTACCGTTAATTCTAAACGCCATACATCATGTAATCTTGCCCACTTCTCTACTTCTTTAAACAAACTCGTTCCAATACCTCGGCCACTATACTCTTGCAAAATACCAATTACAATGCCTGCCACATGTCTCTTTCTTTGAATATTATTTCCATTAACTAAAATAAACCCTACTATTCTCTCTTCTTCAACTGCTACAAATATTGTCGCATATTCATTTTCAATAAAACGGTGGACCATCTTTTCTTGTTGCTCTACTGTAGTTTTTCTTTCTCCTAGTTCGTATAACATAAATTTCGTCTCTTCGTCCAATTGCTTATTTAATTGCAAAAACGATGTTGCATCTTCTACTCTAATCTCTCGTATCAGCTTGATCCCCTACCATTCTGTTAGTTAAAAATTTTCCTTGTAAAAAGATTTTCTCTATTTTTGCGAAAATCCCTTTCTAATTCTCCTATTATAAATAGACAAATTTCGATATTACTATAGCAATTACAAATTATGTCTATAATGTGACATCTTTTCATCCTCATTTCATGACAAACAAAAAACGTAAGCTGTACACTTACGTTTTCCCCCAATTGATGTAGGCTGATAACCATCGGCAATGCCTACCACTAATTCAAATTTCACTTTATCCATTCACTTTTTCTGCTTGCCAAAAATATTCACCAAATGCCTTAGCAAGTGCATCAATTGATCGATTTAATTCTTCCTCTGTATTATCTACCCCGCCAACTTCAATTAATATCGCTTGTCCTGATAGGTCTTGATTGTAGACTCCATTTCCTGTTTGGAATCCTTTTTGAATTACACCACGGCTCATTCCCGGATATTTCTTACTAATCGTCTCATGTAACGCAGTTGCTAATTGTAAGTTTTTTTCATAGTTTTTGTTACCTTTCCCAATTACAAAAGCAAGCTTAGCATATGATTTATCTCCAATTGTTTTTGTTGTTACATTTTTCCGTGCACTATCACGGTGTAAATCGAAGAAGTATTGTAATTCTTTATTACCAGCCATCGCTTCTTGTACAATTTCCCGTGACATTTTATAAGAACTAGTATCATTCAATCCTTTACTTATTAACTTTTGACCGACATTAGTCTTATCGTTAGTAGCACCTATCCCTTCACTTGCCAGTTGTTCACGAAAGCGATCTCCAACTATTGAAATATTCGTTACAGAACTCGTTGCTTTATTTGGATTAGGGTCATTTGTTAAGTTAAGTAACGGCAAATAAGATTCCCAGCTATGTGAATGATATATAAATGCAACTTGTCTTTTTCCAGTCGTTTGAGCTGGTTGTTTTTTCTCTTTATTCGTATCAGGCTTTGGCGCTTGTCCACCTTCTCCAGTCCGTTCTTTCACTACTTCTTCAAGAGGAACACTCGACTCTATCGGTAAGTTAGAATAATTTGTTCCCTCACCTGCGATAACGATTTCTGTATCGTACTTACCAAAGCCAGGAAGCTCTTTCCCGACAAAACTACGTACATCATCAAAACGAATATTCGTAGCCATCGAAAAGAGGAATGAAGAAATAGAAAAGTCTTGATTCAAATTCCGGTACTCCTGTGTAAAATAATGATTCTCTTTCCCAATAACGTACATGTAGCCATTCATCGATAACTCATTTAACCAATTATATAAATACGTTGACTTTGTCTCTTTCATAGAGGTTACCATCATACTAATAAGAAAAAAAGTCGCCAGTACTGTAGTAATAATAAATAAAACTAACTTACGTACACTTGTGAACTTCACGTAAAAAAAGCCTCGATTCATACTATCACCCTCTCTATTTCAAGTTATGTACAAGCTCTAGAGAATAGACCGCTTAAATTCCGGCTATATTGTTAATGAGGTGAAATGAATTGAAGCTACTAATAGGAACATTACCAATCGTCTTATCATTTATTTTTTATTTGTTTGCTTTACATCCTAAAATTCGTATTGTGCTACATATTTCCGCATACTTAGCACTGTATGTACTCGGGACAATTATTTCTATTAATATATATGATGTTTTAATACAAAATTTAGTTTTCATGACAAGCATTCATGGAATTTTACTGAATCCATTTTTCCTTATTGCAGGAGCGTATATAGGAACATACACTTTATACTTACTTTTGTCTTACATTATTACAAATATAAAAAATGGAGCGTAATGAAATGCAGCCACCATTCATCTGTCATAAATGTAAAAAAAGAATAACGAGAAGGAAAGATCTTATTACCTCTACACGGTATTTCCGCTTTTATTTGTTTCACAACACTTGTTTCAAAAATCAGCAATTATTTGTCTCACGTTTTATTCCTATAAATACACTCTTTGGTTTCTTTCTTATTACATATGGGCTTATTGCTGGCAGCATTCTAATGTTCACGGAGCCCTCTATCAATTGGCTTATTTTTTTGCTTCCTATTTTATATCGGTTTCTTTCCTATTATTACGTTGAACGTTTTTTCTGTAAATAACTAGTAGATTGACCTCTAGGAATGCTTAAACACTCCCATTCATTTTCTTTTAACATTTTACCAATGTAAATGATTTGTCCAATATGTAAAGCATAATGAGAAATTTGCCTTTCGATCGCTTGCATAACAGTGTGTTCTTCTCCGCGAATGTATACTTTCTGCAAAATCTGCTCTGCTGTTAAAGTATCCATCGTTTTAAAGACATACTCCCACCCTTCTTGCCACGCAGCAAGCGCTTCTTGTTTTGAATTGTAGCCACCTTCAAATCCACCATCTCGGTTACGATCTATTTTTTCGCCATCAGACGTTAAAAATTCCGTCCATCTTGAACGCATATTACCATGTAAATGTTTAATAATAATCGCGATACTATTTGTCTCTTCCTGAGCAGACCACATTATCTGTTCATAAGATAATTGAGAAAGTACACGTTCTCCTTGTTTTTGTGTTGCCTTGAAATTCGAAATGGCACATTGTAAATATTCTCGTCCGATATCCATGTTTACCCCTACCTTCACACTAACTAATTTTCGTTCCATTTGGCAATTCCATATTAGGCTGAAGCAACACAACATCACCAGCTTCAGGAACACCACCCAATACAAGCACTTCCGATTTAAATCCTGCCACACGCTTTGGCGGAAAATTTACAACAGCAACAATTTGCTGACCGATTAAGTCTTCTGGATTATATCTCTTCGTAATTTGAGCACTTGACTGCTTGACCCCAAGCTCCCCAAAATCAATTTCTAGTTTAATCGCTGGCACTCTCGCTTCTTTAAATTCCTCTGCCTGTGTTACTGTTCCAATTCTTACATCAAAAGTTAAAAAATCTTCAAAATTAGCCATTTTATCATTCCTCCCAATTATTACTTAGACAAAATACAAAAATCCCCTTTAAAAAAAGAAAGGCGCCTAAGCACCTTTCTTTTGTAATTCACTTAATTCATTTGATTTATAGAAGAAGAAACCGAGAATCCCGCCAATACATGATGGGATTAGCCATCCTATTCCTTCTTTATATAATGGTAACATTTGTAGCACATTAGAAATCGCATCAATTTTAATGTTCGCACTTTCTAAACCGTTAAAGAAACTAATTAACAACGCACCTAAAATAGCTCCAATATATATTGTATTACGCTTCCCTATCCATTTATGGAAATATGAAAGAACGATTAATACAATTGCAACTGGATAAATGATCATTAACACTGGTAATGTTACTGTGATTAATTGTGTTAACCCTAGGTTAGATACAATTAAACTAAATACACATACCATAGTTACAATCGTTTTATGCGAAAGTTTTGGGAATAAGTTTGTAAAGAAGCCAGCACACGCAGATGTTAATCCAACAGAAGTTGTTAAACAAGCGAGTATAATTACAAGTCCTAATAAAATTTTGCCACTTGTTCCATATAACTCATTTACAACATTCGTTAAAATAAGACCACCGTTCTCCGACACACCAAGTGATGTACTTGTAGATCCGAGATATGCAAGTGATAAATATATTAACGTTAAGCCTAATACAGCAATAATCCCTGATACAACTGTTATTTTTGCGATTTGTCCGCTCTCTTTTATCCCTTTTGAGCGAATAACTTGTACAACAACAATCCCAAACACAAGTGCACTAATCGCATCCATCGTTAAATATCCTTGAATAAATCCACCAAAGAAAGCATTCTCTTTATAAGCAGCTAAAGGTGCAGCTGGTTCTCCAATTGGATCAATAATTGCTTTTCCGACAATAACAGCAACAATCAATACTAACAATGGTGTAAGAAATTTCCCGAACCAATCCACTAATTTAGATGGATTTAATGATAAATACCACGTTATTCCGAAGAAAACTATAGTGAAAAGAAATAGCATGTACCACTCAGAAACCATTGTCTCTGATAGAAATGGCTTCATACCCATTTCAAATGAAACAGCTCCAGTACGCGGAATCGCGAAAAATGGTCCAATCGCTAAATAACTAATCAATGGGAAAATAAACGCAAATATAGGGTGAACTCTAGAAGATAGCGCTTTCAAGTCCCCCTCTACAAACGCGACAGCTGTTACAGCTAATAGGGGTAATCCGACTCCCGTTACAAGGAATCCAATTGTAGCAATCCAAACATTTTCTCCTGCTTGTTGACCTAAAACTGGCGGGAAAATTAAATTTCCTGCTCCTAAAAATAGTGCAAATAACATTAAACCAATCGCTACCGTATCACCTGGCCTTAAACGTCCCTTCATGCTTTTCATTTGCATAGCACTTTTTCATTGTTTATATCTCTTTTCACAATATGCTATGCATCCTCCTCTCTGCTCAAGATGATAAAATATGCCCCTTACAAAGCAGTGTCTTTCTCCATAATTTCTCCATTCCCCTTATTCTTACTCTAATTATTAATTTTTGATTTTTTTGAAAATTTAACTCATCAGAGTGGTATAACGTGGAGTTTAGTTGTCAGACCTCTTTGTTTTTATCACACATATAGTAACATATTTAGTTGAAAAATAAAAACATATTTTCAATTTGATTTTTTTGAAAATCAAAATTATCTACATATACTTCCTTTATTTATTCTATTACACAAATATTTTTTAAAATTTACGATTCATATATTTTATTATATTTAGATATCTTTATGTGAAAGAAAGTAAAAGCCATCAAAAATAAGATGGCTTTACTTGTTAGTCTATCGTTTCAACTTCACGTGGATTTTTCATCTCTTCAACATACACAACTCTAAATCCATGATCTTCTAAATCCTTTAGCAATGTTTCTAATTCACTATCTTCAAACTCTTCTCCCAATGTAAACATTATTCTACGTACTAATAAAGCATCATTATCAAAAGTCATTAAGCTTTGAATACCAGTGTATTTCTTTAGCACTGTCGATAATTTTTGAATGGCCCCATTATAATCTTGTGTTCCAATCATGACAGAATATTTACTAGAATGGACTCCCCATGCATCTTCTAATAGTTCAAAAACTTTTTTATGAGTTAAAATACCAAGGAAGACCCCTTTTTCATCAACTACTGATAAATACGGTAGTTTTTTAATTGTAAAAAATACTTTAAAGAAGGAAGAGTCTTCTCTCACGTACCCATTTTTATCGTTCAATAATTGTAATACATTATCTTCAAGTGAACCTTTATATTCTAAAATATCTACTTTATATACATTCCCTAAAAACTTCTCTTTTTTTTCATCTAAAACTGGTACACAACGATACCCCGTTTTATTTAAATGTTCCAGCGTTTCCCTTATCGTAATTGAACTTGAGCAAAACAAAACTTCCCTCTTTGGCACATAATTCCCTTTAATCCTCATAAAAAAGCCTCCTTATGCTAAAATACTTTCTGTGCCATAACTATATTATATTTTCAGAAAAAAATAAATATATTATTTTATTTTTCTGAAAATTATTCATTTTTTCGTCATAATTTATTCATGAATCATTCACTTGTACTCTCTTCAGCATCAAAAATCCCTTCTGAATTCTGGATCACTTTACTGCATCATTGTACGGACCTAATTGCTTTTTAGAAAAATAATGATTTGTCTCCTTACTTTTCATTAACATATTTCCTTTTATAATTAAAAAATAGGTAGCTACTAGAAAATAGATCAGCCCTAATATCCAATCCAAATTTGTAGCCAGATTGTGTAAAAGAACATATCTCATATATGCATAACCAATCGGAACATGTAGTAATACAACCGCACCTAATCCCGGATTGTATATTGTTTTAGCTTTTATATTCGCAAAAATACCATGCCATATGAATTGAAAAAAACCCATTAAAATAGGTGCCATCCCAAGCCATATTATATTTTGAAAGAAAACCGGAAGTAAATAAAAAACATACGCAATCAAAATATTTATTACCATAGCAGATTGCGTATTTAATGGATAGCGATCTGGTATATCACTTTTAAATATAACTACATTAAACAGACCAGCGAAATAACCTGGCCAACGATACTCTTCAAATTGATGCACTAAAATGGCTACAAAACTTAACGCTAACAGTACTTTTATTTCACTTATTTCTCCCAAATTCGCGACTAAACAAACAACGACAACAATAGCCACAACTAACCCTATATCATACCAATGCTTTCTAAAGAAACTAACCATCTCTATCACCCACTATCTCAATTTTTATAAAAATAGCGTTCAAATAGGAAATCAATCTGTTTTTCTATAGGCAGTACTCTGATATCTGCTCCTGATTCAAGAATTGGCATCATTAATGCTGGAAGAAAAATGGATCCAAATATTTGCACTGTCATCATCATTAAAATTTCCTGATCCGCTTCATTTGTTATTTCGCTCAAAATATTCTTCACTTTACTAAAACCTAGCCTCTTCAAAAAATCTCCATATTCGTATTGAGATGTAAATACCGTAGTTCCCATTGCAATAATCTTCCTGACTAACTCAGGATATTGCCGAATTACTAGTACATAATCAAATAAAAATATTTTTAATCTTTCTTTCGCTGGTACTGTAATATCATCTAAAATAGAAAAAGTGCCTTGGAAGCTAATTAACAAAACTTTAATCGCCTCACTAATCAACTTTTCTTTTGAACCAAAATGGTAATTTACAAGCGCAATATTTACATCTGACAATGATGCAATTTTCCTTATCGTTACCCTTTCAAAACCTTCGTTTTTAATTAACTCCAAGGTTGTATTTAAAATCTTTTCTTTCGTTGATATGTTTTCATTTCCCCCCAACTTATCTCCCCCTCTAGAATTTATCGATTAAACAATGATTTAAACACTGTTTAACTTTATGGTATCACTTTCCAATTTGAAAAATCAATTTAATCCTTTCGACATTTACCTACATTTCTTTTCATTCATCCCATACAAAAAACGTGAAAATGCTAAACTGTTCACGTTTTTTGTATGGATGCTGTTATATACCCTCTCCTGCTTTATATTCCACACATAAAATAAATTTCTAAAAATAATTTAAAACTATCCATATACCAATAGGTAAAGAAAAATATATTGTAACTTCCCCTGAAAAAAGCTAAAATAAGAATAAGAATTTTCTGAATATTCTAAGAGCAGGTGATTGTATGTCCTTATTGCGCTCACATATATGTAAATTTATAGCCGGTGTTTTGATTATTTTTGTCATAAGTCCCCTTCCAGCATTATTCATTACACATAATTACTCCTACTTAACTGGATTTGTAAGCATTTTTCATAATTTAGCACAGCCTTCTTCCATTTCAATTCCCACAATTGATTGGATGCATGAGCCTATCCTTTTCTCAGCAAATCAGCTTGTACATACACAAAATATACTACATATCTCTAACCATTCGTCACCACTGTTCCCCTACATATGGGAAATATATTTTTTATCAATCGTTCGTTTCACATTCACTCTTGTAATCGGTTTCTTTATAAGTCTAGGAATTGGCCATCTATTTTTAAAAGCACCAAACTCATTAAAAAAGTGTAGTTCTTTATTTCGCTGGATACCGTATTCTTTTGGCACTGTGATATTACAATGTTCAGTCCTATTATCACTTCTCTACATATCTAAATTCATAAAGTTTCCTTTCTTCTCTTCTTTTATCATCGTATGTAGCACTTCTATGATAATCGTTATGCAAGCAATTAAAAAATGGCTACCGTTCTTAAATACTACTAATGAATACGAAATAAAAAATTCATCTTTCCTTGTTGATACGTTATTTATTGCGCTTACTTCCAATCATAAATCTATTTTGAGTTCCATTATTCTTTCATTCGTTTTTATGGAATGTATTTTTCATACAAACGGACTATTACAATTTATCGTCCAATTTGGTAGAAATGCACCTATAGTTGTCACAATTGGTTTATTACTACTTTATATTCCATATAGCATCTTATCGTTTCTCCAAGCTTTATGGACAACAAACCACTCTAAACAAAACACGTATACTTTAACTAGAAGTATTTCGAAACCATAACATAGAATAACCGTCTACTTAAATTAAAAGTAGACGGTTATTCCTATTATATAGAGGACAAAATAACAGCAAATTAAAAAACTACTATAGAAACCTACCATTATTTACCCATTTTCTTTGACTAATCTTTTCATTTGGATTTATTATAAAAGTATAACATAATTACAGGAGGTGACATCTTTATTCCAAATTAGGAATAAAGAACACACTTGGACATATTAAATATTTTTCTCATCTTTATACTTATCCTTATTTCTGGTTTTTTCGTTGCTTCAGAATTCGCTGTCGTAAAAGTACGAAAAAGTCGAATTGACCAGCTTGCTAATGAAGGTAATAAACAAGCATTAGCTGCAAGAAGCGTTTTATCTAACTTAGACGTTTATTTATCCGCTTGTCAGCTTGGCATTACTATCACCTCTTTAGGACTTGGTTGGCTTGGTGAACCAACTGTGGAACATTTACTGCGACCACTATTTGAAAAAATCAATATTACTGGAACAATGGCTAACACGTTATCCTTTATTATTGCTTTTAGTGTGATTACTTTTTTCCATGTTGTATTAGGCGAGTTAGTTCCTAAGTCTTTCGCAATCCAAAAAGCTGAAGCAATCACATTAAAATTTGCAAAACCACTTATTTTATTTGATAAAATTATGTATCCGTTCATTTGGCTTCTCAATAGTGCAGCTATATTTTTCACAAAATTACTCGGTTTAGAGCCTGCGAAAGAAAATGAACTTGCCCATTCCGAAGAAGAACTACGACTCATTTTAGGTGAAAGCTATAAAAGCGGCGAAATTAATCAAACCGAATATAAATATGTAAATAATATTTTTGAATTTGATGATCGTGTTGCTAAAGAAATTATGGTACCTAGAACTGAAATGGTTTGTTTATCTACTGAAAATACGTTAGAAGAAAATATGAAAATCGTTGCAACTGAAAAGTATACACGTTATCCTATTATTGAAAAGGATAAAGATGATATTATCGGAATGATAAATACGAAAGAGATTTTTCATAATCAAACAAAAGGCATTTACAAACCACTTGATGCCTACATACATCCTGTTTTAACTGTATTTGAAACAGTTCCCATTCGTAAAACGTTAATACACCTCCAAAAGAACCGCGTACAAATGGCGATTGTTATGGATGAATACGGCGGAACTGCTGGCCTTTTAACGATGGAGGATATTCTTGAAGAAATTATCGGAGAAATTCAAGATGAATTTGACGCAGACGAATCACCAATGATTGAAAAGCGTACTCCTAGGCTTACTGTTTTAGATGGGAAAGTACTCATTTCTGAAGTAAATGATATGTTTGGCCTACATATCGATGAAAGTGATTTAGATACAATTGGTGGTTGGCTTCTCTCTCAATCAATTGATTTAAATATTGAGGCTGGCTATTCAGTTGAATATGATGGTTTTCAATTTAAAGCATTAGAACTTGATGGGCATCAAATTAAAAAGATTGCTGTACATAAATTAGATACTACAAAGGAGCTATAAAGTGACTGTTTTACTAACAATTTGTATCATTGCTTGTTTCATTGTTTCATTTCTTGCCTTTATATACCCCATTATCCCTGGCATCCTTGCCGTATGGGCTGGCTATTTCATTTATCATTTTGGAATAAACGGCGGAGAGTTAACGACATCTTTTTGGATTATTCAAGTCATTTTTACACTCTTCATTTTCGTTGCTGACTTTATTGCAAATGGATACTTCCTAAAAAAATATGGAAGTACAAAATCGGGCGAACGTGTTGGTATGGTTTCTATCATTGTCGGATCGTTCTTCTTCCCACCATTCGGGCTTATTATCATACCGTTCTTATCTGTATTTATTACGGAACTAATGCATAAAAAGGCGCCAAAAGACGCCCTTTTAGTCGGAATTGCAACTGTTGTCGGTTTTTTAAGTAGTACAGTAGCCAAGGCCATTCTCCAAATCATTATGATTATCATCTTTGTATGCTATATCATTTTTTAGCCATCCCTATTTTGGGATGGTTTTTTAATATGAAATACCTACTCGGCTTTTCTCGTATAAGCTTTTATTACGTAAACTCCATGTAAACTGAGCTGTATCACCAACTGTGATTTTCGATCCATCTGTTGGCAACATATCTTTTTCAGTTCGATATACACCTGTTACATCACCATCTATTAAATGCGTCGGACAAACAACAGTCCAACATAGTTTACTATTATTCAGCGCTTCATAAGCAGCTAAATGATCTTCCGCAGCTGTTGTCATTTTTCTTTTCGATTCTTTTGATTGGAAACGATATATACTTGGGTTTGTTCGTGCTTGTAAAATACCAGCAGTTCCTATTGTAACAATTTTCTTTATGCCCTCTTCTTCCATTTGCTTTATAATAATCGGTACACTCTTCTCTAACGTCCCATTCCGATCAGTTCCAAGAGCACTAATTACAATATCACATCCTTTAATCGCTTCCTTTATATCATCTCCGCTTAATACATTTCCCTTAATAACTTGCAACCTTTCATGCTCTATTTCCACTTTACTCAAATCACGAACTAATACCGTTACTTCATATGAATCTTGTAATGCCAATTTCATAATTTGTGATCCTACTCTACCTGTCGCTCCTAATATGCATACTTTCATATATTATCCCCTCTTCAGTTCTTTCTCTCTATTTTTCCCTAATACATACAAATATACAACAAAAAAGCTTCCTCGTTTATGTGAGGAAGCTCTATTATTTATTTCTTTTCTTTCGAATCAGAAGACTTGTCTGTTCCGCTTGTTTCTTTATCTTTCTTTTCATCTTGCTGCGAAGTTGTGTCATCCTCTTTCTTTTTATCCCCATCTTTACTACAACCTACCATTAATAAAGAACTTGCAAGTGCCATAGCAGTTAATGACTTAACCCATTTGTTCATTTGCGTTTCCTCCCTTTGATAGAATATGTACAATCCCATATTACTCTTTTTTTTTAAAGGGAAGATTTAAAAATAGTAAAGATACAGTAAACTTTTGTAAATTTTCGGATAACATAGCCAATCTTTAATCCTCCCATTCTAATTAGACATAAAAAAACTAAGGCGCCTTTCATTCCACCTTAGCTTTTCACGCGAATTTTTCACTTTCATATACATGTTTAATCTTATATTCCTTCTTCACAACATATTGCCAAACACTATAAGCATAACGATTCATTTTCACAAAACAATTTTCCAGAAAAGAACGAAACTCCGGATTCGCAACTTCTACTGCCACTTGAGCAAACTTTAATGCTAATCGTTTCAAATGTGTAATATAACAAATAGCAATCCCAGTATCCCCTGTATACTCATTATCTGTTTCCCTATCCATTTCAGTAAATTCCGGCCACATTTGTTTACAAGTTATATGTTGTATATTTTCTCCTTCTTGAAAATTCACTTGTTCATTATATGCTTGTAACATATACGGCAAATGATGCTGCAAAATATCTTTTAATTCTTCATCTCGAACCTTGCTCGTGTATTCTCCAACTTTATATATAAGTGTGTAACTATATGTCATCAATTCTTTCATACAATCCATTAAAGCGCCTCCCTTCCTATTTCATCTCTATACTATAAATATGATGCGATAACATTTGATATTCTTGCTAGAAACCAATCCCATCTACTAATTTTCTCAAAATCTTCTTCAGAAAATCGTTTTGATTTATGAAAGTCTTCTTTTAATCGACTCCAGACGTCAGCAACGACTGTCTTATCATATATGAAACAGTTAGATTCGCTATTTAAGTAAAAACTTCTATTATCAAAATTTGCTGTACCAATATCAACCATTTCCTCATCGATGATTGTTACCTTCCCATGAAAAAATCCATTTCGATATTGATAAATCTCCGCTCCAGCATCTAACATGTCTTTCAAATAAGGATAGGCAGCCTGTTTTAGCAATACTGCATCACTTTTAAATGGGACGAGGATTTTTACATGGACACCACGATTTAATGCATCTTTCAGCCCCTTCACCATTTCTTTACTCGGTACAAAATATGGTGTAGCGATAATTAAAGAATGTTTTGCCTTCTTTAAAAACGCTCCATACTCCTTCCATAAACCTTTTCCATTCGAAAATACGTATTGATATTTTACATTTCCTTGTACAGGTAACTCTTGGTGTATAGGAAACTTTTCTCCCGTATCTTCTTGCCAATCTTCCGCAAACTTCCGTTCCATATCAGTAGCTCCATTCCCTTCGATGCGTACATGATAATCACGCCACGGACCAAATTTAGGATCCTGTCCAAGATATTCCTTTCCGATATTGAAGCCACCAATGTACGAAACTTTCCCATCTATAGTAACAATGCGTCTATGATTACGTTGATGCAAAGAATAAAATAAGTTTTTTAATTTAGGTTTTTTACTAAATGTAAACTTCACGCCTTTTTCTTTTAATTGATTAATTATCTTTTTCTTAAGCTTATATCCGCCAATGCGGTCTACTGACAATTTCACATCTACTCCGCTAGATGCTTTTTTCTCTAATAACTGTAAGAATTCTTTACTTACCTCATCTTTACCTACAATATAAAAATGAATATATACATTCTTTTCTGCACGATTTATATCCTCAAATAAGCTTCTATATAACTCATCACCGTTCGTATATACTTGAAAATCCCCTGATCGGATTTTTTCTAATTCATATCCACTAGCCATTTTCTTCCCCATTTCCACATCAACGTTCATCCATATGAATACACCTATAAAACAAATTATTACAATTAAAAAGTGCTTCATGGATACGTTCCTTTCTCTAACTACTGTTATTCCTATATCTTTCCTTTTTTAAAACATTATCATACAAAAAATATGTCATTGCATGATATACGTCCATATCAAACAGGAGCTCATCTGCATATTGTATGTTGTATCTTAAAATAAAAGGAGGAAATAACAATGGGCTTCGCACATGGTAATGGATTTGCGCTACTAGTCGTATTATTTATCCTCTTAATTATCGTCGGTGCTGCTTGCTTCTGCTAAGCAGTTATTGTAGTACGATATGGGGATGAAAAAACTATAAAAGCGGACACCTATTTTTAGGTGTCCGCTTTTCATTTCAAAAATCTCCTAACCTATTACAAAATAGTACCACTAGGAAAGTATTTCACATCAAAAAGTTAGCAGTGTAGCTACCTTCTTACTCTCTGCCTTACGAATATGGCGCTGTTCTGCACGTGACACAGCAATTCGATGCAATTCTTTCTCCTCTTCTGTCTCAGGGATAACACGCGGTACAGGAACTGGATTATTCTCCTTACTAAGCGCAACAAAAGTAACGAATGAAGTTGCTGCTACACGTTTTTTACCTGAAATTAAATCTTCTGCTACTACTTTCACAAATATCTCCATAGAAGTTCTTCCCGTCCAAATTACGAAAGATTCATAACTAACACAATCTGAAGAACGTACTGGATGTAAGAAATCTACCCAATCCATAGACGCTGTGACACATTCCATTCTCGAGTGTCTCGTTGCTGAAATTGAAGCAACCATATCCATCTCCGCCAATATCTTTCCACCAAATAGCGTGTTATGATCATTTAAATCCGTTGGAAATACTCGACTCGTTTTAAACACCCTTGATTCATTAGCTGTTTTACCCTTTACTTCAGTCATTGTTATCACCCCTTTAATTATTTATCCCTAATATCCCAATATACACTACACCTCATGAACTACACGTTTAATATTAACAATTTTTAGAACTTTTAGTCCATAAAAAAGAACCGATTTTATCAATCGGCTCCTCTAAATACATATTGTTCTTTCGGCTGTTCAACTTTATTCCATTTCGTTACTTCTAACACTGGAATATTCGCATGAAACGGCTGATAAAATTCAGTTGAAATTTCTCCCTCTATCTGAATCCAATCATCATTTTTCCACTCTACACCTTCTGGTTTTTTAACTAACATACCATATACACCCGAATCGGCAACACAATGTATAATGCCGAAACGGAATAAGAAATATTGTTCCTTTTTAGAAGAATCATCTCGGAAAACAAATCCTTTATAAGACAGGGTTTTACCAGTAAATTCACCAGGATAATTATAAATTGTCTCCATACCCTTTAAGAAATCTTCATCTTTTAAAGTGATATTGTCTTTCGTTACAAACTCTTTCTTCCCTTTTTCCATTACACCACGGTATCCTTCTTTCCCGTAATAAATGCTCGTGTCAGGTCTTAGAAATTGCCTTGTCATAAATGGATCTTTACTTTCTGCTTGCGCTACTGGAAAATGGAATCCCTTCGCCTTAACAATATCGGAATCTAATGTTGCAATTGGGAAAAACAATCCTGTAATGATTGGAAAACAGAATAACGTGTAAGAAAACACTTTTTTCCACCATGTATTCTCATCTTTCGAATGATCATGCCCACAATGACTATGATCACAACTACAATCATGCTTCTCTTTTTCTTTTTGATGTTCTTTTTGGAAAACGATAATAATTTGTACAATCGTTAAGAAACCTAAAATAATAGCTGCAGTTTTTGATAAATAGGCGTACTTCATATTTATATACTTCGTAATATTACCGGAAATATGAAGCTGTCCAATTAAAATTGTAAAGCCTAATAATATATATGCTCGAAACATAACCTACCACCCCATCGCATAAATGAGTAGTGAGCTTGCATAAACAACAAGTGTAACTGTAACCGTCACAACAATTACAAATTTCGTTTTAAACGTTGCAAGCATCATAAACATATTTTTAATATCCACCATCGGTCCATATACGAGGAACGCGACAAGTGACGCTGTTGAAAATGTACTTTGGAATGACGAAGCAATAAACGCATCCGCTTCTGAACAAAGTGATAATATGTAAGCAAGCCCCATCATAACAGCTGGTGAAGAGAACGGCCCTTGTCCTATAGCAAGAAGTGTTGAAGTTTGTACGAACGTTTGAACTGCCGCTGCAATTAACGCACCTAATACTAAATATTTTCCCATCGAGAAAAATTCCTCAACAGCATGCGTACATACATCCCACATTTTTTTACGTAATGGACGCTTATGATTCACTTCTGGGAAGTGATCATCTCGTAATTGATGTTCTTTAAACATAAATGATAATATAATTCCAACGATAATTGCTACGATAATCGCTACAATAGAACGATACCATACCATGTGCATACTACTTCCAAAGGCAACGTATGTTGCAAATAATACGACTGGATTAATGATTGGTCCAGTTAACATAAATGCAATCCCGGCATAGGGCGGAACCCCTTTTCCGATTAATCGCCTTACAATCGGAACGATTCCACATTCACAGCCCGGAAACATCATCCCTAAAAAAGTAGCCATTAAAACAGACAGAAATCGATTTTTCGGCATCCATTTTGCTACCATATCTTCTGTTACAAACATTTGAATGAATCCTGAAATAAATACACCAATGAGCACAAAAGGAAGTGCTTCGATCAATATGGAGATAAAAATTGTATTCATTTGCAGGAATGCTTTCGGTAATTGAAACAATTCCATGATGTATTTCCTCCAACTTTTCATTAACAATATGTAATTTTAACCTCATTTTATGAATTGGACAAGACTTATACGGAATTCACCCCTTTCATATACATTACATTTTATAAGTTATATTCTATTCAAAATTTAGGATTTCATAGCAAAAAAGCTGCTCTAGCGCAGTTACACAACTATGCTAGAGCAGCTTTCTTCTCGTTAAAAGTAACGTTTCTTCCAAAAAACAAACGCTAATGTGAAAGATAGTGTTACACATATTATGAGTACAATTACAAAACCATGTGCTTCCCCTTCAAACGGAACCTTTACGTTCATTCCAAAGAAACTAGAAACCATCGTTGGTAACGATAAAATGATTGTAATAGACGTTAACAGTTTCATAACACTATTTAAATTATTTGATATAACAGAGCTAAAAGTATTCATCATTCCACTTAAAATGTGACTATATATTTCCGCCATTTCAATAGCCTGCTTATTTTCAATTAATACATCTTCTAGTAAATCTTGATCGTCTTCATACATTTTTAAAAATGTACTGTTACGCATTAATTTTTGAATTACAATTTTATTCGCCTTTAATGATGTTGTAAAGTAAACTAAACTTTTTTCAAGGCCTAGCAATGTAAAAATTTCTTTATTTTTCATCGACTTATTTAATTGGTGCTCTAAATCGATTGTTTTTCTGTTAATTTGCTTTAAGTATCTTAAATAATAAGTAGAAATCGTATATAAGAGCTGAAGTGCAAAGCGCGTCTTTTTAAACGTATAAAATTCTTTAATACGTTGATTAATAAAGCGTTCAAAAATTGGATTTTCTTCTAAACAAATTGTCACAAAGCAATCTGGCATTACAATCATACCTATTGGAATCGTGTCATAAATCGAATTTCCTTCTTCATCATGTCTAACTGTTGGAATATCCACGATAATTAAAGTATTATTGTCTTCCTTTTCAATACGAGAGCGTTCTTCATCATCTAAAGGGTCTTTAATGAAATCTAAGTCTACATTTAACGTTTGTACTAGATATTGAATTTCTTCTTCCGTTGGATGAAGTACATTAATCCAGCAACCCTTTTGCATTTCCTCAACCTCTTGTAGTTTTCCGTTTCGGTCTGTTAAATAAATATTTAACATACTATCACCCCGATTCTTTTTACATGTAGGAATCTACCTCTCTTACATAACAGTTTTTGAACCGCCATTCTCAGCATATGAAACATACGTTTAAATTTCAATAGAAAAATTATTTTGAAAACGTTTTTATAAGAAAAATATTCTAAACAAAGAAAAAGACAGAGTGCTCTCTGCCTTAAAAAGCTTATGTTGCCTTTATAACATATTTAGAAAGCATCCACAAGTTAAAGCCAACTGAAATCGTATAACCAGCGTATGTTGAAATAATAAAACTTACATAATCGAAATACGGAAGCAATACGATATTTAAAACTATCTTCACAATAATACCAATTACTAATCCTAGCACTGTTTTCTGTTGTTGATTAATTCCTTGTAACATCGCAGCTGTTACTGTAAAAAGCGAAAATAGTATACAGGCAGGAGCATAATACTGCAAAATAACTCTCCCCATCTCCGGATCATTTCCGGCACCAAATAAAAGAGTATATACTGGTTTTGCTAACAACATCATTCCAATCGCCGCTGGTACCGTAATACCTACTACTAATACATTCGTCCTCGTAAAATGTTTGTACAGTAACTTCACATTCCCTGCTGTATAGGCTTTTGTCATCTCAGGTACGAGAGACATACTAAAAGCAGTCGCAACGGAAACCGGGATAAGTACAACCATCTGGACAAGACCAATTATCGCATTAATCTTCTCCGCTTCTCCTTGCATATACCCTATTTGTATAAGTAGTTTATTAATTGTAAATGTATCAATCGTCTGATATAACGGAATCGCTAATCCAACTACAACGAAAGGAATAGAATATGTAAACAGTTCTCTATACAACGAAAAAAAAGTTTTCGTCGTTTGTGGTATACTGGCAATCTCTTTTTTCTTTAAATGTTTTCTCCTTCTTATATAATACGCACTTAAAACACTTAATCCACCTAGTGCTCCCATAAATGCTCCAAACGTTGAAATACCAACTGCCAACGAAACAGAAGCTTTTATAACATATAAAACTACAAAGCTTCCTATCAAAATAGTTAAGACCCGAAAAAATTGCTCTACAACTACACTGAGCGCAGAAGGTCCCATAGATTGAAAACCTTGAAAGAAACCACGTAACAAGCTCATTACAGGAACGAGTATTAACGCAAAACTTACAATTTGAATATTGTGCGTGACAGCTACCACACTATTCCCCGACTGATCATTTCCATCAATCACAAGTTTAGCTAAATGTGGTGCTAACATATATAATGCTAAACAAGAAATAACGCCCATAATGACCATAAAAACGATACCACTCTTTAGCACTCTCTTAACAGTGTGATAATCATTGAGTTGATCATATTTTGAAACCATTTTTGAAACGGCAAGTGGTAATCCCATCGTTGCAATACTAAGCATAATTGTATAAGGACGGTATGCATACGTATATAATACGTACCCACTCGTACCCACCATTGCTGTAAATGGTATAACATATATAAACCCTAACATTTTAGATATCATCGTTGCCATCGTTAAAAATATCGTTCCACGTAAAAACGGTGATCCTTTCATCACATTCCCCCGCTACGCTTTATTATTACACATTATGGACAACTCCTTTTTTTTAGAACTGAAACAATAAAAAAAGCCAATGAAAAATCATTGACTTTAACGCGCTGCTTTTTTCTTTTTTAAATACTTTAAACCGAAGTATAGAGCAACAAAGAGAACAGCCCCTATAATTATGTAATGTGTGTAATCAGATGCATACTCTTTAATGTGTCGCCAATTTCCACCAAGCTTTTCACCTAAGTATATAAATAGTATTGACCATGGAATAATCGCAACTACTGTATATAGTGTAAATAGTTTTAACGGCATTTTAGCTAATCCTGCTGGAATAGAGATTGCATGACGTACTACTGGGATAAAGCGTGCAGAAAAGATTACTCCTGCTCCGTAACGCTTAAACCAACCTTCTGCTATGTCTAAATGGTGTTTATTAATAAGTAGATATTTCCCATATTTCTCTACAACCGGACGCCCTCCGTAATATCCAAGCCAATATAAAAAGATTTGCGCTAAAGTACCACCGATTGTTCCAGCAATAACTGCACCGACAAAGCTAATTTTACCATCTGCGACTAAAAAGCCAGCATACGAAAGTACAATTTCACTCGGGATAATTTCAATCATTAAAGCTAGTGCTACTCCAAAGTAACCTAGACTTGCAAAGAATTGCAATAACTGATCTATTATGCTTGCTAACATTTTATTTTCTATCTCCTTTTTTCTTCACATACCATCCCATTATTACATAAAGGTCGCATTCTGCCAATATCTTCATTTCAACAATAGCATCGGCATAAGCATTATTAATCTATTAATGTTTCTTTTTGAGGTTCTTTCATGTAGGCAAACATTTCTTTAATTTGCTCTTCTGTATTTCTAGCAATCGATAAATTAGGCAATTCATTCTCACCAAAAAACTCCACATCTTCTGTTTCAATACTAGTTTTCTTTTCGCCACCAATAATCTTACAGCCAATAAAAATTTTATATACATGTGTTGCTGAAGGCGATGGTTGATGTTTTTCTTTATCAAATATAGCGAGTAGCTTAAAATCATCTACTTCATAGCCCGTCTCCTCTAAAACTTCTTTTGCTGCTACTTCTGTTGGCGTATAACCAACATCAGCCCATCCACCTGGCAATGCCCATTTCCTATCACTTTTTTCTTTCACAAATAATAGTTTTTCATTTTGAAAAATAACTGCCCGTATATCAACTTTAGGTGTTTGATAGCCTGTCTCACTTGCAAATAAATTCTCTACTACTTCCCAATCTGTCTTTGTGTAATGTGACATCATCGAGATGGAAATATCCCGTAATTGTTGGAAACGCTCTATATCATACACATCCTTAGAATACGTTAAACCCGCTTGAGCTATAGATTGTATTTGTTTTACCCAATCAATCCACTTGACCGTCATGTTTCCACATCTCCATTCTTTATTAAGTAAATATTACGTCAATTCAATTGATACATCTTTATTATACAAAAAAAGAGATTGATAATGTTCCAATCTCTTTCAAAATTAATCCAATTCATGTAAGTGGTCTTGTATATACTTCCTTCTTTTATTTATATATTCATCAATCATATCAGCTTCTTGATCAAATGTTTCTAATTTTTCTTTCATATATGGATCTTGTAGTAAATATGGACGAATCGATTCACACAAACCTTCTACTTTCGACATCATAAACGAAACGGTAAATTGTTCTTCTAATATTTCTTCCAAAATACTTCGGTATTGTTTTCTAAATACAGGTATATCTAACAATCTTGCACTTAACGTATTATAACCTTGAATACGAATATATTCATGATTAAGTGGTCTCCCTTGTACATCTCGCCCCCAAGTCGCATCATAATCCCACGGTATCACTTCAAATAAATTTGTCTCATCGTTATGATATAGTGCATAGTTATGAACGAAACCATCAAAGTTTTGCGTAAAAATAACTCCAGCTAACCATCGTAAATATTTATCTACATGTAGAAACTTCCCGATTTCTTTTTCATAATCTTCCCTCGACAAAGTATTCGCTTGAAATACAAATTCACTCAGTTGTTCTTCACTATTTTTATTCGAATATTTAAATTCATAACCCGCAAAGAGCTCTGTCTTAACATCTTTATCTCGCTCACTCATTAACGAAAAATTCGCATCATCATCTATCGCATAATAAATAGAACCACTCGGTAACCCTCTATTTTTCAAAAAGTTTTCATCAACTGATTCTAACTGTAAATACACACCTTGAATTTGACCATTAATTTTTATAAATACATGTTGTGATTTTGGCGAAAGTACACCAATATCATGAAAAAAATCTAAAGATAATTTATTTCGTATGAGAGACGGATCCATAAACTCAGAATTCAAATGAAACTCTTTCGCGCCTTGAAATTTTTTCGGTTTATAAAACATAACATGATAAGACTTTTTCTCAAATTCGCGAATATGAGCCCCTCGGTATACGATATCAATGTCATACTTCTTTTTTCCATAAGTTAATTTTGCTGGCACTGGACTATCTGACCAAATGTCCTTTTTCAATTCCACTAAGTACATTGGATGAACAAAAAAATCATATGAAGGCAGCATGTTTTCTCATCCCTTCTCAGTTCTCTTCATTCAATGTATGCGCCTTGTCTTGTCCATACATCCGCTATCATCTATTTATATAAAATTACACTCTTGTCCTGTTCAGAAAGAAGTCGAATCTCATATCATGTTAAGGAAAAAGAATACCTTTTCAATTTAACACTCGATAAGGAGGATTTCTATGAAACGTGATATTAGAAAAGCTGTTGAAGAAATCAAAAGTGCTGGTATGGAGGATTTCTTACACCAAGATCCAAGTACTTTTGAGTGCGATGATGATAAATTCTCTCATCATAAATGTACAACAGGGTGTAAATGTACAACTGGGCGTAAATGTACAACTGGGCGTAAATGTACAACTGGGCGTAAATGTCCAAGAACAAGATGTACTCGCGTAAAACATTGTACTTTCGTTACAAAATGTACTCATGTTAAAAAATGGACGTTTGTTACGAAATGCACTCGTGTACGTGTTCAAAAATGGACTTTCGTTACAAAAGTGACGCGTAGAAAAGAATGCGTTTTAGTTACAAAACGTACTCGCAGAAAGCATTGTACGTTCGTTACAAAATGCATACGCTTTGAAAAGAAATTTTTCTGGACAAAACGAAGTTTCTGTAAAAAATGCGAATTCTTCCCTCACGGACACGGTAGCTCTTGCGATGATGATTGTGATCATGGTAAAGACTGTCACGATGACGGGCACAAATGGAATGATTGCAGAGACGGACATAAGTTCCCATCTTGCAAAAACAAGAAATTCGATCACTTCTGGTATAAAAAACGTAATTGCTAGTTTTTTATGTCCACCAAAAAAGGTCGCTTTGCGACCTTTTTTACGTTTACTGAAAATGACTTATATCTGCAAATTGTTTTACTTTACCACGGTTTTCATCAAATTCAATCACACTAAGGCTCGCGCTATGCATAAATGGCTCTTCCCATACATGTTCAATTTCAAAACCTGCAAAATGCCCTACGAGTAATTTCGCTGCTGCAGCATGAGTAACTATTAAAATATTTTCTCCTTTATGCTTTTCTAAAAGAAAGTGTATCCCTTCAATTACTCTTTTATGAACGGCCGCAAAGTTTTCCCCTGATGTTGACTGAAAAAGATGTGGTTCATTCCAAAATAAATGTACTTCTTCTGGATATTGCATTTCCAAGTCAGCAATTGTTTGCCCTTCCCATATCCCCATGTTTATTTCATAGAAACGTTCATCTTCTATAATTGGCAGATCGCGTTCCCCTTTAATCAATTCAGCAGTATGAAGCGTTCTTTCGCTTGGACTACTATATATGGCATGGAGTGGTAAATCCTTCATACGCTCCCCTAATTGTTTCGCTTGTATCATACCATTCTCTGTTAATGCTGAATTTTTCCGTCCTTGCATCCGCCCTGCTACATTCCATTCTGTCTCACCGTGCCTTGTTACATATACCGTTGTCTTCATTTCAGCCCCCTTACCATTTTGGCCGCGATTCCCACGGCTCTACTCTCCCTACAATCCATTCTGTGCATTTACTTTCAATTCCTTTTATAATTCCGTCAGCAATCTCTTCATGAGTAAGCCATCTTGCATATGTATCTTCTAAAATAAACCCTAATATAATTCTATAATAACTACATAATGTCCCACCTATTTTTTGTGACTTCGTACGCGATGCACTACTACCTAATATATGAAATAAACTATACTTTTCCGATGACAATTCAACTTCATTACAAATGAGTCGTAATGCATGCTTTGCACTAGAGTGTATCCAGGCAACAACTAATGTTATTGGACCATTTTGTTCAATTGTATTTGTAATAGATTGCTTTACATCATCGTCATTTTGATAATCTAAAGGAAGGCACGTAATATTTCCCGGTACAGAACTCACTTGCTTAACATTTTCCAATTTCGTACTATCTCGTCCAATAATAGAAACATGAAACCCTTGATCACAAAGCCACATAGAAACTTTCTTTAGCATTCCTGTTCCACCAATTACAAGCGCATGCAACTTCTTCCCCCCTTAGTAAAATGTCATATGAGGTTTCTCATCTCTATAATAATTTAGACGGCCTTGTAACGTCCCTGAATGAAACTCAAATTTATGACCATCAGGATCAACAAAATATATAGACTCACAATCTCTCACATCACGCTCTCTTCCTTGTAAAATATGAACATTATTTTCTTCTAACCGATGTAACAGGCGTTCAAAATCTTTTTGTTCAACAGAAAATGCGAGGTGCGTATAAGATTGATGAATCTCCTTTCTCGGAATATGTGTTTCTTCATTAAGCGCTATCCATACTCCACATATATTAAAATATGCAAGTTTTCTCCCCTTGACTAATAATTCTCCTTCCAATACTTTCTCGTAAAATGTAATAGAGTTTTCTAAATTGGACACTGAAAAACAAAGATGATTGATTCCCTTTAACAACTCTAATTCCTCCTATACAAATAAAAGATGAGCGAAAATTCACTCATCTTTTATTATACTATTTCTTTGTAATATATGCCCATTTATAACTGAAGTCTCCACCAAACGTATGGTTAGCGATACCTTTTACATATGTCTTCTCTAAATAAGCCGTACTTTGCTGATACGTAGGAGAGATTGCAGCATCTTGACCAATTAAGATTTTTTCAGCTTCTGCAAGTGCTTTCCAGCGTGCTGCGTCATCTTTTAGTAGTTCTCCTTTTGATTTTGCTACTAAATCATCGTACTTCGGATTTGAATAATCCATTTCATTAAATGAGCTTCCAGTAACGAACATATCAATATATGTCATTGGGTCTGGATAATCTGGACTCCATGCAGATAATGAGAATTCATATTCAAATTTCTTTTCTAAATCTAACTTCTGCTTATATGGTTGTTGCTTCAGATTCACTTTAATACCAGGTAAGTTTTTCTCTAATTCTTCTTTAATAAAGTCGCCCACTTTTTTACGACTACCGTTATCATCATTTAGTAATTCTACTGTAATTGTATCTTGACCAAGTTCTTTCTTCGCTTCTTCCCACAGTTTTTTTGCTTTCGCAGCATTATCTTTACTGTCACGGAAATTTTTATTTACAGTACGGAAGTCTTTTCCATCTGGTCCTGTCGTAAACTTTTCAGGTACTAAGAAATACGCCGGCAATGATCCATCATTCAAAATTACATCCGCAATTCCTTTTTTATCGTACGCTAAATCAATCGCCTCACGAACTTTTTGATTTTTAAACGTTGCATTTTTTTGATTAAAACGTAGGAAATACATACGTGGGTCTAGCTTCGTTTTAAATTCATCTGGTTTATTCTTTTTATATTTGTCTACAAACTCAGAACTTAAAATGACACGATCTGCTTGATCACTATCATATAAATTTACCCCAGTACTTGTCTCTTTTACTATACCCACATTAATTTCTTGTAATTTTACAGCATCTTTATCCCAATAATTTGGGTTTTTCTTTAACTGGTAACTTTGTTCATGTTTCCATTCACTCATTGTAAATGGTCCATTGTACAATAATTTATCTGCTTCTAATCCGTATTTATCCCCTTGTCCTTTTACATACTTTTCATTTAATGGGAAGAATGTAGGGAACGAAGTAAGCTCAAGGAAATAAGGTGCTGGTTGCTCTAATTCTACTACCAACGTTTTATCATCCTTCGCTTTAACACCTAATTGATCCGACGGTACTTCTCCTTTATTTACTTTCTGTGCATTTTTCACATCAAATAAAATAAATGCATATTCTGCTGCTATTGCTTTATCTAATGTACGTTGCCATGCATATACAAAATCTTGTGCTCGAACTGGATCACCATTTGACCATTTTGCATCACGTAATTCAAATGTATATGTCTTTTTATCTTCACTAATCTTCACGTCTTTGGCCATACCTGGAGTTGGTTTATTATCTTTATCTAGACGATATAATCCTTCCATTGCATTTACAAATACACGGAAAGATACAGAATCTGTTGATTTAGATGTATCCATTGAAGGAATTTCAGCTGTTTCTAGTAAGTTTAATACTTGCTTATCCGCTACTCCCTTACCTGCTTCTTTCTTCGTTGTAGATGCCTTCTCCCCATTTCCGCAACCTGCAACCAATACACTAGCCGATAATGCAACTGCAGCAATCGTTGTTACCTTTCTCTTCATTCTTCCTTCCCCCAATCTATATGTATAAGTTAAAACTTGTATAATATATTTTATTATACAAAAAATTCTGATTATTTTAAATATTTATTTTCATAAAAAGAAAAAAAGCGGTCAGAAATTGCTTTCCCTCCGCTTTGTTGAATAGCATTTACTTGTAAGCCATCCTCTATATCAAATGGATTTTGAACTTTAAATATTTCCTCCATTATCTTCAAAAACTCTTCTTCATTTTTAGATTCACCGTTAATCGTAAGTGAATATGGTTCCACTTCTCCCAATTTATAATCAACAATAAATTGAATTGTCACTTTTTCCCTTGGCATCTCAGGACTCTCCCCCTGAAATTCTACTAATTCTAATCCTTCCGTTCCCCGATAGTATATCCATCCTGAATTTTGAAAATAATTTTCGAACGATTCACCAATTGAAAAGACTGGATATTCATAAAGCGAGCTTGTACGAACTTTTTGTATAATATCTCGATCAGTCGGAAAAAAGAAATGACTGAAAAAAATACTAGCAACTGCTAAAATAGTAACGATTGTTGCTCCCATTTTACTCGTTCCACCACTATCACGGATCAGATAATTTTCAACCGATTCATCTTTAATTCCCCGTGCTTTTATTCGATATATACGCCTTTCTGCAAATTGATAATATAATCCATTTGCAAAAATCCCCATCCCAAATAGAATGAAAATGAGTAATAAAAACGTAAGAGGCACCATATTAATGATTGGCAACGCTACGTTGAACCCCATATAATAAGAAAATGCATCACATGCTACTAATAACAGTATAAATAAAGCAGCAGGTAAATAATACTTACGATATCCAAGCCAACCTACATTGAAAATAGCAGCCAAACCATTCCAGCTCCACCTAGCAATTCGCTTATTCTCAAGCTCCCATTTTCTTTTGTAATATGGATATTGTCTCCCTACATATACTTCTAATTCTTTGTCTATTAGCGAGCTTTCTTCACCTTGTTTATTATGCAAGTTCCGTTGACAATTTGCACAATTCAACTGATCATTAATACAAGGTCGCCCACAATTTATACATTTCAAAACAATCCCTCTTTCCATCCATACTTCATTTTAATATGCCTTCATGCTTCAATAACCACTCTTTCCTCCATAAACCACCTGCATACCCAACAAGTTTTCCACTCTTTCCTATTACACGATGACATGGAACGATAATTGAAATTGGATTCCGGCTATTTGCCCCTCCTATCGCTCGTACAGCTTTCGTATTCCCAACCTTATCTGCAATATCTAAATATGAAGCACTTACGCCATATGGTACGGTGTAAAGTGCTTCCCATACATTCTTTTGGAATGGTGTTCCTTCAGCAGACAATGGAACTGTAAACTCTTTTCTTTTTCCTTCAAAGTATTCATCTAATTCATTTATACATTGTTCAACAAGTTCATTTTTATGTTCTTCTTTTCTTTCTTCAACAAATATAACAGACGTAATCCCTTTCGTATTCGCTGTAATTTCCAGCAAACCTAATTCACTTTCATAATAAGCCTGATACATATGTCATCCTCCAATTCAATTCATATTAGCCATTGTAACACGAATAGACGAAATTTTTCGTATAAGCGTTTTATTAGGGAAACAAAAAAGAGGATGATACAATGTAAGAAAATTCAATCAAGGGGGATATTTGATGGAGCTTCAACTTTTTTCACCTTATACAATTAAGGACGTTACGCTAAAAAACCGTATCGTTATGTCGCCTATGTGTATGTATTCATCAGAGAATGAGGATGGCCGAGTAACCAATTTTCATCTCATTCATTATGGAACCAGGGCTGCTGGCCAAGTAGGCTTAGTTATGATTGAAGCAACAGCTGTGTTACCTGAAGGACGTATTTCTAACAAAGACTTAGGCATTTGGGATGATAATCTAATTGAAGGCTTACATAAGACGACAGCATTTATACATGATAACGGCGCAAAAGCTGCCATTCAACTCGCTCATGCCGGAAGAAAGGCTGAATTAGAAACGGACGCTTTAGCTCCTTCAGCAATTCCGTTTAACGATGGAATGAAAATACCCGTGGAAACGAGTAAGCAACAAATTAAAGACACCGTATTAGCTTTTCAAAAAGCTGCGTTACGTTCAAAACAAGCGGGATTTGACGTTATTGAATTACATGGTGCTCACGGTTATCTTATTAATGAATTTCTTTCTCCGCTTTCCAATAAGCGGATTGATGAATACGGGGGCTCACCTGAAAATCGCTATCGTTTCTTACGCGAAATCATCGATGCTGTAAATGAAGTTTGGAACGGACCGTTATTTGTTCGTATTTCAGCAAATGATTATCATCCTGACGGGTTAACGGTTCAAGATTATGTGCAGTATACAGGATGGATGAAAGAACAAGGGGTAGATTTAATCGATTGTAGTTCTGGTGCTGTTGTACCCGCACATATTGATGTGTATCCTGGTTACCAAGTACAATATGCTAAACATATTAAGGAGCATGTTGACATCGCGACTGGTGCGGTAGGATTAATTACAACCGGATCACAAGCAGAGCAAATTTTAAATAATAACGAAGCAGATTTAATTTTTATCGGACGCGAGTTACTTCGTAATCCATACTTCCCAAGAATAGCTGCCAATGAACTTGGCTTTGAATTACAAGAACCATATCAGTACCGACGAGCACCTGGAAACATTAAAACTAATAAATAAAACCGAGAAGAATATGTAATACTGAATCTAAAATAATTAAAGATATATAAGATATACTACACGACAACACATGTTGTTTAACAATGTAGTTTTAAGGTGTATCAACACTTTGCTTGATACACCTATTTTTTATGTTTTTTATCACCCATTTATCACTACATTCAAACTCTTTATTACCACTTTTATTACTACATTCATTAAGTCAACAAATATGTTATATCCTTTCTTTTAAAACTGCCCTCTTTACTTTAAGTACAATACTTCACAATTTTTTCACCTAAATAAATTCAATCTCTTAAAAGTGTTATCCATGTAAAAAGATGCCACCTTATTAAAGAAAAGCGCTTTATAGTGGAATAATAAAATAGAGAAATAGAAACAACTTAGGTTATTTCCCTTCAAGTAACGCAACCGTTGTAGCTTAGAAATAAAGTTTGATTAAATTAGACCTTAAAAAATTGAAATTAATACATAATAAAACAACACTTGAAATTATTCATACTTGCTTTAATTATAATATACATTTGGACACAATTTAGACACAAAATATCCGATTCCTTGTACGCTAAGGGATCGGATATTTATTTTACTGTTTTATATAGTTTACAATTTCTCGCTTACGAGATCTGTGTAGCAACCGAACCAAATCTTACGTTAAGTATTAGTGGACATCAAAAATAGTAATGACTAATCCAGATTAACATCCATCCAATTCACAATTAAATATACCAATATGTTAAATGGCTAAATAATACAAACGGTATGATGAGAATTTCTACTCTTTTCATACCGTTTTACATTTGTTTATAAGTTTCATACGAAATCCGTGGAAAGATGGCAGCATCTCTTTTATAAATAAGTCTCAAAAGTTACCATACCTGATAAAGGAAATATTAATGTAACTCTAGTTCCTTTATTCATTTCAGATTCAATGCCAATTTTCAATCCTAGTTTTGAACACAGTTTTTCGCATAGATACAAGCCCATTCCTGTACTTTTGCTAAATCTCCTGCCATTCTCTCCAGTAAATCCTTTCTCAAAAACTCTATTTATATCTTTAGGTATTATCCCTACTCCATTGTCCTCTATGGTTAGTATTACTGAATTAGCTTTCTTTATTGTGTATATACGTATCATTTGTTCCTTGTTATTTGAGTACTTTATGGAATTTCCTACTATTTGATTAATAATAAATTCAATCCATTTTCTATCACTATATACGATTTCATTAATATCCTTTATATCTAACTTTATTCTCTTATGAATAAAATCTCTATAATTTCTTTTAATTACAGTTCTTACTACATCATCAAGGTTAATTGGTTTTATAATATAGTCCTTACCGACATTATTGCTTCGAGAATAATACAGCACCTGTTCTACAAACCCTTCGATTCGATCCAATTGGGAGTCTATTTTATTAGTATCTTCATTTTGATTATTTTCAATTATTAGCTTTGTAGAAGCTATCGGCGTCTTAATTTCATGTACCCAGGTTTCTATATATTCCCTATAATCCGATTGCATATCTCTATAATATTTTACATTTTCATGCATATCTCTACTTACTTCTTTCAATATCGCGTTAAGCTTTTCCCCGTGTATAAAATTTGATTCCTTTACTACCTCTGGAAGTAAGTATTTTTTCTCCAAGTTTTCTAATATGCCATTAATCTCATTATAATAATTTTTACATCTTATAAATTCCATAGCCATATATGAAATCAATGGAAAAAACCAAATACAAAAGACAAAGAATATTATAATGAACTGAACATTCACATTCAGCAATATACCCGCCAGTATAATAAATACCAGTACATTAGATAGTATTACTACTATTTTATCTTTAATAAATTCACCTATATTCATGGCATTATATACCCTAAGTTTCTTCTTGTTGCAATTGGATTTTCTATACCTATCTCTTCAAGCTTTTTTCTTAATCTATTTATATTAACAGTTAAGGTGCCATCATCCACAAAATAATCAGCTTTCCATAAGGCTTCCATGAGTGAATCTCTTTTTACAATATTACCGCGATTATTTATTAAGCATGAGAGTATCTTAACTTCATTTTTAGTTAACTCTACAGACTTGTCTTGATGAGTAACTGTTGCATTTGAAAGATTTAAATTAAAATCCCTATAAATTAAGATATTATTCGTCTTGAAATCTCCAGATGTTCTTCTTAAAATGTTTGTTACTCTTGCTAATAGTATTTCTGTATTATAAGGCTTTGTTATAAAATCATCCGCTCCTAAATTCATACTTATGAGTTCATCTACCTCACTATCTCTACTTGTAACCATGATGATTGGAACATCTGAAGTTTTACGTATTTCTCTGCATATATAATAGCCATCGAACACAGGAAGATTTATGTCTAGTAATATAAGGTCTGCATTCTCACTTTCTATATATTCGATACTATGATTAAACTCTGTGGGAGCCTTTACTTCATATCCATACTTTATAAAAAAATTTTGTAATTCTTCTCTGATGATTTCATCATCTTCAATCAGAATGATTTTTTTCATGACTTTTCCCTTCCTATATAGAATATAAGGCTATTACATCTTGAGAAACAAGGTGTAATAGCCTTAATGAGCATTATAAAATCAAGTATTACTTTTTACAATATTTTTATACCCGACATATGTCGTGTAGAAATATCCTACATAAACTACAAGAAATACTAAGCCAGTCATCAATGCTGGTAAAGTAATGTCTGTTTGTTGAATTGCGTTAATAAAATTATTGATTACATAAATTCCAAATACAGAATGAATTAGGGCAAGAATAACTGGAAGACTAAAGTATACGAAAGTTTGAATAAAAATCGTTTTGTCGATCATTGTTCCGTTTGAACCAATTCTCTTCAAAGATTTATATCGATCTATGCTATCACTGGCTTCTGATAATTGTTGAAGAGCTAATACAGCCATACTCGTTATTAAAAATACAATACCTATATATATCCCAATAAACAGTACGATAGTTTTCAATCCCTTACTTTCTGCACGAATTTCATCCTTTGATTTGCCTGATATATATACAACATTTAATTTCGGGCCATTTTCGTCATAAAAGCCCCGTACAACGTTATCATATTTTTTATTATATTCTTCTCTATTTCCATCTAAATAATTTACATTAAGTACGGATGCAATAATTTTGTATCCTGATAAAAACTCATCATTTATAATGATTGTGAAGTAATTAGTTTGCACATCAGAAGTGTAAAGATTCTCTTGTATAACTTTAGCGTTTTTTACCAGATATTCTTTTTCTTTAATGTTCACCTTATTGCTATTTTTTAATCTTTCATTTATCGAATTAACCAACCGGTTATTATTTGATAAAAGTAAAACTTCATTGTGATTTAAAGTAATTTTCTTATCACCTTTGAGATTTAAAGTTTTATTATAATCAGATACTTTAATGAAATCCACACCGACATTCTTAGCACCTTTAGGTACTTCTGGTACAAAGTCCCCCACTTCCATCCCTGTTTGATATACATTATAAGATACATATTTTTCGTTATTACTTAGTTTAAAGTTAACTTTATTTAATACGTCTTCTATAGTGTAACTTTCATCCTTATTCTCCAACGTAATACTGGCATCAAATGGTGTTACTTCTTTCATTGCTACGTCTATACTTCTTTTAAAGCTGAGTCCTGTAGATAAAGCCACCATTGTAAGGCATAACATTAAACAGATTACAGACATGGATATAAAATTTGTATTAACCTTACTATTTATTTGTTTGATGATAAATATATTTAACCCTTTAAAATAGACTTTTTTATTCTTCTTTACAACATATAATATAAATCCAGATAAACTAAAGAAAAACAGAAATGTACCTAATATGCCAAGAATGATTGATACCATGAGCATAGGATTCATATAATTCAATCCGATTTTTAGTACAGTCACATATGCATATCCAAGTGATGCTACACACATAATAAATGTGATTACATAGATAAGTGGATTTCTAAATTTTATATCTTCGTTTTTTCTACCTGCTGTTAACAAATCAATTATTTTGTATTTAGAAACAACATATACATTAAATAACATAACAAGCAAAAACATGACTCCAAAGTATACTACGCTTTTACCTATAGCACCTGTTGAAATTGCAAATTTATATTTATTGATGGGCAATTCAAATAACTTCAATGCAAATGTAGATAATCCCTGCGATACTCCAATACCTATTATAAGTCCACTCACTAAAGATATAATACCAACTAGAAATGTCTCTGTTACTAATATTCTGGATATGTTTCTTCTTCCCATACCTAAAGTCATGTATATTCCTAATTCTTTTTTACGTTTTTTGATTAAGAAATTATTTGCATACAATATTAAACCACCTAATATTACGGATACAAATACTGACACATTTGAGATAGCGTTCATTACTGTAGGCACATACTTTCTATCTGAAGCGTTAATTTCCATAAGTGCCTTTTGTGATTCTATTGAGTTAAAGCTATAAAATATACAAACAGCCAGTGTTAGTGTTAAGAAATATATTGCATAATCTTTAAGACTTTTCTTTACATTCCCAATAGCAATCTTAGAATACATTATTATCGTCACCTCCAAGAAGGGTTATAACTTCGATAATTTTAGTAAAGAATTCTTTTCTGGAATCATTCCCTCTTACCAACTCGATAAATATTTTTCCATCTTTAATAAAAAGAATTCTACGAGCATAGCTTGCTGTAAATGCATCATGAGTAACCATAAGTATGGTAGCTTTTAAATCCTTATTTAGACTTTCAAATCTTTCAAGTAATAATCTAGCTGATTTAGAATCTAACGATCCTGTTGGTTCATCTGCAAGTACTAAAGATGGATCTGTTACGATAGCTCTTGCCGAACCAACCCTTTGTTTTTGTCCGCCTGACATTTGATAAGGGTATTTGCTTAATACTTGTTCAATGTCTAAATATTTTGCAACTGCTTGTATTTTCCCATCAATTTTTGAACTTTTCTCACCTTTTATTGTTAACGCTAGGGCAATATTTTCATAAGCAGTAAGGGTATCTAATAAATTAAAGTCCTGAAATATAAACCCTAATTCATTTTGTCTAAACTTATCTAGTGACTTTGATTTTAACCGAGTAATGTCACTATTATTTATCATTATTTTCCCCGTAGTAACATTATCAATCGTTGATATACAGTTAAGTAATGTAGTTTTGCCACTTCCTGAAGGCCCCATTATCCCAACAAATTCTCCCTCATCTACCTTAAAACTAATATTATCTATAGCCTTTGTTACATGATCTTTATTACCATAATATTTTTCAATCTTTTCTACACTTAATATATTTCGCATTAATACCTCTCCTTTTTCATTATAAAAATTCTTTAACTCCCATTCATTTATGTTATTCATTTTATATAATTTCATTTATAGTATCGATGGAATTACATTTCATTAACATTACATTTTTGTTATATTGAGCGATACCTCTACATATAAGTTACCAGAAATCGCGATGGTATAAGTAAGGATTATTCGATGCCTTACCAAAGAGGCAGATAAATGTAGGGGTATCGGTTCTGGTGCAAAAACGATAAGACTTATGTAATTATAGGTAATAAAAAACTCTAAATATTGATTAAACATACTTTATCTACGTTTTACAACCATATTAGAGAAAGAACTTTACTAATAATAAAATATCATTAATTTTCTCCAAAAAAAACATTTTAGATCAAAGGACCAATTATCCATTTCTAATCTAACCTAATCTTAAAGTTCAAATTTTATTTAGAAACCCCCATCTTTTTTTGCTTTTTAAACATAATCCCAATCCTAAACCAATTACCGCAACCACAATTGATTATAAGAAAGTGTCATTGTTCCCAGCAATAAAGGCATCTATTGAAATTGTTTTTTTCAGCTTTTGAATCGCATCAGCTGACATTCCGATCATCTCAGATTTATGTTCTTTTAACATTTCTGTACCATGAAACTGTGTACGATTCGATATCAACGTGACAATAAGACTTGAAGTTATTGCTACAACTGTTTGCCCTAATGTACTGTTCATCGCAGTACCATGTGATACTTCTTCTGGCTTTAATGCATTGAGTGCATTTGTTTGAAGAGACATTTGAACCATCCCCACGCCAATTAAACGAATAGCATACGTTAAACAAATAACCCACGAAGCGGTTTCTAGTCCTAGATTCCCTAAAATTACAGATGCCACAATCATTAAAGGAAAACCGATTAGGATAAGTGGACGAATTCCAAAACGATCAAATAACTTACCGTTAATTGGTGCTAATAATCCCATAATCATCGCACCTGGAAGCATAATTAATCCTGATTTTAATGCTGTCATGCCTTGAATGTTCTGCAAAAATAACGGTACAGAAATCATCACCGAATACATTGCAAAGATAGTTGTAATTAGCACGAAAATAGATAATGTATATTTAGGGTTTAGGAAGATCTTAAAGTTTAAAATTGGTTTTTCTAAGAAGTTTTGACGAATGACAAAAGCTGCAATTCCTAAAACCCCTGCAATTAAACTAACAATAACTACTGTGGAATCCAAGCCTTCTTTACCCGTAGCACTAAAATACCCGAACCAGAACAAAAGCATGAATTACTAAACTATCTAGAATGGGCAGAAAAAACGAAGGGATTTTACGAGGAAAAAGGTTTTAATTTGGAAGTAATGAAAATAAAAAAACCATAAAAATGGTTTAGAGTGTGATTACGAAAAACGAAGGATTACCTCCTTCGAACTAGGTAAAAAAGCAATAGACGTCCTTCTTGCGGAGGGCAAAGAAGTTACCTTGCACAATGTATCTAAAAAGACAAAAGAACTCGATGAACAAGGCCAAGGGATTCATTTTAATACTATAAGAAATCATGAAAAAATCTATGCGTATTATAAAGAAAAGAGTAAGAGTTATAAGAAAAAACAAAAAGAGATCGAAAAGCACCTTCCCTATCGACAAAATGAAAAACATGCTTTTCATGAGTTTGAACAATTAAAGTCTGACAAGAATTTAAAGAATGTTTACCGACAGTATATGCGTCTAACGAAGTCCGAATTAGCAACGCGTTTAATAGAAACTGAGCAGTATATCGCGAAAGGAAATCAGGCGTATTTGAAAAGGTTATTTGAGACGTATGAGGGATAAAAGTGGAATAAAATTGTCATGATAAAAGGAGTGGATTCCCCACTCCTCTTTCATTTTAGTATAAGTGTTAAACAACATGTATTTACTGTTAATCCAAGCCTAAAACTCTATTTCCTTTGTCTTTCAGTAAAAATTATTCTTCTCGGTTTTATTTATTTTATTTCTATAATATCGTTTGAACTATAAATATGAATACCAGATTCTTCACGTAGCGCTGTTATATACATTCCTTTCGCCACATCTTTAGCTGAAATTGGTTTATACTTTTTAAAAGCCCCTTTAAATATAAACGGAAGAATACGAGATAATTTCTCAGCCATTCTTTCCCCAAAACGATATTCTTGTCGATTTCCAACTAATAATGACGGCCTGAAAATATGTATGCCACCAATAACTAGCTTTTTCAGCTCCTCTTCCATTTTCCCCTTCACTTGCGAGTAAAAGAAAAATGATTTAGGTTTTGCTCCCATTGATGAAATAACAAGAAAATTTTGCACGCCTTGTTTTTCAGCTAAGCAGGCAGCTCGTAATGTATATTCATAATCTACTTTTTTAAAATTCGACTTCGACTTCGCTTTTTTTATCGTTGTTCCTAAGCAACTAAAAACATCATCTACTGCAAAAAATTCTTTGTATTCCTCTAATACTGAAAAATCCACCTGTTTCTGTTGCAATTTCTCGTGCTGTAATTGTAATGGTTCCCTTACAAAAATAGTAACCGAATCGTAGTAATCTGAGTCAAGTAATAGTCGCGTTATTTCTTGTCCAACTAACCCACTTGCGCCAAGTACTAACGCTGTTCGCTTATTCATATATGTGTATACCTCTTTATTTACTATTCTCTCCTATAGCTAATCGTCGCTAACAGGAGTTTCCGTTCTCCCATTTTACCATAAGTAAAGCACTATGCGTATGCATAGTGCTTTACTTACTCTTTTTTCTCTTCTTTTTCTTCCGCTGGCAATTTTGTAATTGTTGTAGCATCCCCTAAATTACTTATTAGTCTTCTTAAAAAAATTAAAACAAAAGATAATGGCAAAACAACCGCAAGTATTAATAAGATAGCTTCCATGAAGTAACCCAAGCGCTCATCCCCTTTTTTCTGCTCCCTCCCAATATATGAAAGTAACATTGTCACATATGCACTAATCATAAAAATTAATACCTTTCTTTTTGACAGATTTATTACAAAATCAAATCGTAATGATTATTATTTATTGCAACTTTCATAAAGATGTATTATACTAGGTTCGCAAACTAAAACGTAATTATTCCGTTTTGTATTAAAACGATATTTTCTTCTTATATTTGGAGAAAATATAATTGTAAAAAAGAAAAGAGGAGAATTATATGCCTAAAAAATTAGCTCTATTTTCATTTATACTTATTTTCACACTCATCTTTGCTGGATGTTCTAACAACAAAGATAGTACAGCGAAAAAAGATGGGAAACTTTCTGTTTATACAACCATTTTCCCACTCGCTGACTTTGCAAAAAAAATCGGTGGTGATTATGTAAATGTAGAAACAATTTACCCACCTGGTGCGGATTCTCATACATTTGAACCAAGTCAAAAGCAGACTGTACAAGTGGCGAAAGCCGATTTATTTGTTTATAACGGCGCAGAATTAGAACCATTTGCCGAAAAAATGGAAAAATCATTAAAAAAAGAAAACGTAAAAATTGTAAATGCATCTAAAGATATCGAACTTCGTGCTTCATCTGAAGAAGAGCAGCACGATCATGGAGACGGTCATAAAGAAGATGAACATCATCACGATAAAGACCCACACGTTTGGATAGACCCTACTCTTGCGATGAAACAAGCAGAAAAAATTAAAAATGCACTTGTAGAATTACAGCCTGAACATAAAAAAGAGTTCGAAAAAAACTTTGCAGCACTACAAACAAAATTTACTGATTTAGATGATCAATTTAAAGCAGTTGTTGCAAATGCAAAAACGAAAGAAATATTAGTTTCACACGCAGCTTACGGCTACTGGGAACAACGATACGGTTTGAAACAAATTCCAATCGCTGGAATTTCAGCATCTGATGAACCATCTCAAAAGCAGCTTACTGACATTACAAAAACAGTAAAAGAGCACGGTCTACAATATATTTTATTTGAAACATTCTCTACTCCAAAAGTAGCATCAGTTATTCAAAAAGAAACAGGTACAAAAATTTTACGCTTAAATCACCTTGCTACTATTTCTGAGGATGATGCAAAGAACAATAAAGATTACTTCACATTAATGGAAGAAAACGTAAATACTTTAAAAGAAGCAACAAACTAATCAACTATATTTTCTAGGCAGCTGAATATGTCATTCAGCTGCCTTTTTATGTATTTATCCTTGACTTGATCGAAATAACAAGTAGAATTATCCATATTAGCTTGTAAGCTATACTAATTTAGAAGGTGAGTTGGAACTATGAATCTTCACATTTGTGAAGTAACAGCAAATAATTGGCGTTCAGTTGCTGCTTTAGACGTAGCAAAAGACCAGCAGCAGTTTATTGAAAGCAATGCGTTTTCTTTAGCGGAATCATTATATGAAGAAAACGGAACGTCAGTAGGCTTATATGACAAAGAAACACTCGTTGGATACGCAATGTACGGTTGGTATTCCCAAAAACATGAAAGTGTATGGTTAGATCGTTTTATGATTGACCAACAATTTCAAGGAAAAGGATACGCAAAACGTTTCCTTCGCTTACTAATTCAATTCTTGCAACAAAAATTCGAATGTAAAATAATTTATTTAAGTTTACATCCTGACAACAAACACGCAATGGGACTATATGAGTCATTTGGCTTCCGTTTAAATGGGGATATTGATGACGAAGGTCCAGTTGTAGGTGTTGTAATGGAATTACTTATAGATGAAAATACAAGCCTGTGAAAACAGGCTTTTTATTATGCATTTATCAATGTTATGTTTTCTATTTTTAGTTTCTTTCCCTTATATACTTCATTTTTGTAATCTAGTATTACCTCATTAAAATGCTCATAAAAAATAAGCCTGCGATTTACGCAGACTTATTTCACACATTCTTCAAAATGTTCTTGGAACCATTCTTTATTAATATCTCTTCCGATGAAAACTACTTCGCTTACTCGCTCTTCGCCCTCTTGCCACTCTCTATCGTACGAAGCAGCAAATAACGTATGCACACCTTGGAAAACAATACGTTTATCTACTCCATCAATAGATAAAATTCCTTTGTAGCGATATAAATGCTCCCCTAGTTCCTGAACGACAGCTGACATCCACTCATTCAATTTTTGTAAATCTAACGGACGTTCTTCACGTAGTACAAACGATTTTACACCTTCTAGATGGTTATGTTCTGTATGAGGGTAAATTTGCAGCGTATCTTTCGTTTTAAACGTTTGAATTTGTAATAACGATGGAATATCTACCTCACAGTTAGTCGCCTCGATTAACTTTGCAGTCGGGTTAATTCCTTGAAGTTCATGCAAGAGATTTTCTTTCTCATTTTCTTCAATTAAATCTAATTTATTAACTAACACAACATCAGCAAAGGCAATTTGTTCTTTTGCTTCTAGTCCCTTTTCAAAATGTTTATGTATATGATAGCTATCTACAACTGTTACAACACCGTTAATTTGGTATGCAGATTGAATAACTGGATCTAAAAAGAAAGTTTGAATAACCGGACCTGGATTTGCAAGACCTGTTGTTTCAATTACTAATCCATCAAAGTCCATTTTCCCTTCTGCTTTCACATCCAGTAATTGTTTTAAAGCAACAAGTAAATCTTCACGCACAGTACAGCATAAACAACCGTTTGTCATTTCCATAATTTCTTCTTCAACGTTCATAATTAATTGATTATCGATACCAATTTGTCCTATTTCATTTACAATCACTGCTAATTTCTTGCCGTGATCCTCTGATAAAATTCGATTTAATAATGTCGTTTTCCCTGATCCAAGAAAACCAGTTAGTATTGTTACTGGAATCATTCCTTACATCTCCTTATAGCTATATGTTTCTACATTATAGCATATAGAGAAAAACGTTTTTGTAGCAAAACATATTTATTGTATGTACGACCCTGTAACTATATAATAATACGTAGTAAGAAAGCCTTTTCAAAAATATTATTCATTCATATAGGGGGTACTTATAGTGGAACGAGTTCAAATGGCCGAAACGCTAGAATTTTCTCGTATTATTCAAGGTTTTTGGCGTTTAGCAGAATGGAATATGCCAAAGCAAGAGTTACTTTCTTTTATTGAAGACTGTATGGATTTGGGGATTACTACTTTCGATCACGCTGATATTTATGGTGGGTATACGTGTGAAGGATTGTTTGGAGAAGCGTTACAATTAAAGCCTTCCTTACGCGAAAATATGCAAATCATCACTAAATGTGGAATCGCTCCCCCATCACCGAAATTTCCAGAACGATATGTTGCTCACTATAATACGAGTGCTGAACATATAATAAAAAGCGCGGAAGATTCATTACAAAACTTACATACAGATTATATTGATGTATTGCTCATCCATCGCCCAGATCCATTTATGAATCCAACTGAAGTGGCAGAAGCGTTCTCACGCTTAAAGCAAGAAGGCAAAGTTCGCCACTTCGGTGTATCTAACTTTTTACCTTCACAATTTAATATGTTAAGTTCGTATTTAGATTTCCCGCTCATTACAAATCAAATTGAAGTATCTGCGATGCAAATGGAGCATTTTGAAAAAGGTACGATTGATTTATGCCAAGAAAAACGAATCAATCCAATGATTTGGTCACCTCTTGCTGGTGGAGAAATCTTTACTGGCCAATCAGAACGCGCCGTACGTGTACGTGAAACTTTACAAAAAATTGCTACTGAGCTAGGCGTTGATAGCATCGATACTGTTATGTATGCATGGTTACTTGCTCATCCAGCTAAAATGATGCCAATTGTTGGCTCTGGCAAATTAGATCGAGTAAAAACGGCTGCAATGGCAACAAAAGTTAATTTAGACCGCCAACAATGGTTTACAATTTTCGAAAGCTCTAACGGTCATCCTGTACCATAATATAAAAAAGAAGAGCTATTTTCTTACAGCTCTTCTTTTTCATATGTATTTCTCGTCATTGCAAATACACACATATCCCTTAATCCATTTCCATCCACCGCAACACTCGCGCTTTCTAAAGTACCCTCTAATTTAAAGCCTAATTTCTCTGGTATCGCTCTACTCTTCTTATTTAGAGAATCACAACGAATTTCTACCCGGTTTGCTTTCAGTTCAGTGAAAGCATAATCCGTTATTCCTTTTGCAGCCTCTACCATATAGCCCTTTCCACTAAACCTTGAATCAATCCAATACCCGATTTCAAATTGAGGTATATCCCAATTAATACGATGTAATCCGGCAGATGCAATAAATTCACCTGTTTCGTTCGAAAAAACTAGTAATCTCAAATCCTCACGCTGCAAAAATTGAATATGCGATTTTCTAATACTCTCTTCTATTTCTTCCTCTGTTTGCTCTTTTTGTGCAAAGACCATCCAAGGTTTTAATTCTTGTATTGAAGCTTGAATTGCGTCATATACAACTTTACCATCACCTGGTTTTGGCATTCGAATAAAAAGCCTGTCAGTATAAAATTCAGAAGGAAAATCGAATAATAACGGATTCACTGTAAACACTCCCTATAATTCTTTTATATATAATAATATCCATCTCAAGTTATATAGTAAAGAAATTTCTGAATTTTAAACTTTTTGATCATTCACTTCCATCGCTACACGAACTCCAGATTCAATCGCACCTTGAATCCATCCGTGATACAGCGTTGTATGATCACCAGCAAAATATATTCTCCCCTCAGGTTTTACAATGACTGGCTGTAATTCTGATTCTTGGCCAGCTTGAAATAGTGCAAACCCTCCAAGCGCATATGGATCTAATGTCCAACTCTTTGATATTCCAGACATGAACTCATCATATACTTGACCGCCTAATATTGTTGCTAAATTTTGTAGTGTGTAATAGATACGATCCCCCTTTGATAACCCATCCCATAACAACGCATCATAAGACCATGTATAGCTTCCTAACATCATAGCAGGCCCTTTCTCTCCGATTCCATGGCTTGGATAATACGCATAACGTATAGGAAGATCTGTTATAATTCTCCCACCTAATTGCCCTTGTTCCTCCCAAAAACGACTTTTAAATTGAATTCCTATTTTTGTAGCTGGCATATAATGCAATTCGCGAATTGTTTTCCACTTCGCATGAGATATCGAATCAAATGGATCTACTTCTACAAATCGCATTGTTGAAAAAGGAATTGTAACAATAACTAAATCCCCTGTAATACTACTATATTCAAAAGTTTCCTCGTTCCGGTAATAGGCTGTTACACTATTGGCTTGTTGATGAAGCTTCATTAATTTTTGATTATATATAATATTTTCTTCTAATTGTGGTAAAAAAGACTTTGGTAATCTATCATTCCCACCTATTATTTCGCAAAATCCGCTCTCCTCTTGCATAATATATAAAAAACGTAACGTCTCAACGAATGACCTTTCTAAAAAACCTTCTAAATCTAATAGAACACCTATCATCTCAATCGTTACTGGCGAAAAATACGTATTATATTGATAAGGATGATATTTTAAAAATTGACCTGTAGAATATTTCCCAAAATCCTTTACTACAATATCCCAATTTTTCTCTGGGTTCTTTTTTATAAAATTTATAATGGGCTGTACCGCTAACATTAATAGTTCCTCAGACGTTTTCCCAACTTCATTCATTTCCACTGGATATCTTAAAATACTTGGATCTTTTTCGTATTGTTTTAATGTCGTTTTCCGACCATTTACGTAGATAATATCTGTCTCATTCCTATTAATAAAAGGGCTCACCTGTAGCCCAAACTTTCTTATATATGCCATCGTTAATGTATGCGAATACGGAATTCTCATCGCTCCAACATCTAAATATAATCCGGTATCTTCCATCCTAACTGTCTCTATGCGGCCACCTACACGGTTGTTCGCTTCAAAAACCTTCACTTCATGCCCTGCTGCTTTTAATAAAGATGCCGAAACTAATCCAGCCATACCAGCCCCTACTACAATGATTTGTTTCGGACGTGTCGTCTTCTTCAATCCCTTATTTATAACTTTTAACGTTTCATCCATCTCATTGTTAAACATTATATCTTTCTGCACAATCCCACCCCTTACTTCATGAAATACAAATTAGTGGTTTAGTGCATTTTATTCATAAATTCACTTAAACATAACACCACCACAATTTGAAAATTCACTAAAAATACATAAGGTGCAGCTCTCCCCCTTCCACATGCTTCATATTATAAACATACAGATAGTAACTGTATGGAAAGGGTGGATACACATGAAACGTACTTACGATTATCAGGCTACAAAAAAACATTTAGAATTAAAGAAACAGCAGCTATGTAAAAAACTCACTAGCGTTAAACTAACTGAAGAAGAACGCAAGCAAATACATTTAGAAATTGATAACTACGAATATATATTAAACTTAGTCGAAATGAATCATTATGAACGAGGATTTTCTCATTAAAAGCGGATAAAAAATTATTCACTTTTCCTTTTGAGCATTTCATTACGCATTTTTCGTAAGTAAATATATAATAGGATGTACATTAAGATTGAGAGGTATATTCTATGATCAAATTAAGTGTATTAGACCAATCACCTATTTCAGATGGTAGCACAGCAGCCCAAGCTATTTCACATACAGTTACGCTTGCACAAGAAGTTGAGAAACTCGGATTCACACGTTTTTGGGTATCCGAGCACCATAATTCAGTTAGCTTAGCTGGTTCAAGTCCAGAAATACTCATTTCACATATTGCCGCGAAAACTGACCGTATTAGAGTTGGTTCTGGTGGTGTTATGCTGCCACATTATAGTCCATATAAAGTTGCCGAGAATTTCCGCGTTTTAGAAGCACTTTATAAGGGCCGCATCGACCTTGGTGTCGGGAGAGCGCCTGGTGGTATGCCGATAGCAACTCGCGCACTTCAAGAAGGTAAAATGGTCTCACTTGATCAATATCCAGAACAAATTGCAGATGTTGCTATGTACTTACATGATCAAGTACCAGAAAACCATCATTATGCAAACTTAAAGGCTACTCCAGTTATCCCAACATCTCCTGAAATGTGGATGCTCGGTTCTAGCGGAGAAAGTGCAATGATTGCCGCAAAGCAAGGCGCTTCTTTTGCATTTGCACAGTTCATTAACGGATACGGTGGCCCTGAAGTAATGAAGGCTTACCAAGAACAATTCCAACCTTCCTATTTAGGTGATAAACCAAAATCAATCGTATCTATTTTTGTTATTTGCGGAGAAACAAATGAAGAAGCGGAGAAGATTGCATCAAGCCTTGATTTATCGATTTTACTATTAGAACAAGGAAAACGGACTACTGGTACTCCTTCTATTGAAACTGCTCAAAATTATTCGTATAGTGCTTATGATCTATTCCGCATAAAAGAAAATCGTCAACGTATGATTGTCGGTGATCCGTCTTCTGTGAAAGAAAAAATATTAAACTTAAGCAAAGCGTATAATACTGACGAATTTATGATTGTCACGATTACTCATCAATTTGAACATAAATTAAACTCTTATCGCCTATTGGCAGATGCTTTTAATTTATAATAACGAAAAAGAGATGCATCACATATGATGCATCTCCTTTTCTTACTACCAATCAATTGTTTTTGCTTCCTATATATTCAATAGCTTCTTTTAATAACTCATCAAAATTATGAGGGTAATCATGATTTAAGTTAGGCACAACTTTATACTTATGTTCTATATTTTTATCCTTTAATAACTTTACAAATTGCTGTGTACCTTCAAAACAATCTTCATCTTGATCCCCACATATTATATATCCTTTTATGCTTTTATCATGCAATATTCCAATCATTTCTTCCCATTCTTCCATTTCCGGGAGCCACGGTGCCACAAAAATAAAACCGTTCACTTCTATTTCACCTTGTAACATGGAATGTAACGCTACTCTTGCCCCAGCAGAAAAGCCACCAATAATAATATTCTCAAATGGTTTATTCACTTTAATCTTATTGTAATGTCCTTTTAACTCTTCTCTTCCTCTTTCGATATTATCCCAAACATATCCATCTGAAAATTGAATTTGGGAAGATTGAGGCAATGCTAGCATAAAACCTTGTTCCATTACAGAGTTCCAATATGGTTCTATTATTTGTATATTTTCTTGATCCCCATGCAGTGTTATTAGTAGATTTTCAGTTTGTTTGCTGTATTTATATTTCACGTCTGCTTGTTCCGATTTCTTTGCTAATTCTTCTCTTTCTTTACATAATTGAACCATTCTATGAAACTCTTCAAATTTATGTAGTGGTTTTAAATCATCATCGGAAATTAAATACTCACTTCCGTACCAAAATCCATTTTCTATAATTGCTTTCTTCATTAAATGCAACGCTTCTTCTTCAAGTCCTGCTGCACTTGCTAATGCATATTTAAAATTATATATTTGTGCTTCATTACCTATTACATCTTTAGCATTATTCATTATATAAGAATACGCTTCAAAACTTCCTTTATTTGCATAACAATGTAACGTTTCATTTAATAACTTAATATAAGTCATATTATTTTCCATATAGGAATTCCCCCGTAACCTTTTATAATAATTGCTTCTCCAATCTTCCTATCATTCTAGGGTCACGGTATAAATGGTTAAATTCTACAATTCAACTTAACAATACCTGATTCTCAGAATGATATTTAATAGTTAATGTATGTATACGCATAATACACCACTCCTTCCTATCCACTAGTTGTAGTATAAAGTTAAATAAACTGAAAAATCAATATTTTAATAAAAAAAAGACAACAATAATATTATTGTTGTTCTCATAACGTCTGCCCACTATTCTTTTTTTTCTTATCTGGTTTACTTGAAACTAAATAATGCTTTTCTGAAATATATAAGTTTCTTTTTAATATACGATTTAAATATGGTCCTAGCTTCACTCCGCATATGAGGCGATCTTCGCTATCTTCAACAATTGGGAACATTTCTTTTTCTGTTACATATTGATCTACGGCCTTTTGTACGATATCAATTTCTTTAACTAGGTTTAAATTTTCTTCTGTATGTTCAAATACTTCAAGCGTTTCCTTCGTTATCAGAAAAAAATTTGTTGGAAATGCAGGTAAATATGGCTTTAACAAATCATAATTTACTGTGTAATCATCATTTACTAAAACTGTATAAACGATATTAGCATTCGTTTCTAGAAACTTCGCCATCGCTTGTTCTAATTCATCTTTCGTAATTTCCCTATCTTCTTTTCCAGTTCTGAAAAAGCGAAACATTGTATCGCCTCCTTTTTACTATATTATAGCATAAAAGAAAACTGAAAAATTATAAAAAACTCTATTGAAAGAATTTTTCAATAGAGTTTTTCTTTAATCCATTTATGTTTATTTTAAGAATGCACTTAACATCCATACATGTTGTTCTAATGTCGTATGAATTGCTAATAGCATATCAGCCGATGTTTCATCATCAGCTTCATCAGCTACTTCCATACCTTCTTTTAATTCTTGAATAAGTGCAGAAAAATCGTTTACTAAAATTTGCACCATTTCTTCTGCAGACTCTTTGCTTGTCCCTTCGATTACCGTTGAAGTTGCTAAATACTCTTTCATTGTCGCTAACGGTTTTCCTTCTAACGCTAAAATACGCTCTGCTAACTCATCAATGTATGTTCCTGCTTCATTATAAAACTCTTCAAATTTCTCATGTAATGTAAAGAAGTGCGGTCCTGTCACATACCAATGATAATTATGCAGTTTGACATATAATACATTCCAGTTTGCTACCTGCTTGTTTAATACTTCAACAACATTCGTTTTCGTACTCATACAATCCACTCCTCTTATCATGTTACTATCTTTTAATGACCTAACTTCATTTTACCATACATTCCCTATTCTTTTGAATGAACAGCTTATATGTAACAAAGTTTTAACAACCTTAATATTTCCCTAATATCATATAATTCATGTATCCTTTCAACTACTTCATATGTCTAATTGTCCAAGCTCACACATATGCATAATAGTAAGTCAAGCTCATCATAGAAGAAAGAGGGATAACATGGACAATCAACAATGGCAAGTAGCAAAGAAAGTCGCTGCTACTTATATCGGAACGGTCGTTGGAGCTGGATTTGCTACTGGGCGAGAAATTGTCGAATTTTTTACAGTTAACGGATTGTACGGAACCATTGGCATATGTATAAGTGGATTTTTTTTTATTTGGCTCGGTACAAAAATGATGTTACTTTCATCACAAATCGGGGCATTTTCAGCGCAAGAATTTAATAAATATTTATTTGGGGATGTATTTGGAAATGTCGTAAATACTTTATTATTACTCGTATTATTTGGCGTAACTAGCGTTATGTTATCAGGAGCCGGGGCAGTATTTGAAGAACAACTTCGTCTCCCGAGACAACTTGGTATTTTCATCACAGTCATCGCCTGCCTCATTATTGGGAGCCGGGGATTACAAGGTGTTTTTGAAGTGAATACACTTGTCGTACCTATTATGATGATTTTCATTATCGGACTTGCTATTACAACCTTTATTCATGGTACAACTCCTATTATTGACACCGTTCCTACAGAAAGTTGGAATATGAAATGGATTACTAGCCCTATTACATATGTTGCATTAAATCTTTCTCTCGCCCAAAGTGTTCTCGTCCCATTGGCCAGTGAAGTAAAAGATCGAAAAGCTATTTTATGGGGTGGTATTTTAGGCGGCGCGGGGCTTTGCTTTATTTTATTATGTAGCCATTTAGCAATATTATCAGTTGAACAATTTTATCAATACAACATCCCAATGGCTGAAGTTGTAAGAAGGTTTAATGCAACTTTCCATTTTTTCTTTGTTCTTATCATTTTTGGTGAAGTATTCACCACATTAGTTGGGAATATATTCGGAATGACAAAACAAATGCAATCCATTACCGGATGGAAAAGTAATAACATTATTTACTTCATATTACTAATTAGTTATTGTTTTAGTTTCATTGGATATAGTGAATTACTTCATATTCTATACCCTATTATCGGTTGGGTGAGCATCATTTTACTACCGATTATTGCCTTTAAACAACTTCAAAAAACATAAAAAAACATCCGTGTATACGGATGTTTTTCATCTTCATTCACAGTCTTCACATACTTCCCAGTACGGCCCCATTTCTACTGCAAGATATGGCTTTAATTGCAAACGAATCATTCGACTTGGCATGCGTTCCAATACGAATTGAATGCCGTCTTCCTCTTCATCCAACTCAACTTTTGAAATAGCAATTCTTTGCATAGTAGTAATAGGGCTTCCATCTTTATATAAAGTGATTTTCACCTCATCATACTCATTAAAATACAATTCAACATTCATTTGCTTTTTTAACATTTCATCAACAATTTCATAATTATCATTTTGTTCCTGGATTATATATTTCCAGCCACCTCTATCTAATTTTATCGGAGCAGCTTGGAATAATGTCATCAAATCCTCGTATAGCATAAGATAACCCCTCTCTTACTAAAAAACGATGAGTATTTTATATACCCTTTATCTCTATCACTATCCATGTTTATTGTACCATATATCACGAATCTTACTGCATTCATTTGCTTTATAAACACATACAAAACATATAGTATTTTCAGTTCACTCTCTATTCACTAGTACGTCCTCTTACTGATAACTTATCACTTTCCTTATTCCCTACACACTACTTATAACTCTTAAAAAACCACAAAAAAGAAGAGTAATTTATATCACTCTCCTCATAAGACTTTTCCTGTAGCTGCTAATGCTAACACTATAATTAAACTTGCAAATAATAGTGATACAATTAAACTAAAAATCGGTAATATTTTCTTTTCATTCTTCTTAAATAATAACCTTAAACTAAGAATGATATTTAATGGAACAAATATAAAATAAAAGTATTTAACGATTTGTAATGAGCTATTTGAAAGTGTTTTAAATACAAACACTTCAATTAAAAAAGCAACAAAGAATAAAATGCTTAACCAAAACGAGACATAGCTAAGCCAAGAATGTCTTTTCGTTCCCCAATACACTCCCATACTGATCTCCTTTAAACGTAGTCTATATTATATTAATTATACACCCGCTTAACAAATTCCTCTATTTTTCGACAAACATTAAATACATCGAACCTCTAATCCGTTTATCAGCTAAAAGACTGTCTCTAATAGCACTAATGCTATTTTGAGACAGCCTCCCCTTTTTATACTTTAAATCTTTCAATTAATACTTGTAACTCTTCAGCCATTTGAGATAGTGTACCAGCCGCAGAACCAATTTCTTCCATAGAAGCTAACTGCTCCTCAGCTGACGCTGCAACACTTTGTGTACTCGTCGCATTATTTTGTGCCGTCATAGCAATTTGACCAACCGAAATAGATACTTCATTTGCACCTTTTGACATCCCATTAGCTGTTTCAACCATCGTTTTAATTTGGTCAGCAATTTCATTTGTAGATTGTAAAATTTCAGTGAAATTTTGTTTTGTTTCATTTGCGATAACAAGTCCAGATTGCACTTCTTCATTTACATTATTCATAGATTTTACTGTCTTACTCATATCATCTTGTATTTCACAAATTAATTTACTAATTTCACTTGATGATACACTAGATTGTTCTGCTAATTTTCGTACTTCATCAGCAACAATTGCAAAGCCTCTTCCATGCTCACCAGCTCTTGCAGCCTCAATTGCTGCATTTAAAGCTAGAAGATTTGTCTGATCTGCAATATTTTGAATAACTTCTAAAATATCACCAATTTGCTTTGATTTGTTATTCAACAACTGAATAACAGCATCTGACTGTGAAACAGATTCCGCAATAGATTGCATTTGATTTACTGTTTTTCCAACTAGCTTTCCACCATCTTCTGCTTTTTCGCGAGTGTGAGCAGAAGCAGTATTAATAGATGATGAGCTATTTGCTACATGCTGAATCCCTTCTGTTACATCAAACAGTAACATAGCACCATTTTCTACGCTTGCTGTTTGCGTCGTTGCACCACTTGATATTTCATCCATTGCTGATGTAATTTGTTCAGTCGCTTCACTCGCTTGTCTCACACTTGCTGTTAACTCTTCAGATGCAGCTGCAACATGCCCTGCTGAAGTATTAATTCTTCCAATTAACGTTCTTAGTGAATCTGTCATTTCATTAAAACCTTTTGCAAGTTGACCGATTTCATCGTTTGAATGAATTTCAATTGTTTGCGTTAAATCTCCTTCACTTATTTCTTTAGAAGTGGCAACTAATCTCTTTAAAGGTTTTGTAATAGAAAGAGTTACGAAATAAATAAGTGCCCCTCCTACAACTAATGAAATAAGCATAACAATTAACATATTATAAAATACAGGCTGAGCAGCTTCAATTACTTCATTTGAGTACATCGTTCCACCGATTTTCCAACCTGTTTTTAAGTTTGTAGCAAATACCATTTTCTTTTCACTACCATCATACGTGTATGAAAAAGTGCCTTGATTATCTTCGTAAATTCTCTTTGCCCAAGAATCAGCTGCTTTATCTCCTGGTTTTTCTTGAGGATGCGCAATTATTTTTTGTTTTCCATCTAAAATGAAAGTATATCCTTTTTTACCAATATTGATTAACTTTGTTGTTTTCAATAAATTCTCTAAACTTAAATCTACCGCAACAACACCATTTTTATCTTCTGTTTGTTTCGCGATCGTTACGACAATATGTCCATTTCCTTTCGCCTTATACGGTTCAGTGACCACGATTCCACCTTGTTTACTCACTGCATCTTTATACCAAGAACGAGTTGTTGGATCATAATCTGCTGCCATTTGTATATTTGGTTCTTGCACAAACTTCTTATCATTGCCGGCAACATATACTTGTTCAATATCTTTATTTAAATTAATATATTGAGATAACACCTTTCTTAATTCATCTTGATTATCTCCTTGATACATATCACTATGAATCACTCGTGCAAAGTTATTTACTTCGTTAAATTTCGCCTCAATCATTTGATTGATTAAATTATCTAATATTTTTATATTATCGTGAGCACTACTCGTAATTTGTGATTCAAAATTCTTTTTAGCCGTTTGATAAGACATTCCTCCAATAATAGAGACAGCTGCAATTAAAATTATCAAAAATGAAATTAATAGCTTTTTTGCTACTTTTATATCTCGAAACCACCTTAACAGTTTACTCATTATAAACCTCCTGCATTTAAATATTAAGTTTTAAAGATAAATAACCAATTATGAATATATCCCATTCCCTATCCTCTATTTTTACAATTCGTTTTTGATAAACACCTTGTAAAGTTTAAACAAATATTCCCCCTTTGTCTATATATATGAATAATATTATTATAAAATTTACAAATACAAAAAACCAAAGGAATAGTCCTTTGGTTTTTTACATTTTTTTATGTTGTTTAGAAATCTTCTTCCACTTATCACGCTCAGCTCTTGCGAGAATAGCATCTTGTTTTCTCATAAAATACGCTAATTCTCTTTGCAACTTTTTATAGCTTTGCAAACGATTTATCGTCATTAGCCCGTTATCAATCGCTTTATGCACTGCGCATCCTGGTTCATTCTCATGTTTACAATCTCGAAAGCGGCAAGTATTTGCAAGATCTTCAATATCAGAAAATGTAGTTTGAATTGCCGCGCTTCCTTCCCAAAGCTGAAGTTCCCTCATACCAGGAGTATCAATTACTAAACCGCCACTCGGTAATTGGAACAATTCACGGTGAGTTGTCGTATGTCTTCCTTTACTATCTTCTTCACGTATATCTCCGGTTTTTGCTACATCTGTTCCTATTAATGCATTTAACAAAGTAGATTTTCCTGCACCTGAAGATCCAACTAAAGCAACTGTTTTTCCTGGTGAGACAAATTGTTGCAATGATTCTATTCCGACGTACACTAAGCTATCAACAACAAATATAGGAACACCGATTGCTACCGCTTCAGTTTCTGCAATTTTCTGTTCCACATCTTCACATAAACTACTCTTCGTTAAAACAATAACAGGCATTGCACCGCTCTCATAAGCCACCAGCAAATAACGTTCCATCCTTCTTACGTTGAAATCATGGTTAAGTGCATTCACTAAAAATAGATAATCTACATTTGTTGCGATAATTTGTTCTTCAGTTCTGTTACCAGCTTCTTGTCTTGAAAAAGAACTTCTTCTCGGAAAAATACGGTGAATAATTGCCTTTTTCTCATTTTCTATTTTCTTTATATATACCCAATCCCCAACTGCCGGATAATCTCCCTTCGTTAACGCTTCATGACGAAACTTCCCAGACAGTTCCGCTACATATTCACCATCATTACAAATAATCCGATATATATGCTTATGCTCAAGTAAAATACGCCCTACTTCATAGTTCTCTACAGCTTGTTCTTCAAAAAAAGAATCCCATCCGAAAGATTCTAAAATATTTTGATCCAAATTGATATCCTCCCTAGTTTGAACTTAGTGGAAGGATCGTGCGCTCACTTATAGAGTATCGCCCTTTCCGTCCACCTTTGTATTTGGTTTATTATTCATATAAGTTAATTTCGCCATAATACATCACCCCGTTCTTATTTTAATTACTCTCATTATATGGAATATTGATTTAAAAAGCTACCTCATTTAACGTAATTTTCAAATAACTTATTTTTTAGCATTTTAATTTGTCCGCGATGACTAATTTCATCTTCTAGCACATGAAACCAAAGGTAGTGCTGATTATACGCTACGCCATTAGGCCACTTTCTTTCTGACATTAGCCATTCGTCATCCTGTTCACTCAAACACTTTAGTGTTTCTTCTCTCACTTTTTGCAAAAGTTGTACATAATACGGTATGTCATAGCCACGAATAGATTTCCCTGCTTCCCCTAAATACAGTGCATCTTCCCATATTTCTAATTCTTCTTTTGTAAAGTCACGCTTTTGAAATGAAATAAGCTGATGTGCTTTTTCAATAGCTGCTATATGCTTTAGTAACGCTCCGATGGAATTCCCTCCACTCGGCATAATTAAATCTAATTGCTCAACTGATAGCTCGTTTATTTCCTGTAATGTTACAGCCCTCGTATGTTCCAGCATGCTTACTAATTCCCCTATATTTTTTGTATAACCATCTACACTTCTTATTCGATAATCTATATTCATATCACGCACCCCTTTCTACATTCATATTAAGGAATAACCGCTTCATACAATAGACTGAAATATATCAGATTTTTCTGTTATAATTAAATTAAATACGGAATAAACCTAAACAAACTTTCTCAATATGCTTATATGAAATATTAAAAGGAATCAATATCAAATTATCGAATCTTATTCACTAAAAGGAGTGGATTCGATGGAAATGTATCAATGGCTAACCGCTGTTCTCGTTGGTGGCATTACTGGCTTCGTTTCCCATCTGATCAATAACCAAGGCAAGTTATTGCTTCCACGCCGTTTAAAAACTTTTTTTCATTTTGGATTTTTAACTGATATTTTTACAGGTAGCCTCGCCGCACTTCTTGGACTCGTTTTATTCGATGTCACCTTAATAAAAGAAATTATAAAAGTCTCCATTGTGACCGCTATTTCCGGTCAAACGTTTTTACTTCACCAAGCTCTTGGTGGTGAACAGGCTAAAAATACGCAAATTGGGAAAGCTGATGAGAAAATCCAAGAAATTGACAAACTATTACGACGTTAGTCTATACTTTCTCTAAAAATTATTGTTATAATAAAAAATAAATATTTTCTATTGCGTCGTTTGTCAGAAGAAAGGGTGTTTCGTATGACAAAAAAGAAAATAGAAGATTTCTTAACAAACACCGAAAAAGAGGAACTGCTAGAAAACTATAAATGTTTACGAGAAGCCCGCACAAAAAGCGAAGCTAACTATTTTGGTGAGGCAGTAGACCATCTATTAAATAAAGTAAAAAAACGAATTATTAAAGAAGCAGGAATACATGATGAAAATGCGGCAACAGTTCAATCTAAACGAAAAGCACTGTTTTAGCTAAAACAGTGCTTTTTATTATGGCATTTTTCACATTACTTTCACATCTATTTCACAAATGTAAGTATTCCTATATGTTAAACTAAGTATATCCTTTTCCAAGGAACTATATGCCGATATATAAATCCCTATCTCTTTAGGGATTTTTTATTTTTTTGGATTTCCCCATAATTTTATTACAATACATTTCTATTATTTGTCTACTTTTTTTACCCCCTGTACTCAAAAGCTCCTTCATGTATTTCTTCTCTTTTTAACTAATCTTCTAAAATAGATTCAATCTCTTTCATAACTTTTTCATTCAATGAAACATCCACTGCTCTTACACTTTCTCTTATTTGCTCTGCCCGCTTCCCGCCAGGAATAACAGTATCAATTCCTTTTTTGTTTAATAACCACGCTAAAGCTAAATGCGATACTTCGAGATTCTTTTCTTTAGATAAGCCTTTTAACTTCTCAACTTTCTTAAAGTTACTCTTATATGTATTTTCTTCAAATAGATTTACACTTTGACGCCAATCGCCTTCGTTTAATTTAAAATTTTCTGTATATTTCCCGCCTAGTATCCCAAAAGCAAGAGGCCCGTACGGTATAAATGAAATACCTGATTCTATACAATATGGCAAAAGTTCTTCCCCAGCAGCACGATCCAACATATTATACGGTGATTGTACAACATCTATATGTCCGTGCTGATTCGCTTCTTTTAATTGCTCTACATTTACGTTAGATATTCCAATTGAACGAATTTTCCCCTCTTCTTTTAGGCGAGTAAGTTCTCCAATTGAATCTATGTAACTTGTTTCAGGATTTGTAAAATGTAAATAATATAAATCAATATAATCAGTTTGTAATCTTCTTAAGCTATTTTCCACAGCATTTCTTAAATAGCTTCGTTCATTATTAATATGAACCTCTCCATTTAATAACGGCTGAATTCCACCTTTTGTAGCAAGTACAAACTCGTGGCGTTTTCCTTTTAATACTTCTCCTACTAATTCTTCTGATCTGCCAAACCCATACGAGTCTGCTGTATCAAAAAATGTAATTCCTTGTTGGATCGCTTCTTCAATCATTTGTTTTCCTTCTTCTTCATTCACATTTGCATATAAATTATGTCCCCCAACAGCGTTTGTTCCTAACCCCAACTTCGAAATATTTAGTCCTGCCTTTTGCAATTTTGTATACTTCATTTTTTATCCCCCTATATTTCTATTGTTCGATTATATTCGAACAATAGAAATATACCACTTTATATGTTATAGTGCAAATATATTAACTTATACAAGCAGGTGAAAAAATGCGTACTCTCTATCATCCAAATCGAGCAGAAATTCAATTCTCTTCTGTCTTATATGCACTTAGCGATCAAATTCGTTTACAAATTGTAACTATGCTACTAGAGAAAAATGAACAATCTTGTGGTGCGTTAAACATTCCAATTGCAAAATCAACTTTATCTCATCATTTCAAAGTGTTACGTGAATCAGGTGTGATGTACACACGTCTTGAAGGTACGCAACGTTTCATTTCAATTCGTGAAGATGATTTAAATGCTCGATTCCCTGGTTTATTAGATGTTGTAATACATGCGACAGAACCATACTAAAAAACATCTCATATAAATATGAGATGTTTTTTAGTAATTACTATTCTTTTAATAAATCTATTAATCCATTCCCTTCAGATGTACGTTCATACCCTAAAGGTACAGTCCTTTTTATAAGTTGCGCATATATTTCCGGCTCTGATAATTTTCTACCATACTCTCTCTCACACTGCTTTATGAGAAGTGCTAGCGCCCCAGCGACATGCGGCGTCGCCATTGAAGTACCACTTAATACCGCATATTTCCCCTCTGGATACGTAGACAGTATTTCATCACCCGGCGCTACTAAATCAATTTCTTGATTTGAATTACTAAAGCATGAAATTTTCCGTTCTAAATTAACAGCACCTACTTCAATTACTTCAGAATAAGCACCTGGAAAATCTAATTCTTCAGTATCATCGTTACAATCTCCATCATTTCCTGCAGCGCACACGACAAGTACGTCTTGTTTTACCGCATTTTGAATAGCTTCATGTAACTCTTGTACATCTTGCGGACCACCAAGTGACATTGAAATAATTCTTACTTTCTCTTTATTCGGTCCTCTCCAATTTACAGCATAATGAATGGCCTCAATAATTTGCTCATAACTTCCAGAACCATCTCCAGCTAATACTTTTAAAACTAACATTTTAGAAAGTGGTGCGACTCCTAGTACACCCACTCCATTTTCAGTCGCTGCAATTGTCCCCGCTACATGAGTACCATGCCCATTATTATCAAGATAAATATTGGGATTTCCTTCATAATCTTTTGTGAAATTTCTCCCACCAATAATACGATCTTTTAAATCTACATGATTTACATCACAACCTGTATCTAAAACAGCAACGACAATGTCTTTTCCTTTCGCGCTCTTTTCCCATACTTGCGGAGCATGAATCAATTGTACACCTGGTGGAATTTCATTTACTTGTTCAACCACTTTATTTACAGTAAACGGAATTAATTTAATGCCTTTTTGTTTATTCGCTGTACTACTATTCATCGTAATCCCTCCTGAAAATATATTATTTTCATTTCAGACCACTATTGAATGCGTTTAGATTTAACATTCGTTTTATTCGTTCCATTTCCCTTCCTCTCAAATGTTTCTCAATAAACAAAAGAAAAGGACCATTAATGGTCCTTTTCTTTTTCAGTTTTTCAATAGAATAATATAAAGTGAAACTATAATCAGTGGGTGGTGTTCATCCCCCACTGATTATTAGCCCTCACCAATCGGGCTTTTACGGGCAGCCCGACTCCCACCTAACTTCTTTGCTTCAGCCGAGTTTTGAGGTGGGAGTTTTACTGCCCACAAATAGCGGGATAAATTAAGACTAAATCTTACTCTTGTTCAAAAACTGCTCAATTTCTTTTATTACATGTTTTGCGCCTTCTATACTAACAGTAATGTTTCCATTTGCTAATGAAATATTTTGGTCTGAAACATCACCTGTTATTTGACAAGCATTGTAAGGTTGATATTTTTGTAAAATGACTTTGTCTTCTTCTACAAAAATTTCAAGTGGTGATTTGATTTGTATTCCTAATACATCTCGTAATTCTTTAGGAATAACTATCCGTCCCAATTCATCTACTTTTCGAATAATTCCTGTTGCTTTCATGTTACTCCCCCCTTACTCTCTATTATTTTTTTCACCTCGCTATTTTCATTTTATCACTATACATTTGGTAATGCCTTACTCTTTTTAGAAAATATAGTACAAAAGTTAAAAAAACACATTTAACGAATATTCAATCTTTCTTTCAATTGTTTTAAATAACGCGATCTTATAATTAAGAAGTATACAACTTGAATACCTACGAAAATACTTAATACAATTGTATTTTCTTTAAACAGTGAGTACTCAAACATTTGTCCTAACGCAGTTAATGCTACTGCCCCGTGTAATGTTGCAACTCCAACTGGAACGAAGAATAAAAGCGCTAAGCGGATTGTGACTACTTTCGATAATTCCCCTCTCGTCAATCCAACTTTTCGAATCATTTCAAATAAACGAGTATCGTCCTCCAAATCTGAAAATAAACGGAAGTAAAGGAAGCTTCCTGCACAAACGAAAAATACAATACCAATAAAGAAACCTACAAATAAAATGGGTCCTGCGATTTGTAGACTTTGATTTTGATCGTACTCTTCTGCACTAAACGTTGAATGTTCTTCATAAGGCTTCATCTGAAGCGTAAGTTCCTTACCGACCTCAATTTCATCTTTCGCGGATTGTGTTTTATACATATAATCTTTTTCTTCTTTAAATCCATCTTGTAATGAATCATATTGATTTTTAGAGATTACATACACATTACCTCTTAGTATTTTACTTAATGAAGAAGTATTAACTTTTTTCACATTTAAAGGTTCATTCATATTTGGTAAAGTAATTTCTTTTCTTTCTTTCATCGGTGGTCCGGGTATTTCGACTGACAAAAATAAAGCCTCTTTATTTGATACAGTATTAAATGGTTCTCCTGTTAACTTTGCATATTCTTTATAATCTGATTCTTTTATAAAAATGGCGCTTCTTAACGACTGCTCCTCCGTTTTCTTCGATGAAATATTTATTTTTGAAGCTGCTATATTATGTTTCTTTAATCCTTCGTCAATGATTTTCAGATGCTGTGACTCATTGCTATTACCTTGCTTAGACTGATAGTGAAACGCAATTGGTCTGTCCATAATTTCTTTCGTCATCGAAGCAAACCCAACTAATGTACCTATTGCTGAAAATGCTACTGTTGAAATAATTGTTACAATAAAGAACATCCTTGCATTATCTCTCATACGGTATGCTAAATCTGACAAAGTAATAATATTTGTCTGTGTCCAATAGAAACGTTTGCTTTTTTTACATAATCGAATAATAAAGACGCTCAACTGCTTATACAGCAAATACGTACCAATAATGACTACCGTTGTAACAGGAATCATCATTATAAATACCATTGCACCATTTGACATAAGAGCTCCTGCATAACCAGCACTAAGCAATACTACTGCTAATATAGAAGAAATTATAGATGCCTTCGGTTCTGGCTTCGCCTCTGCTGATCCTCTAAACAATTTCATAATTTTATTTTTACGAACCATTCCTGCACTAAACAATGAAATGATCATAAATAATACGAAAAACATAATACTCGTTACAACAATCGCTTTCATCGGTATGTAATAGGATAAAGAGATATCTAGTTTTAATATCATCGGAGCTACAAATATTAATATTCCTGAAAACAACATACCTGAAAGAATCCCAAAAATTATTGCCCCTATTCCAATCATTATATTTTCAAAGAAGATAAGACGCTTTAATTGATATTTCGTCATACCTAACATCATTAAAATTCCTAGTTCACGCTTTCTCGTTTTTAAAAACATTCCCATTGAATATAAAATAAAGAAGAATGTAAATAAGTAAATAATAGACTGCGCAAAAGACATACTTACGAATACGTACTGTCCTAATTCTCCAGCACTTAATGCCGGATGAAACGCAAAAAATGAATACACAAAAAAGGCCATAATTGCAAATGCACTACTCAAAAAATAAGCTGAGTATGTTCGTCTATTTCGCGTTACATTTCGAAATGCGAGTTCTCTAATGTTCATACTACTTCTCCGCCCTTCTACTAACTATACTTTTATATTAGTAAAGTTCGGAAATACCTTCCATCGATTCAAATGACAAAAACCTTACATTATTGAAAGGTTTTAAACAATTGCTTATATAAAACAGTTTCATTATAATGACTACATTCATACACGCATCCTATTGTATATTCGTTAGTTTTGCGAAATAATAAAGGATAGAAGTATGTACCAATATACATATAAACTTATTTACCGCTTTAATATGAATAGGAGGAAAACATAATGACATTACAAGAACAAATTATGAAAGCATTACATGTTCAGCCTGTAATTGATCCGAAAGTAGAAATTCGTAAACGAATTGATTTCTTAAAAGATTATTTAAAAACTACAGGTGCAAAAGGATTTGTACTTGGAATTAGCGGCGGACAAGACTCTACACTGGCAGGACGTTTAGCACAGCTTGCAATCGAAGAAGTTCGTAATGAAGGTGGTAACGCAACGTTTATCTCCGTACGTCTTCCATACAAAGTACAAAAAGATGAAGATGATGCACAATTAGCATTACAATTTATTCAAGCTGATCAGTCTGTTGCTTTTGATATCGCTTCAACAGTTGATGCTTTCTCAAATCAATACGAAAACTTATTAGGCGAATCATTAACAGATTTCAATAAAGGGAACGTTAAAGCGCGTATCCGTATGGTTACACAATACGCAATCGGCGGACAACAAGGGCTACTCGTTATCGGAACTGATCATGCTGCTGAAGCTGTAACAGGTTTCTTCACAAAATTCGGAGATGGCGGTGCAGATTTATTACCATTAACGGGATTAACGAAACGCCAAGGACGTGATTTATTACAAGAATTAGGTGCAGACGAGCGACTTTACTTAAAAATGCCAACAGCTGATTTATTAGATGAAAAACCAGGTCAAGCTGATGAAACAGAGCTAGGCATTACTTACGATCAATTAGATGACTATTTAGAAGGTAAATCCGTTCCAGCTGACGTTGCTGAAAAGATCGAGAAGCGTTACAAAGTGAGTGAACATAAAAGACAAGTACCAGCGTCAATGTTTGATGATTGGTGGAAATAGAACATAAAAAAGAAGCTAATCTCATTTAGCTTCTTTTTTATACGTTAACGATATACCCCTACTCTTTTCTCTAATAAATCCTGCAAGCAATCTTCATGTTGTTTATTAAACAATGGCGGCATTTTGTCTAAAGGGAAAAACTGCAAATCTAACGTTTCATCACCGTCTATTTTTGTATTCCCTCCAACGATTGAAAACTTAAAGAATATTACAATTGCCTGTGCCTGATCTCCATTCGGATATGCTTGAAAATATTTCGTATACACACCAATGAGCTCATCAATTTCCACATCATATCCTGTTTCTTCTTTTATTTCTCGAATCGCAGTTTCTGCCGCAGATTCCCCGATCTCCATTGCACCGCCTGGAAATCCCCAAGCATTAAAGTCTCCTCTTTTTTGCAGAAGCACTTCACCAAATTCATTAAATACACAACCTCCCGCAAAATTCAAAATAACATAATCATGCCCTATTTTTTCACGTAATTCCTTTATATAATTCGCCATCTGCTTCTCCTTTTTATCCATCTTCCATTATTCTTTTTTATCTTTTTCAAGCAATTCAATAATCCGATCTAACTTCTGATTCATATTAATCACATGTTGTTTTTTCATAGTGTTTTTTTGCAATAATCTTTTAATGAACAGAGTAAATGATACAAAAAACAAAACGATAAGCCCGATTACTAGACAAAAATATATCAATGCAAATATATTATTTTCGAACAAATTCATTCAGCTATCACATCCTCTATTTTCAATTATTTTATCACGCAATTCTAAATAGTCAACGATATTATAAATCAAACACAAAAAGAGCACCTTTTAAAGATGCTCTTTTTCATTAATACGTAAATGTAATTGTCGCTAATGAATAACCTGCCATTGCACTATATGGCGCAACTTGATAAGATACACGCTTTGCACCTTTTGGCCAAGCTATTTCATCTAGTACTTTCTTTATATCTTGCATCGTTCCATCCATTGACTGCTTATATCGTACTTCTACTTTTTCTGGCTTGGAAGCAAATTGTTGCTGTAATTTTTTCTTAAACTCATTGTAATTTTCCGCTCCGTATTGTGCAGATAAATACTTTAAATTTGTTTCTTTTAACATTTGTTCATATACAGCAGTTTTTGAACTACCGGCTTTTATTTTGCTTGTTAATTCGTTGAAGTAGCTTGTAGTTGCCGCTGGATATTCACTACGATCCCATTCATGGTCTTTGCTTAATTGTTCATCAGACATATTAAAATATGAATATGTTACGCGCCCAGCTTTATCAGGAACTGGATCATCGAATGTAGTATCAAGGTGGTACCACTTGTTATCAATGTTCACTAAATTCCATGCGTGAGCTTGTCCATTCCCTGTACCTGTTACAATATGATTTTGAATACCTGCTTCTTTTAGTAATTGATATGTTAACAATGTATATCCTTGGCAAACGGCAGAACGATTCGCTAACGCATCATACGCTGTATATGCTTGATAAGAAGTATCATATGATACTTCTTTCACAACATAATCATGAATAGCTTTCACTTTTTCATGTTCATCCATGCCTTGTTTAATGATAGAATTTACAATTGCTTTCGCCTGAGACTTTACATACTGTGTTTGCTCTTTTGATTCACGATACTTCACTTGTAATGTAAATGTATAATTCCCTGGCATCCCTTTTATAGAATATTTAGTAGACGCTACATTATATTTTACATACTCATCAGCATCTACAATTTTATTAAACTCGCCATACAATTGGTCCATAATATTTCTAGCATTTCTATCTTTTGTTTTATATGTGATTGTAATATTTTCTTCTCTATTATCAATCTGTTTTTTTAATTCTTTTCTGAAATCATTTAACAACGTTGCATCTGATTGTGTTGTCACTGTAGTCGGATTCGTAGCCGCATAAGATACAGCTGACGCCTGTAAGCCTCCCATTACTATAGTTGAACAAAGTGCGGCAGCTGTCACATACTTACTTGTCTTTCCCATCTTGTCACTCCTTACATTCTATAACTATACAAAAAAGTATCGTATAGTTTCAGAGTATACAATACTTTTCAAAATAGGTCATATGAGATTATGCATATTTAACATTTTTAAAAGGGTTGTTCTTTTAGCAAGTTTGTAACACACAGCATGTATTTTCAAAATGGCGATTTTTCAAGTCTTCATTTCCAATACAGAAATAAAGCATCCCTAAATCTCCCCACATCATATTACAATTTTTAGTATCTGAATCAATTTGGAATAAGAGCGTCATATGCTGTGGATCTATCCCCATATATTGTCCAGTCTCGTACAATACCTCATCTTGTACAGAGAATGGTTCTCCAAACATTTGATGATTATCATAGTTGTCTGGGATTAGCTCTTCAAGTAATTGCAAGAAACGATCTGAATCCGCCTCATCTTCAATGAAAAGCTCCGGTAATTTATACGTCAGTTCAAAAGTAATTGCACACTGGTTATATTTCGCTTGTATTTCATCTGCTCTACGTAATTGCTCTACAGGGATATCATAATAAAGTACACGTCCAGCTTCGGTTGGATCCACATCTTCTTCAAAGTAATTTTCAATACTAAAGAAATATAACATCCCTGTCTTAGGAAGATTATGATCCATACCAACGTTTTGTAAATCACTTAAATTAAATTGTGCGATAAAACGTAACGGATTCTCTTTGTATGTTGGATATTCAAATGTATTTGGCAAATCAGGAACTCCGCCCATTTTCGAACTGCCTATCGCAATTATTTCCTGTTGTTTTGGCACAACTTTTACACAAGGAAATACAGTATTAATAAGTTCCTGTTTCAAATGTGTTAGTTCATATTTATCAATTAATATTTCAATTTTCTGTTCCATAAATTCTCCTTACATTTACATACTTATTTGTATCATAGCACAAAGATTATACTTCATTCATTGTAAATTCAACAAGCCCTCCAAAAAACGGGCTTATCCCTCGTACGCGAACAAGTTTAAAAAAGCATAGTATACATTGTTCCTACAAACACGATAATTCTTTATTTCTTCCAGTACATTTTCCCCTCGTTCATTTTTATTTTTAATTTAAGGAGGAATTCCACATGGGTTACGGATATAGTTGCGGCGGTTACGGCGGTGGTTACGGTTACGGCGGTAGTTGTGGTGGCGGTTGTGGTTATGGAGGTTTCGCTTTATTAATCGTTTTATTTATCCTTCTAATCATCATCGGAGCTAGCTGTTGGGGCGGCTTTGTAGGCTGCTAGTAAACTTAAAAACTATTGTAAAAAAGCACGTACAATACGTGCTTTTTTTCCATTTTCATTTTTTAGAAAGGAAGTATGTTCAATGAAAATTGATGGTGTTTTTGAAGGAGGCGGTGTACGCGGAATTGCTCATGTAGGGGCAATTTGCGCGTTAGCCGAAAAAGGATATGAATGGGAACGTTTAGCTGGAACATCAGCCGGCGCTATTATTGCAGCTCTTCTAGCAGCAGGATATTCTTGTTCCGAATTAAAGACGATTGTAACAGACATTGATTATGAAAAATTCACTAAAAAAACTTTTCTTGATAAAATCCCCTTTATTGGTAAAGGATTAAGCGCTTGGTCTACTCTAGGTATTTATTCAAATGTATTTCTCGAAGAATGGCTAGAAGACCTGCTTAGAAAAAAAGGAATTCATTTGTTTACAGACTTACCCGATTTGAATAAACTCAAAATTATCGCTTCAGATATAAGCAATGGTAAAATGGTTATTTTTCCTGATGACTTGCCAAACTACGGATTTTTAAATTATCGCTTCTCTATCGCTAAAGCAGTAAGAATGAGTGGAACCATTCCTTTCTTCTTCGAACCAGTGAAATGGAGAACCCCAAAATGGAAACAACCTTGTTATATGGTTGACGGCGGTATTTTAAGTAATTACCCAATTTGGATTTTCGATTCACCGACTTCTCCTCGCTGGCCTACCTTTGGATTTCATTTTGTAAAAGATGAGATTCAAGCTGATCCCGCCCACTATGACGAACCTATTTCCATGTTCAAAGGATTATTTAAAACGATGATGCAAGCTCATGATTTACGTCATTTAGATAAAGAATCAAAGGCTAGAACTATTACAATTCCAACAGGAATCATTACCAGTACTAATTTTCAACTAACTAAAGAAGAGAAAGAATGGCTCTATAACTCTGGTTATAATGCAGCTAATAAGTTTTTACAATCCTGGAACTTCAGACAATATGTTGATGAATATAGAGACGGCAATCAGGATCGAAAAACAAATCGGTATTTCCGCCAACTTGACTCATAATTATATTATTTTCCCTGTCACACTTTAATAGTAAATAAGCCTAATAATATAGTACATTATTAGGCTTATTTACTTCTTATGTACTCTCCCATTATTTAAGGATAAGTTAACCCTTCAGCTTCTTCTGCGGTAATTACTATGTAACGGTTTCCGGTTCTTAATCCTAACAGTTCTGCTTTTTCAACTGCATCCTGTTTTGTCTCTGCATAAGCAGCTAAATATTTATCCCCATCGATAATTTGGCAAATCACATATTGTTTCATGGTTTTCTCCTTTTACCCTTTAATTAATTGCGCAATCTTTTTTATTCCAACTTCAATTTCTTCTACAGTTGCATAGGAATAAGAAAGACGTAAAAATTGGTTAGCACTTCTATCATACAAAGTGCCTGGGTTTAACAACACCCTTTCTTGTAAAGCTTTTTCAAATAAACTACGATTCGAAATTGGTAGATTTATATGTAGCCAAATGTAAAAGCTTCCTACTGGCTCATGCCAAGTTGCAATGCCACTACAATACTTTTCTAACATACTTATCATAAAATCTCTACGTTTTTTCAATTCACTTCTTACAAACTGTAAATGTTCATCATACAATCCATTTTCAAACCACTCCGCTGCAATCTGCTGGGATATAGAACTTGAACCATAATCAGTTTGCATTTTTATATCTGCTAATCTTTGAATAACTGATTCTGATCCAACAACCCACCCAATTCTTAAACCAGGACTAATGACTTTGGACATACTTCCAATATGTAGCACGATACCATTTTTATCATATGCCTTTAAAGGCTTTGAAACTGGTGCATCGAACCATAAATCTTGATATACCGCGTCCTCAATAATAGGTAATCCAATTTCATTACATATCTCCATCACTTCTTCCCTCTTCTTAGCGTTCATACTAAAATTGGTCGGATTATGAAAAGATGGGATTGTATATAAAATAGATGCGTTAAATTGTTTCTTATATTTTATGATATAGGAAGTATTTATACCATTCTCATTCATTGGTATTCCAATCAAGCGCATTCCTGCTGATTGAAATACATTAAGCGAATATAAATATGATGGTTTTTCTAATAAAATTGACGCTCCTTTCGGAAGAAGCCCCATAGAAATAAGTTGCAGTGCTTGGATTGCTCCCGAAACAATTAAAATAGAGTCAGGAGATACATATACCCCATGCCCTTTTAAATATTCCGCAATTTTTTCTCTTAAATGGAGATTTCCTTTCGGTTCCTCATACCCAAGTGTAACATTTGATTGTAAAATTTTATTAATAATACCCTTCATCTTTTTCTCAGGCAAGAGACTCGGTGAAAGTTCACCTGTTCCTAATCGAATTACATTGGGAGTAAATTCAGCTTGATTAATCTCTTGTACAGCAGGAAGATTCGGATAATGAAGTCCTGTTTCTACATAAGACTGCCAGTTTGGAGGCGGGGCATATGTAGAAGTACTCTCACTATTATTTATAACAATTGTTCCCTTCCGGCCATTCCCCTCAACATACCCTTTGGCTATTAACTCATCAAAAGCCATTACAATTGTACTTCGGTTCACTTCAAACGTATGCGCCAAATCTCTTTGTGAAGGTAATTTAGTTCCAATTGTCCATTCCCCATTAACAATTCTCTCTTTTATATAAGATTCTATTTGTTTATACAAAGGAATAGATGAAGACATATTTGGTTTCCAAACGAGCCTTTCCATTATCTCACCTCACATATTTTATGGTTGGTAACCTATCCAACCATATGGATGGATACAAATTTTCATTTCTTCTATACAATATAGACTATCATAATTAATCAAATTAAGTAGGAGGTAATCTGATGAGTGAAGCAATTATTCACGGTATCATCCTTGCATTTGGTCTTATCATTCCATTAGGTGTCCAAAATGTTTTCGTCTTTAACCAAGGCGCTAGTCAACCAAATATTTGGAGAGCTGCTCCTGTAGTCTTGACTGCATCTATATGTGATACATTATTAATATTAATTGCTGTACAAGGTGTCTCCCTTGTCCTCTTAACTTTCTCTTGGTTAACAACCACCTTGTATATGATTGGATTTTTCTTTCTTATGTATATGGGCTTGGTTATTTGGAGAAGCGATCCTTCAAATGATGTAAAACAAGAAAAAAGCATGCCTTTAAAAAATCAAATTATTTTCGCCGCATCAGTTTCATTACTAAATCCACACGCAATTTTAGACACAATTGGTGTAATCGGAACAAACTCTATACAGTACATAGGAAGTGAGAAATGGGCTTTCACTTTTGCAACAATTATAGTTTCTTGGATCTGGTTTATTAGTTTAGCTTTTGCTGGAAAATTTCTTAAAGGATTTGACTCGACAGGAAAAACGATTATAGTATTAAATAAAATTTCAGGGCTAATCATATGGGGAGTCGCACTTTATATGTTAAAACAAGTTGTTTTTCCTAACTAATTAAAGAGAATTGCATGTTATGTAATTGGCATGCAATTCTCTTTCGCATTATGAAGTTGGTTCCGGTTTCTGTTTTAACATCATTTCATCTTTTGCTGGTTTAATCCAAATAATTGCTATGACAGCACCAATAGCAGCGAAGATGCTTGTTAAATAAAACACTTCATGGTCTGCCCCTTTCATAAAAAAAGAATACAGGGGTGGTCCAGCTGCTACACCGATAAATCGCATTGAACTATAAAATGACGTAACTGTCCCCCTCTGCTCTTTTTCAATCCCTTGTGTAATAAGAGCATCTAGACATGGTAACGCCATACCAATTCCTCCCCCCATAATAATGAGACAAAGAAGTAGCAAATAGATTCCTTTTAGAAATAAAGGTAAGAAGACAGATGCAGCAGCCAGTAAAAATCCAATATAGATACACTTTTTCATAATATCTTGTTTATCTCCAATTTTTTTACCAGCCATATATGAGCTAAGTGATAGTACAAGTAAAGGAATAGCGAGTACACACCCTTTCCATATACCATGAATATCGTACTTCGACTCCAGTATAGTTGACAGATAAAAAAGTATTCCGAATAAAATAAGCATAATAATTGCACCTAGTATAAAAATGGCAATTAACCATCTTCCCTTTTCTCGAAACGTAGAGATAATAGATTGAATAAATTCTTTAAGTGGTGGGACTTCTTCTTCTTGTTTCTTCGCCTTTACTAGTACCAGTAGTAAAACAATCGATATTACACATAAAACTGGAATCGCCCAAAATGGTAAGAACCATACAATAGCTGCAAGAGCTGATCCTAATATGGGACTCAATACTTTTCCAAATGTATTTGACGTCTCAATGATTCCTAAACCTGCACTAACCTGTTTTTCATCTTTGTATAAATCACCGACACATGGTATGACAACTGGCATAGCACCAGCAGCACCTATCCCTTGAATTGCTCTTCCGATAAGAATCCAAACATAAGGGTTATCAACTTTCCATGATACCCATCCCGTTATCGCTCCTCCAATAGCTGCAATTAATAAACTTGGAACCATTACCATCTTTCGTCCCCATCTATCTGATAAATAACCAGCGATCGGTATAAGTATAATTGCAATGATAGAATAAATTGTAATTATCATGGATACTTGGAAAGATGAAATATGTAATTTCTTTTCAATGGTTGGCAGGATTGGAATAAGCATTGAATTACCTAGCGTCATAACAAGTGGAACTGATGCAAGTGCAATTAAACAACAGTTTTCTTTTTTTAACATGTTAATTTCGGAACCTTTCATCATATATTTCTTACCATATAATAGCCCTGCTGGAAATTATGTTTACATTCCACCAGGGCTATTTCATCTTTACTACTTTCCATTTACAACAAAAGAAATTGGGTAAAATATAGCATTACTCCTATTCTTTGAATCCTGTTCACAATATATCCATACCAATTAATTGAAAATAAAAAAGAAAGGAAGAATCCTTCCTTTCTCCTATAACCTTCTACATTTAGCGAGTATATCCGCCACCAAGCTGCTGTTCTGCCATCGCTACAAGGCGTTTTGTAATTTCACCGCCTACAGAACCGTTTGCACGTGAAGAAGTATCCGCCCCAAGCTGTACACCAAACTCTTGTGCAATTTCATATTTCATTTGATCTAGAGCTGCTTGTGCTCCATGTGATGCTAATTGATTAGCGTTACGATTTCTAGCCATTACCGATCACCTCCTTATATATATTAAACTGTATCAAATCCGAAATTAAATACATGGTAATTTTTGGTTATTGATAAAAATAAAAAAAGAGTCTCCTAAACGAGACTCTTTCATCATTTCACCTTATGAACTTACTACTTCTAATTTTCTATTCGTTAATACTTTCATTTCTTCTTTCAATATATCTTTCGCATTATGCCCAAACCATTCAAGCGAAGCAAAATGATCAGTATCTCTCACTTCCCGGATGATTTCATCATAGTTTACAATACCTTCAAATAATGGAACCATTCCTACACGACTTCCAGCAGCGGCATATACATTATTTGGTTCAAACACGTGTAAATACTCCGCTGATGATATATTCTTAAAATGGTAATGTTGTATCCACGGCTTTAATCGATGAAAACTATCTACAGGGTCTGCACCAGACTCCCATATATGAAGAAAATCAAGGTTTATTTTTAAATATGGATGATTTACTTCTTCTAACAATTTCAAAGTAGACGGCAATGTATCCGTTAACGTATTTGGATGTGTTTCTAATAGTATATACATATTATGCGGAGCAAATAGATCACAAATCATGCGAATTCGTTCCACATACTCTTTTCTCTCTTGTTCCGAGAAATCCTCACTACCTTTTTGCCCGGCAAACGTACGAATTTTATTTGTATTAAACCAATTAGCTAGTGTTACCAGCTGTTCACATTTTTCCATCGTTTTTTGAAAATCCGCTAATAATGATATGTCCAAGTAATCACTTATCATCGTAACTTCTAAATTTTTATCCTTTAAATAATCTATTTCTCGTTCTGTCGTTTCACGCTCTTGCATATATAAATTTTGTGCATGGGTCCCCCACAACTCAATTCCTTCAAAACCGTTTTCGTATGCAAATTGAACAATATCAGTAAATGAAATTAGTTGATGGCGAAATGAAATTGTACATAGCGAATATTTCATTGGTTTGAACTCCCTTATCTTAAATTCAATGAACTTGTATTAGTTAAGAAAGACTGATTTGTTATCATTTCTTTCCATAACAGAAACTGTTTCTCTAGTTCATCTTTAATCTGCAGTTCAATTGTATTCATTTCATCAAGTTTCTCAACAATTGGTAATAACATATCTTTATTATTTGTCATTGCCATTTTAATAGCACGGTACTGTACATTTGTAAATCCTTGTACAATGTCTTCCACTCGATCACACCAATAATCAAATTCTTGCTCCGAATATTGTAAAGTTTCACGGAAGTATGCAAAGGCATGTTCATAGCTATATTTACGTATTGCCAATACGGGTATTTGCTTTACTGCCGTTACGAGCCCGGAAAGTGAATACCCATCCTCTTCGTTTACCATTTTTATTATTAATTTTTTTAATTCCATTGTTAGTTCATTATCATCTTTTTTGAATGTTTCCATGAAATAACTTTCTACCATCTCTTGTGTTGGCTCCTGAATTCCTTCTATATCAATGAAATAGCCTCCACCAAATGGGTTGTCTTTAACAGAATGGAGCACTTTTTCTCTTTCCATATTCCCTTCCCAGCGAAAATCAGGATCAAGCATGAACCATTCCTCTTCTTTCTCTGTCTTCGATATCATTAAGTAATGCGGAAACGGTTTTTGATGAAACTTATTTTCTCTCTCAGGCAATAAAGACATATCAACCATTACAATTACGTAACGATTTTCCGGCTTATTTTCTACTAATTCTAAAAATGTTTCTACATTGCTACTTTTATCTTTTGAATGATCGTACCATTCGTTCACTTTAATGCCATACAATTTTTCATACCAAAGTAAGTAGTTATCATGATTAATGTTTTCGGAATGATAAGAAATAATCCCGCCTTCTGTTATATCAAAATCTCCATCCCATAATCCGAAATAAAATGGACGGAAATCTATATCGCTACGCCTTTTTATAATTTCACAAAAACAACTCACTAAACAGTGAACTTTAATTGAAGTCATACTCTCATCCACTTTCCTAAAAGGTTAGTTATTCACATTTATTTCGTGTAACGGCTGTAACTCTTCCATAAAGTCAAGCAAAGATCCTACAGTAAGAAACGCCTTTGGGTCTATCTCATCCTCTGGAACGCATAGCTTTAAATCCATTTCTATGTATACTATAAGCTGTAACATCATTACCGAATCTATATATAAGTCTTGATTTAAACGCATCGTTTCTTCTAAATACGTTACATTTTTCAGTTCCATTTTTTCTCTCATAATACTTAAAACTGCTTCTTTTAACATTTCACGACTCATGTTGTTATCTCTCCCATCTCTAATAACTTCCGACTTACTTTCCCTGTTTTATTTTTCGGAATCTCTGCTACATTTTCAATTTCATGTGGCACTTTATAAGACGGTAAATGCTGTATGCACCATTCTCTTATTTGTACTGGTTCAATACGAGAGACTACTTTCGCTTTTACTATTTCTCCCATCACAGGATGCTTGCCCCGGTATACAATTGCCTCCTGAATACCTTCTAATCGAAGCATCGTTTCTTCCACTTCTATAGGAAATACCTTTAGACCGGACACATTAATAACATCATCTATTCGCCCCATGAAATGAAGGCCTTGCTCAGATCTATAACCTAAATCTTTTGTATAAATCTCCTTTTCAGCAATTTTCACTACGATTTCTTCAGGTTCATCTTCATTTGAACCTATGTTAATACTTACATGAGGAAGTGGTTTTCCTAAATCCAAATGTGTTTCCATAGCATGACATATACTAATGCAACCAGCTTCAGAACAGCCGTACTGCTGCATCATGTATTTCGTCATGCCCTTTAACTTATAAAATAGCGTTTCTGGCAAAGGTGATCCTGATGTCATAATTTTATGAAACTGAAAAGTCCCTTGTGGAAAACTCCCCATAATATGTAACATAAGTGGTACTGCGTATATGATATGTTTTTCGGTATTACGAACTATATTTAATGCAAATTTAGGGTTTTTATTTGTAATGATTATAGGCTTACTACCTCTCGTAATTGCTGATAACGTGCCACAAATTAATCCGTATGAATGTGAAACTGGAGCCATTACAATTGGCACTTCGTCTTCTTCACATTTTAAAGCTTCATTGTAAGCGGCAATTTCTGTTTCAATTTCCGTCCATGCTCTACGAATCAGTTTTGGCTCTCCTGTTGTACCTGAACTATACTGCAATAAAGACGGTTCTTCTTGTAATAGATTTGGAACTTCTAATTTTGTAAAGTCGTTACTTTCTCCGTATAAAAGTGCAGTACACTTTGCGCGCTTTGCCATTTCAATAGCTGTATCCTTTGGCGTATCTTCATGAATAAGTAGTACAGATGCTCTTTTTTCTTTTAGGAAAAACACAAGCGTAATAATATCGAATGGATCTTTCAGACAAAGTGCAAATCTATTTCCTTCTGCTTCTTGAAATTGTTCCACTCCCTCGTAACCTTGTAATCTCAATTCAAAATCATATTTGCTAAATTCTTGTTTATTAACGATTAGCATGATTTCCCCCTGTAACAACTGATTTTTATATTGTAAGTTGCTTTGCTCTATACAATGGATTTGGAACTTCATGAACAAGCGATTCCACATCCATATATAAACGACGCTTCGTTAATTGCTCTGCATGAAATGTAGGTGCATATAATTGTAATGCTTCAAAACGTTCTTTCAAATGCGAAAATCTTTCAAAATGATCTTCTATTTCTTCAACAAGAATGATCCAAAATTGTTCCTCTTTCAACTGATACTCATCTGCCAGCACGAAAGCCAGTTCACCTAGATTGAATAGGAAAAGCGCATCTAAAACCATTTCTTGTAAACTTTCAATACGGTCCATTTCAAAGAAATCATTCATTTGACCATTCGCATATGTTTTATGCATTTTAGTAAAGTCAGGACATTTTTCGAGTTCTTTCAAAAATGGACGATAAAACTCCAGTCCTTCATGAAAATCTTTTAGTGCAATACGAACTGGCATTCCCTCTTCATGAACTAAAATCATGTTTTGTCCATGTGATTCTAATGCGACTCCATGCTCTACAACGAGGTGTACAACTGGGATAATTGCTTTTTGAATAAGCAATTGTAACCAGCTTTCTACTCCATATCTCTTTAACCACAAGTCAATAGTTGGTGTCCCATTTTTTCCCTTGGCATATAAACCGTTAAATGGGATTGCCTCTTCTTTCTTATCTAAATATTTGTGAACGCTTTCGCGCCAAATACACCCTAATGAGCCATACGTAGCTTTTTTATTCGCATCGTACGTAACACTCGAAAATTCATTTAACAAAATTAAACGCGATTCATCCCTTAAATAAGGGTCATGATTTACTATATCTTTTAACCAATTCGATATAGCAGGTGCACTCACAACCGAATGTGGTTTTAATGTACGGATAGTTGACGTATTGAGTAAATTCATTGATAACTTTACATATGGTTTCTCTCGATTCGTAACATTTCTTAATGTCCGCATCGACTGCTGCGCGCAATAATCATCTTCTGATTTCCCTAAATAAATAATATATTTATCCTGTATATGGTCAGTATAATTCGGAATAATAAAGTTCTCCCACTGCCAAGGATGAACAGGTATAAACATGTACTTCTTCGAATCACAGTCCATTGTTCGAATACGATCCATATACTCTTCGATTTTCTTTTCACCAATTTCTTCTTTAAAGGTACAGTTATAACTCTCTTCACTTTCATATCCTACAGTCGTATATTTCTCATGAACTGCAATCCATATAATTTTCATTGGTTGCATAAATTCAAATCCATATTGAAAATTATCACGATATTGAAACCCGATGCGTGCTTTATAACTAGGATGATACGGGTGTCCATCTATTAAATGACTTTCAAGCTCATCATAAGATTTCGCAAGATAGTCTTCTTCACAACTTCTCTCATATTGTGCAATCGTATCTTTAAAGATTGTTTGTTCTAATTCTTGAATAAAAGAATCCAATTTCGTTCGATCCACTTGAACAATCCGAAAAATCTCCTGTAAAAATTGTGAAACTGATTGTATTTCTTCTTCCTCATCTTGAACTCTCATTATTAATGAGTCATGTAAACAAATACGCCCAAATGTCATACGTTCTTGCCCATAGCATTGGTACATTACATTTTGATCCTTTTCATCAAGACCTTGTATAATAAAAAGTATTTGCTCTCCCTTTTGTATACGAATCGGCGTAATGATTTCTTCATAAATTAACGATTCTACTAATTGCCGGAATACTCTTCTTCTTACTGAAATGTACTCTTTTGATTGGAGTGCCTTCAATATTTTTATGTGATAAATTTCTTCTTTCATAAATCCCTCCGCTATAATACGGAATATCAAATTCCATTATTTGTATTACGTGAAATTTTAGCACTACTTATGAACGAACAGCCACTTCTCTAACGAGTGGATTATCTACTTGTACATAAATTGCTTGCTCTAAAGGATTTGTCAGTTCATCAACATCGAAAAATCTCGTTAGCAAATTTGCTTTACATGCCAATTTATTTTCTTCCAACAATTCACTTAAAAATGTAGAAGGTTCGCGGTTATATGGAAGGAACGCTTCAAGTACAGACCTTAATTCCGAAAGAAGAATTTCCTCCTTTATTAATCCTGCTGTACCAAAACCGTTAATTAGTCCAAACATATGATTAAAAATTAAATAGTAACGAAATCTTTCATCTACAATGTAATCGTCATATAAATTCCCAGTACGTTCGCCAATACCCGCTAGTTCATTATCTAGCACTGACTTCATTGAATTGCAGAAATAAAAACCTTGATTATCACGGAAGTAAAACTTAACTGGATAACCATCTTTCAATTGAACAACACTATTTTGTTGATGCGCTTCTAATGCAACGCCATAACGTAAATACATCCATACCATCGGCTTTAAAGAGATATTCATATATCGTCTAAACCACTCTAAACTTACTTCTTCACAGCTTCTACCTTCTAAATCCGCTAAGTGATGAATAATATTCGATAAACGAGTACGTTCTCCCGGTATAGCATCTTGAACTAGTCCTGCAATTAAAGTAACGTCATTTGCATGTTCACTATAAAAAGGATTCTCTCGAATAATCACTTCAAATCCAGACTCTTTTGCTCCATAATTTAAGGTAATAAAGGCTGGATCACAAATAAAATCAAAGCCTGGATACTTTTCTAGTACTTCACCAATTGACGTATTTAACATTTCCTTCCCTTCAAGGCCACTCTCAAGTTCCTTCAACTTATTAATGCGCATTGAATTTGTTACTTTCACCGGAAATGAAAACTTAAGCATATATTTCGAATGAGGATGATATAGCGTCCTAAGTGATGATGTTGCCATATAATACTTACCTACGGGACCCATATACTCAAGTACTCCTTGATTTATCCACTCTTGTACATAAGGTTGATGTAATAGCCATTCTGCTTGTAGCGGATGGATTGGAATTAATGAATATTCATCTTCTTGACAGTACTCTTCAATAAATTCTTGACCTACCTTTTCATCGTTCTTTAATTCCTTTTTTATCATCGCCGTTGTAGAATCTTGTAACAATGACTTTTCACTTACTATACTTTTATGTGCCCGAAAATAGTGAAGTTGGCACTCCCCTTTTAATTCAGGAGAATACATGGAACTTTTCCAATCCAATATACCCTGTCTACTCTTTGGTGTAGGATGAGTTAAATGTCCAAATAATAAAGATTGCTCCGCCTCAATAAAAGTCGTATGGAAACCATATAATGCAGATGTATCTTCTGCTCTCTTTTTTGTAAATTCCTCAATATTTTGACAACTGCGAATAACTCGAAGCATAAGTTCATCAGGATTCGTACCTTCTCCATAGTTAATAGACATTTCCTTTATTAAAAACATAATAACCGTAATATAATCTGCTTTAATAACATTTTTATTTTCGCCAATTTGGTAATAAAATTGTTCTCCAAATAGATGACGGTCCGTTGACGATTTATATATAACTTCCCCATACAAAGTAACGTTTTGTGCCGATAAAGGGCAGCATAAATAAGTGGGGATAGCGTCTCTTTGAAATGAATGACAGAAAATATTTTCCATCCTTTTATCCTCCGTAATCCATTCTCCACTTCCTGTTTCTCTTAAATAACAATTTAAAAAGCTTTGTATTGTTGCATGTTCCGCGATTTGTTTCGCATGCTGCATACTGGTCCTCCTCTTTTAGACGAACACTATTAAAATTTCCATAAAACTATCGATAATTGAATTTCATTATCAATCACAATTTTAATTGATAATGATAATCATTTCAATATATATTTCAGAATTTTTTTATCTGACTAAACCTTTTGTCTTTTCCACAACATTAAATCCGTATGCAAAAAAACATCAATATAATTATTGATGTTTTTTAATATCCGTAAGTTTAATTTACATAATATAATTATTCAAACCTAAATTGATAATGTTTTGTATAAACAATCCATATCTCGCCAAGCATATGCTATTTCTTCTACATTTAGTCTTTCTAAAAGCTTCGTGTCAATTTTTTCAGGATTATATTTTTCATAAAACTTTTTAGAAGGGTTATTAGCAACAACCCAAACTAACAGAGATTGCATATTATCTTTTTTACATTCCGATAGCAATACTTGAAATAATCTTTGTCCTATCTTCATTCCTTGATATTTTTGTAAAATGTATATTGCATATAATTCCCCATCACAATTATATGTACCTGTTCTTTCAACTCCCCCATCGATAAATCCGATAATTTCCCCAGTTAACGTCTCTGCTACAAATCTATATTGTAGATTGTCTTCTTTTTGAAAAATGTTTTCCCATTGCTTTTTTCTTTGTTCAAATGTTAAATTTCCTAAAATTTCGTTAGCGAATATTCCAGTATACGTCGTTTTCCAGCTTTCCACATGCACTTTCGCAATTGCCGAAATATCAGCTTTCATTGCCTTTCTAATATGTATCTCCACCATACTCATCCCCCTTAGAAAATAATTATAGCAAAATGTTTTGTATGCATAAAAAAAGAGTGATATTGCATCACTCTTTTTATCTACTTTCAACTTCTACTGAAACAACATGATCGATTTCTTTTAAAGAACTATATAATTCAGTTGTATATAAATCTTCTGGAGCTAAAATGACCATTTCCAATTGCTGAGATGCCCCATTATCAATATCTTTAATTTTCACTCGTTTTACTTGCATATTTAAATTTTTAATTTGCTTAAAAATCCCGTCTAACTCTCGATGTTTGTTTACGGTAATTTTTATAGATAAGTCCTTTTGTCTTAATGAATAAGGGCCTGCAATTTTCACAATTTGCGGAAGTACGTTAATCGCTAATATAATTAAAATCATAGCAACCGTCGCTTGTATATAAAACCCTGCACCAATCGCAATACCTAGTGCTGAAGCGGCCCATACCATAGAGGCTGTCGTTAATCCTGAAATAACGTCATTATTTCTTCGTAAAATTACCCCTGCTCCAAGAAAACCGATCCCACTAACAATTTGAGCGGCGAGACGCATTGGGTCCATGTTTGTATGACCCGGTACAGAATAAACATTCACTGATTCAATTGAAACCATTGTAATTAAACAACTCGCTACGGAAATAACCATACTTGTTTTCACACCAAGCGGTTTATTCTTTAGCTGCCTATCTATTCCGATGAATAATCCTAAAAAGAGTGCTAAACCTAATTTGAATAAAAATTCATATGACATATTTCATTCTCCTTACTTTACAATGTTTCCCTTGGAACAATCCACTATAACTCTTTTATGATATCAATTCCAGTCTTTTCTATTCATTTAAAGTAAAAAACCGAAAAAACATTTTTGACAATGTTTCCCCGGCTTTTTATTATAATTAAGATCTATCTTTATTTTTGTTCTTTAATTTTAATTTGTGCATCTTTATAAAATGCTAACTTATTATCATTATACTCTTTTGTATGTTTATTAAATTGTTCTTTCGCCTTTTGCGCTTCCACATTCAACTCATTAACAGTTTTAACTTTTTCACCAATTTCTTTTAACTTCGTTTCTTTTACTTTTAATTTTTCATACAGTTCTTTTTCAGTCGCTAACGCCTTCGTGTAATTCTCATTCATCTTTTGGAAGGCATCATAACGATTTTTATACGATTCTTCTACTGTTTTTGCTTGTTTTTGTAATTTCTTATCTTCGAGTTTTTCAATATTATTTTGAACGGGTGTCGTTTCTTTCTGCGCTTTTTCTAACTGTTCCTTCTCGTTTTTCAATACTTTTTCACGCTCGTCTACATTTGCAGTAGCTTGCTCTATTTTCTTTGAAACTGCTTCATTATGCTCTTTACCTTCTTGTAAAATTTGAGAATAAAGTTCTTGTCCTTGCTTTTCTAACTTCTCTAATTTTTTTGTGTCATCTGCTAAAGATTTTTCTTGTGTAGATGCTGCTTCAAAAGCCGTAAATAAATTTTCTTCTGGCTTTTCACCGAAACAACCTGATAATAATCCTACTGATAATGCTCCAACTACTGCTACTTTTCCATATTTCAACTTCAATTCCTCCATTACATACGGTTATCATGCCAGAGGTTCACGGGGAAGTGATTCTCTTCATGATATGCTTCAAACTCATAACCTTTTTCTTTTAGACCCTTTAAAATTGCTGGCACAGCAGCAACTGATTGCGGGTGAATGTCATGCATTAAAATGACTTCTTGCGGTTTTGTTGCACCAGCTAATACATTTTGAGCGATTTGCGCTGCCGCTGCATCCAATGGTACTTTATTGTATTTCCAGTCTAAAGAGTCAATTGTCCAGTCCCACACTTTAAGACCGCCCTCTACTACTTTGTTTCGAAGGTCTTCATTTAAACCAGGCTTCGACCCGTATGGTGGACGTGTTAATTGAGGTGATTTTCCAATAATATTTGCGATTAAGCTTTGATCTTCTTTCATTTCATTAACATATTCGCCATTTTTATATAACTTCGCAAAATTGTGTGTCATACTATGCATTCCAACATAATGTCCTTCTGCATTTTCACGTTTTACTAAATCAGGAAACTGTTTTACATTCGCACCAATTAAAAAGAATGTCGCCTTCGCATCATGCTGTTTTAACATATTTAATAATTCAGCCGTATATTTTCCTGGCCCATCATCAAATGTAAGATAAGCAACTTTTCTTTCCATTCCGTTAAAACGACTTGGCGCCGTTTTATTCATTTCAACTTTCTGTTGTTCACTTGCAAGCTGCACTATATTTTCTTGCTTCGCAACAGCTTTTGCTGGTGAAGTAATAGATTGAAACATGAAATACCCAATAGCTACTATTGCAATCGCTACTGAAACAACTGCAACTCGTTTAATTTTAAAAGCCTTTTCCATTCTATCGAATTCCTCTCCCTATTAATCTTATATATAAATCACCCAATATAATTATACATCTATTTATTTTATTACACTATATAAACAATCTAAAATATGAATTATAATGGGAGTTTTATCAAAATTGTTGTTCCTGCCTCAACAAACTCTTTATTCTTTTCATACCAATTCTTGATTGCACTATGTACAACTTTCAAGAAGATTTGTTTTAACCTGTTTGATCTTCCATCAATTCAATTCGCTTTCAACTTGCAATGAGATGAATTTATTTTCTCTATTTTAGGAGTTAATTACCAAATTATTTCCTCTAGTATATCGTACAATTGCACCTTTTGTTTATATAAATTAAAATGATTTAACTGTAGACGTGAAAAAACTAGTAGCCCTTCTACTAAAAATAAATGAAGCAGTCCATTTCCATAAAAAAAGATTGGCTGAGGCCAACCTTTTTTTATACTTATTCATTTCGATTTGGTTTTGGTGTAACACCTAAATGCGCATTTAACTTATTCGAAATATCTTTTACATTCTTTTCATTTGGAATGTAATAATAAATACCACCAATACGTTTATCCGTTCCTTCTATTTGCATCTTTTCCATTTGCAAATCAGAGCCTGCCATATTTTTCGTAATAGCAAGCATATCATCAAACGTTAAGTTTGTTTTCATATTTTTATCAACTGCATCAAGTAAAGAGCCCATTTTACTAATAGATTGAACAGATATTGCTTTTTTCGCAATTGCTTCAATTACAAGTTGTTGTCTTTGACCACGCATTGTATCACTGTCAATTTTACGCGTTCTCGCAAGTGCAAGTGCTTGTTCACCATTTAAATGTTGGTAACCTTTTTCTAAATGAATCATACCTGCTTGGTCTTTACTATCTTGTTCAGTGAAAGTAACAGGTACATCAATATCAATACCACCAATTGAATCTACAATTTGTACAAATGACTCAAAGTTAAACTTCACATAATAATCAACTGGTACATTTAAAAATCTTTCCACTGTATCTCGTGTACTTTCAACACCACCAAATACGTGTGCGTGTGTAATTTTATCTAATTTTTTTCTAGATGGAATATAAACGCGTGAATCACGCGGAATACTTACTAATTTAACTGACTTATCATCTTTATTAATTGTCGCTAATAAAAGTGCATCTGTTCGAACCGCTTCACCATATTGGCTTTTTCTCATTTCGCTTCCATCGACACCCATGATTAAAATCGAAATATTATCCTTTAAAGGTTCCACTTCTTTGTCCCTTTTTGATGACTTATCAATTTTTGCATATGCATCACTTACAACAGCTTTTGCTTTGTTATATATAAACGATCCATATCCTACTCCTCCAAAAATAAGTAGGAAAAATGGAATTAAAATGAACCATTTTATTGACTTTCGTTTAGAACGTTTTTTATTGCTTCTCGTATTTTGTTCTAATTCAGAGCTCATACCCATTCGCCTCTCTTTCTCTTTCCCTAGTATAATGTATGTCTAGTAATCTTCATATTGAATTTCCTTTCAATTACCTTACATTTTTGTAAGGTTACTTCATGAATCCAACATGTATTCCATTTCACATTATACTCTTGTGCTTATTTTTGGCAAGTCACTATTTATCAACTTAAAAAATCCAATACTTCGGAATATTCGAATTCGCATATTTATTATTCTGTTATTTGCAGGTAGTAAGATTTTCACCTCACAATTTAGCAAGAATAAAGAGTCAAGTTTGTGCCGTACCATCTTGGTTGGTGATAACTAATAATCAGTGAGGGATAAATCCCCCACTGATTAAAGTTTCACTTTATTATTTCTCATTTGGTGTGTATATCATTTGCTTCCCATTATTATTAATTAAAGCTGACTTTGCTTTTATTTTCGTTTTTTCTATTTCTACATCTTTATTTGAGAAATTCACAATGATTTTAATATCTTTTCCATATGAAGTAGATTGTACTAGCTTATCTTCTGACAGATATGCAAAGTTCGTCATTTCTTCTTTTACTGCCTTTTCATGAACTTCATTCCAAACTTTCAGATGCTCTGTAATTTCTTTTTTATGCTTATTCCACTCTACTTCATCTAAATGGTACAACGGAGGAACATTATACAATAACTCATATAACATACGATTTCCAACCTCGTCCTTTACCTTCAAACTTCCCCATTCCCAGTGGTGCGTTGTAATAACCGAATCATTGTATACTAGTTTATATAATGGCACCGAATATACTGGATTTAAATATACTTGCTTATATTCTTCTTTTAACGGTACTTGTTTTGCATATTTTTCTGGAACATTTTGATTTGGTGACCAATATCCACCGACATAATACGGGCTTGTTTTATTTTTTCTCATATCTTCATCGTCCCACTTAATAACTGGTGTTTCAATTCCATGAGCAAATGCAATCGTGCTACTTGCAAAATCATTTCCGCCCTCAGAGCCAACTACCATACCTTTTTCTTGTGCAATATAATCCATTCGTTTTAATCGTGCTTTTAAATCTTGTTCTTGTGTCGTTAAATGTTTTGCCGAATAGTCATCATAAATTTCGCCCGTCGCGTCACAATCAATAAACCATGAATTATATTTAGGGCCACTTTGTAATATATCGTTCATTCGTTCTTTTACACTAGGAAGTGATAATGTCGGATTTAATTTTCGGCCTCTCCCTAAAAACCCTTGCACTTTCTCACCATTTTTCTTCGTTACAGTGGCTTCTTCATATAACGATGGGTCATTAAAAGAAGCTGTGTTCCAATTTTTATCACCTTTTTCGTGAATAGAATGGTAAGAATCATACGGACCAACTAAATATCCCATTTCCTTAGCTTCTGTAACGAAATTAGGCTGCATAAATCCTTGTTCCCAGTTCGGTAGACCAATCCACGCTTTGTCTATCCCTACTTTTTTCATTTCCTTTATTATATCCGTTCCATCTGCTTTACCCCATTTGCTTACTTCTTCAACTGCATCACCGAGTACTGACTTTAATAAATGTTTATTTAAGCTATACAGCTCTGTCTTCGATAAGTGATCTACACCTTTCTTTAATAACACACTAGCTTCCTGATTAACTTTCGGGAAAATATCCTCTTTATACAATTCCTTCATAGATAATACTTCGTTTGTATAGCGTAAAATAACATTTTTTTGGTACTTATCGATAAAGTCTTGTTTACTCACCTGCTCAAATACATTCAATTCCCCAGGCTCTGAACTATTCTTTTGAATAAGGTCTTTTATATGGCTAAACACCGGGCTATTTATTTGCACCCTTAGCTTTGGCCAATTTACGTTACTTTCTGATAAACCATTTTGATTCCAAAAATAAAAATGAGCTGCACCGTAAAGTTTTTCAATTTCTTTGTTTTTTCTAGCCTTTTCTTGTAATGTTTTAAATTCACCTTTTTCAATAATATTATCCTTATACAGTTTAGCAATACTTACTGCATCATTATTTGTCACATATAATTGAAATCCATATGTTTTATTTTTATTTATACTCGGGAATTCATGTGTAAAATCAAACCCTATTTTCGGATCTGAATGAAATTTCAATTCATTATTAAACATATTGTTCGCAATATATACGATCGAATATTTAGAACCATTTAATGCAAAAAACTTCATAGAAAATGATTCAGCAAATGAATATGCATCATCCTTTAAAAACTTCTTCCAATTCTCATCATTACTCGGAATTTGCTTACCTTCCCATAACGGAAGTGTATAATTTTCAGCTTGCACTTTTGGCCATGTAAAACTTTCTGCACCAGTCGATTCCACTTCAATATTTAAGTGGTCTTTTTTCTTTTCTAAATTTACTTTTACTTTTTGATCCGGATATTCCCATGATGTATGATCCTTGTCTTTTTTCAAATTCGATACCTTCATTTTGGGTAACGGTTGTGATGCCTGTTCTTTTACACCATCATGTTCTACAGTTAACGTAAAAGTCTCAGGATTTACATCGTAAGTAAAATCTTTATACGTCGCTTTCTTTATTTTAGACTCTTGTAAAGCATCATTACCTTTTACATCACACCCGACTAAAGTCGAAAATGACAATGTTGTAAGAAGACATATCGCCATCATTTTTTTCATCTTCTGCACCTCCACCAATGAATATACAGGAGGTTTGTTACAGGAATATGGCAAAAAAATAATAGAGCTAGCATTATGCTAGCTCTATTAGGAGCAAAAAAATTTACGTATAACTATAATCTGTTTAAAGAAAATATGTAATACAGTGGGACTTTAATCCTTGTTTTTTTATTCTCACTAATAATTAGATCAAGCAAATCTAAATTCCATCAAGCTTTCCTTAACTGAAAAAGTAACTATATATAATATATCCTAAAACTAGCACTAAAATTAATATCCCTGTACCTTTCCAATTCATACCACCTGTCATATCAGCGGGGATACCTGATTCCGCCCCGTTGAGTCCATCATTCAAAGAACCGGTAGGATTATTTTTCAATTCACCTTGTCTCATGCGTTCTCTTTTTTCTTCTGGTGACTCTTTTGAACTCATATAATCACCTCTAAAATTAATGTTCATTCCGAAAAATCCCCTTTAAAATAGATTCTCCATAACGTAAAGAAAGCTAGCGATGCTAGCTTTCTTTATAATCCAATATGTTCTTCCTTATTTACAGTAATCCCTTTATGATCAATTTCAAGCTCACATACTTTCATAGCTGCAAATACTCTCGCTAATTGGTCAGCTATTTCTTTACGCTTCTCGTACGGAGTTAAAATAAAAATGGATGGTCCCGCACCACTAAGCGCTGTGCCATATGCTCCAAATTCCTTTGCACATTTACGAATTGATGGTAATAACGGTACAAGTTCTAAACGATATGGCTCGTGGAAATGATCTCGTTCCATCATTTCACCTACAACTTCCCACTTCTTTTGACATAACGCAGCTACTAATACGTTGCTTATCGCACTAGCTTTAACTGCTTCATGAAACGGAAACATCTCTGGTAATACAGATCGGCTTTCATCTGTATTTAGCTCTTCATTTGGAATAAGAGAAATTACGCCTAATTCCTTACTTTCAATTCTTACAACCGAAACATTCTTTCCATCAAGTGCTCCGATTACAGTTCCACCTAAAATAGAAGCAGCAACATTATCTGGATGCCCTTCAAAATTTGTAGCAATTTGAACCTTTTGATCAGTTGTTAAATGTAAATTTCCAAGTTGATTCGCAAGCTCTATTCCTGCTACAATCGCTGATGCGCTACTTCCTAGCCCTCTTGTCAGCGGAATATTACTAGTAACTTCTATTATATGGGGTGATAAAGAAGGACATACTTTACATGCCGTGCTAACAATTAAATTTTTATCGTCTGTTGGAATTAAATCTTCAAAGGAATGGATTACTTGCCATTTATCCGCTTCCGCCTTTACCAGCACATCTAAATATAATGACAATGCTATTCCTACTGAATCAAATCCAGGTCCAACATTTGCTGTACTAGCAGGGACACGAACTCTTACTGGTATCACGACATAATCACCCCTTTTATATGATCTTTAATTTGTTCTATATTATTTGAAACACTTGCAATGTCTAATTTATTAGAAGAGATAGCGATATCAGGATCTTTCAAACCATTTCCAGTTAATACCGCAACAACTGTTTCGCCTTTTTTGATTTTTCCAGATTGAACATGTTTAATTACGCCGGCTAATGAAGCATTTGATCCTGGTTCAGCAAAAACTCCTTCCGTTTTTGCTAACAATCTATACGCGTTTAAAATTTCTTCATCTGATACCATATCTATTTCACCATTAGACTGTTCGGCAGCCTCTACTGCATATGACCAACTTGCCGGATTACCGATGCGAATCGCTGTTGCAACCGTTTCAGGCGCCTCAATTATATGTCCTTTTACAATTGCCGCTGCTCCTTCCGCTTCAAATCCATGAATTCTTGGTTTCTTATAACCTTTTTCTTTCTCATATTCACAGAACCCTTTCCAGTATGCTGTAATATTTCCAGCATTCCCAACAGGTATAGCCAGAACATCTGGCGCTTTTTGCAACTGGTCACAAATTTCAAACGCTGCTGTTTTTTGCCCTTCAATTCGATAAGGATTCACTGAGTTTACTAATGTAATCGGCTCTTCCGCAGCAATGTTTCTTACAGCTCTAAGTGCATCATCGAAATTCCCTTCTATTGAAATAATCTCCGCTCCATAAGCAACTGCTTGTGCTAATTTCCCATGCGCAATCTTTCCTTCTGGTATTACGATAATACATTTCATTCCGAGGCGTGCCGCATAAGCTGCAGCCGATGCCGATGTATTACCTGTAGATGCACAAATGATTGCCTCTGCCCCTTCTTCTTTCGCTTTTGCAACTGCCATTACCATACCACGGTCTTTAAAAGAACCTGTTGGATTCGCTCCTTCATACTTTCCGTATAACTGAATCCCTAATTGTTTTGATATATTTAATAATGGAATAAGGGGTGTATTTCCTTCCATTAAGCTGACATCAGGTGTGTTTTCATTCACCGGTAAATAAGAAGCGTACTGGTTTAATAGTCCTTTATACATATTGTTTTTCCTCCTCAATAATGTAGTAGCTGTTTATTTCACTTGCGACAGCTTCTATCGCTCCTAAAACTCGTTCGAATTGATATTTTGAAGTGTGATGTGTCACAACAACGACTTCTGCAAGTTCACGATTCAAAGGTAATTGGATAACCTCTTTTAAACTTACAGAACAACTAACGAAACATTCTGTTATTTTTTGCAACATCCCAGGCTCATCTCGTAATGAAATACGTAAGAAATATTTCGAAACTACTTCTTCATCTCCTTGTAATTCGTACGGTTCTGGTTCTTTTAATACACTTTTATTTTTCGGAACTTGATTCATATTTTTAACGATTGAAATAATGTCACTTACTACAGCAGAACCAGTTGGTAACTTCCCAGCTCCAGGTCCGTAAAACATCACTTCTCCTACTGCTTGACCGTGAACATACACCGCATTGAATTCATTATTAACATTTGATAACGGATGATGGTTTGGTAATAAAGTCGGTTCTACACTTAAGTGAATGGATGATCCTTGTTTTTCAGCTTTACCAATTAATTTCATAGTAAATCCTAATTTTTCGGCCATCTCTAAATCTTCTTTTTCAACCTTTCGAATACCTCTAACTTGAACATCATCTAAAGAAACATTCATCGAAAAACCTAAGTTTGCAAGAATTGCTACCTTTCTCGCAGCATCTAGCCCATCTACATCCGCTGTTGGATCGGATTCTGCGAAACCTAATTTTTGTGCCTCCTGTAAAGCCTCTTCATACGACCATCCATTTTGACTCATCTTTGTTAACATGTAATTTGTTGTTCCATTTACGATTCCCATTATTTTTTCAATTTGATCTGACGCTAGCCCATCTGTTAATCCTCTTAATATCGGAATCCCACCCGCTACACTTGCTTCATAACATAAATCACAATCATTTTTATTTGCCAGTTGCAAAAGCTCCGCACCGTATACGGCCATTAAATCTTTATTTGCTGTTACGACATGTTTCTTACTTTGTAAAGCCTTAACAATATGCTCTTTCGCTTCTTCAATTCCGCCCATTACCTCTACTACAATATCAATATTTGAATCATTTAGAACTTCATCGACATTACTTGTTACTACGATTCCATCAATGCAAACATCACGTTCCTTTTCCAAATCACGTACAACGACTGTCTTTACCTTTACTTCATATCCTGTATCAAGAGTGATTTTTTTATAATGTTCTTTCAAAATATGGACAACACCACTTCCGACAGTACCTAACCCTAATACCCCAACATTAATAACGTTATTCATTTTCTAATCTCCTCCTAAATAGTTTAATTGTTACACCTGTGAATCACCTTACTCTGCTTTTTAATCATGCAGGTGGTGGTTATTTCCGTACGTACTAATCGTTTCATGTTACCGCACCTCCTTTCAAAGTAATAAAGTGAAACTTTAATCAGTGGGGATTTTGTCCATTCCTCACTGATTATTAGTTGAACCAATCGGGCTTTTACGGACAGTTGATCTCCCGTCTTACTCCCTCGCATCCGCCAAATTTTGAGATGGGAATCTTACTGACCGTTAATGCGGGATAAAAAAACACACTCATCCCTAGGAAAGGGACGAATGTGTTTTCGTGGTTCCACCCTTGTTCCAACCTAGACTTACTTTCTTCTAGATTGCTCAAGTTCAGATAACGGCTGATACCGTCAATAATTACTAGATTGCTCGTTCACTATTGAAGTTCAAAGGTGGTAAGATCATTTCTCGTGTTAGGAAGCTCACAGCCTTGGCCTCCCTCTCTGTAAACCGTAAAAATGTTCTCATGTCCTTATCGTTACTTTTTCGCTCATGTTTATTTGTTAACTCATTATACTCGCATAAAAAACAAAATCAATGCTATTTTTTAATTATTTTAAATTTTCAATCTTAAAAACTATAAAAAAACACACTCATCCCTAGGAAAGGGACGAATGTGTTTTCGTGGTTCCACCCTTGTTCCAACCTAGACTTACTTTCTTCTAGATTGCTCAAGTTCAGATAACGGCTGATACCGTCAATAATTACTAGATTACTCGTTCACTATTGAAGTTCAAAGGTGGTAAGATCATTTTTCGTGTTAGGAAGCTCACAGCCTTGTCTTCCCTCTCTGTAAACCGTAAAAATCATCTCATGTCCTTATCGTTACTTTTTCGTTCATGTCTATTTGTTAACTTATTATAGTTATCAACTTTTTAAAAAGCAAGCCTATTTTTCTTCACAATTTTTAAGAATATGAATAATTATATTTTAAAATAACAAATCATCTAATACAGATGTATTCTCTTGCACATATATTCATCACATACAAATTAACAATATTCATAGTTAAAGTCTCACTCTAAAACGTTTAGAGTTTCATACTTCAACACTATATTTAAAAAATAATTTTTAATACAATCTTTCCCTATAACTTTCTTCTAAAGAACGTGCAACTTCCTCTTCTGAAGCATTCACTTTCGCATGCTCCATTAACATTTTCGGTGCTGAAGGTAGCCCTGTTTTATTTAACCATGACTCTGGATCCCACATTTTTGAACGAATAAAAGCTTTTGCACAATGAATATAGCATTCTTCTATTTCAACAACAATTCCAAGTAACGGATTGCGTCCATTCGCCTGCATTTCTTTCAAAATTTCTTCATCGTTCGTAATATATGCTTTACCGTTTATTCGGAGTGTTTCCCCAAGACCCGGAATAAAAAAGATTAACCCTACGTGCGAATTTGAAATTATATTTAAAATAGAGTCTATACGACGATTACCCGGTCTTTCTGGGATGATAATTTTATTTTCATTTAATACATATACAAATCCAGGTGCGTCTCCCCTCGGCGAAGCATCACACTCTCCGAATTTATTTGCAGTAGATAATACTAGAAAAGGCGATTTAGACAGGAAATCTACACAATGGTGATCAAGTGATGAAATAACTTTTTTCAAAGCCCGTTCACTTGGTTGCCCCAATATTTGTCGTAATTCTTCCTCAGTTGAAATTATTGATTTTATTTCCTTATTCTCTATCTTCACTAATAATCACTCCTTTTTCTTTATTTTCCCAAAATTCAATACAAATATTGTATAATAAAATTTGCAGAAAGGGGAATTAAAATGACAGAGTGGTTAACAATATTTGATCCTGAAAGAAATACACTTGGAAAGAAATTACGTGATGACGTGCATCGTGACGGTGATTGGCACGAAACATTTCATTGCTGGTTTGTAGAAAAAGATGCTGAGGATATGTTCTTATATTTCCAATTACGCTCTAATAATAAAAAAGAAGCTCCGGGTATATGGGATATTACATCCGCCGGACATATTATGCATGATGAAGATGTACTAATTGGCGGTCTACGTGAAATTGAGGAAGAACTGGGTCTTTCCTTCCAAACGAATGATTTAACATACAAAGGAATCTATAAAATAGATTATGAAATTTCAAGCCTTACTGATCGTGAATTTTGTCATATGTATTTCCACAATGTAATAAAACCACTTCCATTTGCACCAGGTGAAGAAGTAGACGATGTGATGAAAGTACATGCGACTTCTTTTCTACAACTATTAAGAAGAGAGATTTCATCTTTAACGACTAATTCTGTTTTAAACAATAATCCGATAACGATAACATTTGAAGATATTTATCCTTATGATCTTGAATACTATGAATTTGTTATAGTGCAAGGACAAGAATCGCTAAACAAAAATAGTTTATAAAAAAATAGGACTCCCAGCTTACTTTATTCGGGAGTCTTATTTTTTTATTGCTCAAGTATCTTTAATTTTTTCTCTACTCGTATAAATAATCGTATAATTAATAACAGCATAACAATCATAATCGCAATCATTGTATGTGGATATCTAAACAGTATACTAATCACACTTCCAATTAATATCATGATGAATCCATTTTGTTTCATCACTTCTGCACTATACTTGTTACCTGCATCCCATAATTTCTTATTTTTCATAGATCGTTTCGTACGGTAACCATATGCTGCGTTAATATCCGTCGGTGGATTTTTTTGAAGAATAAGTGCCGCAAGTATAAATATAATACCAATCAATATGCTCATTCCTACGTTTACTAGTGCATCCATCAATTATATCCCCCCCTAACTTACACCTTCATTATACTATACAACTTTTAAAATTCCAATTATTAACATTTTCATTTTCTCTCTTTAGATGTCTGGAACATACTTGGAAGTGTTACAAAACGTGCCCCTTTCGTTTTTAACTGTGGAATGATTTTTTCTAGCGCATCTACAGATCCTTGTAAGTGTCCACCTGGAGTTGAATGCTGAAGTATGACACTTCCTGGAAATGAATTCCCTAGCACATTATTTGTAATCGTATCCGCACTTACCCCTTTCCAATCAACTGTATCAACACTCCACTGTACAATCATAAAATTTTGCTCCGTCGCCCACTTCAATTGATTTTCAAGTATTTCACCATACGGTGGACGTATAAATTTAGGAGCATAACCAGCTAAACGATTTAATATTTCTTCCGTTTTTATAATTTGATTACGGTACTCAGCCTCATTTACTTTCGCTAAATTTGGATGATTATACGTATGATTACCAATTACATGCCCTTCATTCGCGATACGCTTTACTACATTCGGAAACTTTTCTGCATTTTCACCAAGTAAGAAAAAAGTAGCTTTTACATTATATTGTTTTAACTTATCTAAAATTTTTGGCGTAAATACTAAATCTGGTCCATCATCAAATGTAAGAGCTACTTCCGCTTTATTGTATGGTCCTGAAAATGCATACGAATATTTTTCAACCCATGAAAAAGGTGTCCATGACCCCCGATTCTCTTCCTTCACTTTGACTTGATCATTTTGCGGAACATTTAATACATACGGCACTGCGTCTATATAGTTTCCATAATAAAATGAATGATATGGCATATAAGCATACGAAATATTGCGTTCTAGCCCCAAAGGAAATGGAACGAACATTTCTGGCGCATAAAAATAATACATGATAAAAACCTCCCTAAAATTTCATATGTGATTCATCTGCACTTTGTTAGAGAATTTCTTATTCATGAACAAAAATAAGACTGTCCGTAATTAGGACAGTCTTACTGCTTTATACAATTAATAAAGTGAAACTTTAATCAGTGGGGGTTTTACTGCCCGTTTATGCGGGATAAATCGATGTACTATCTTTCGGCAAAACTTTCACATGTTTTAAATAGCTTGTCACTTTGTCATCATCATCTTGCGGGTATTGATATCCATATGTGTTAGCAATTTCGTTCGCAACTTCCCTAAATAAATCACCCATTACAAAGAATGACTCCCATATATTTTCATATTCTGCATTTGAAAATGTCTTTCTAAATTGCTCCCACGTATCTTTTTCAACATATTGCTCGAAATGCTTACCAAACTTTCCGGTATTCACTGTAAAATTTGTTTTCATGCCAATATGCCATTCTATCATTACGATTAACATATCTCGCATTGGGCCTTCAAGCATTCCTTTCGCATAAGAAAGTTCCTCTCTCCATAACCCTTTCCCTACATTTGTGCTGCACCACCAAAATTCATTACAGCAATCGAAAAACTCTTTTTCTATAGGATTTTTTATAACGTAATCTTTATCACTTGCTGGCGGAAATTCTCCAATACAATTGTCTTTATCCAGTAGTAATTCACTTAAACTATCCTGTCCAATAAATTTATTTATTAAATCAACTGGAACTAGCATTAAATCAATTCGATTCCCATCCATGAACTGCATTAAATACGGAAATTTCCCGTCTTTATCAGCTGGAAGTAACGACATTTCTTCCGGCATTTGCACAATCATTATTTCTCCAAATCTATTAATCCAACTATGATTACACGTAAAAGATTGTATATCTTTTACAACATAAATAATATCATAGTCTTGAAAACAATCTTTTTTCACATTTGGATTCACACGTGACCCATTCATGATGACAGCTCGAATTCTTTCATCCTCTTTTGCTGTATTTATAATTAAGTCTAACATTTCTTTTTCAGTTCTCATCTTCTTATAGCCTCCAAGTTTTTAATATATAATATAAAGCTATGTAAATTGGAGGTCCACGAGCTAAATTCGTTGTACAAGATACACGTTATAATTTTTGAAACTTCTTTTTCATCCCTTTTTCCTCCTTACATTACTCTGTTACGACTGCCATTACAAACCCATCGTACCCTTTACTTCCTACAGTTTGAAGCGCAGTAGCACTTACACGCGGCTCAGCAGCTATTAGCTCATAGAAATGGCGTATCCCTTGTACACGAGGGTCATTACTAGTATTGTCAATAACTTCACCTTCACGTACTACGTTATCCCCAATAATTACAGTACCAGGTCGTGATAGTTTCAGTGCCCATTCAAAATAAGCAGGGTTATTTTGTTTATCCGCATCTATGAAAATAAAATCAAATGGTTCATACTTCTCATTTTCTATTTGTTTTAAAGAATCTAACGCTAATCCTAATCGTATTTCAATTTTATCATTCAAATTGGCACGCTCAATATTGCTCCGTGCAATTTCAGCATGCTTTTCACTTGCTTCTAATGTAACAATTCGCCCTCCAGATGGCAATGCTCTTGCAAGCCATATTGTACTATATCCGCCTAGAGTGCCAATTTCTAATATGTTACGAGCTCCTTGGATTTGTACTAATAGTTGTAAAAACTTCCCTTGCGTTGGCGATACATCATGTGCCGGCAAATTAGCTGAAGCATTTGCTTGAAGAACTTCTTCTAATGTAGAGTCTTTCGGTATTAATACATCACTCATATATTGATCAACAGCCGTCCATTTCTCAATCGTACTCATGTAAATACCATCCCCTTAAAGTTTTTAATACTTATCTACCATTCACATTTAATTATATCGAAAATTCCGTTTCATACACAAAAAATAAAGAAGGGACACCCACTCCATTACAGAATAGATGTCCCTTCTTTGTACTTTATATTTACCCCTTACGGATTAGTAGACCAAAGTCCTGCTGATTTAATAAATGTACGTTTATTTAATTTCAGCTGCGCTACGATAAACTCTGCAATATCTTCCGCTTGCATTACTTTATCAGGGTTTCCATCAGTTAATCCTAAGTCTACAGCCATGTCAGTTGCTACTGTACTTGGTGTTAAAGCTGTTACACGGATATTATGTTTACGAACTTCCATCGCTAACGATTCTGTTAAACCAAGAACACCAAATTTAGAAGCACTATATGCACTTGTTACAGGTGCACCTTTTTGTCCTGCTGTAGATGAAATATTAATAATATCACCAGATTGTTGTTCAATCATACTTGGTAAAGCTGCACGAGTTGCATAGTATACACCCATTAAGTTTACTTGAATGATTTTTTCCCAATCAGCAACTTCTAATTCTAAAAACTTACCGAATTTAGAAATACCAGCGTTATTAATTAAAATATCGATAGATCCTAAACCGTTTTTTAATGTTTCAATTGCAGTAGTTACCTCTTCATATGAAGATACGTCAGCAGTCGCAATAACAGCTTTTACGCCTTCTGCTTCTACTTCTTTCGCAACTGCTTTTAAGTTTTCTTCTGAACGAGCTAAAAGACCAACATTTACGCCTTCTTTCGCTAATGCGATCGCTACAGCGCGACCAATCCCTCTACCTGCTCCTGTAATTAAAGCATTTTTTCCTTGTAATAATTCTGCCAAGTGTAACACTCCTTAATCTTCTCAGTTGTTTATTATATTAAAAGTGTAGCTATGTTTATGTAAAAAGGCAATGATGCACTTTTATGTGCGTAGGTTACTTATAGGTAACTATAGTAATGGTAAATGCATTTTTAAAGAAAAATAGTGTTAGAAGGCCTCCTTCTAACACTATTTTTCTTCATGATTTGGAATACGCACAATAAATTCTGTACCATTTCCTTCTACACTCTCAACTTTTATTTTTCCTTGATGAAGGTCGAGTACTTTTTTTACAATTGCTAGACCTAATCCACTTCCTCCATAAGCACGGTTTCGTGAAGAATCCGCTTTATAAAAACGTTCAAAAATATGTTGTTTCTGTTCTTCAGATATACCAATTCCCGTATCATGAATACTTACTTCCAGGAATTCTTTATGTTCTTTTAAATGAATTGTAATCGTGCCACCATTTGGTGTGAATTTAATACTGTTATGAATTAAATTAATCCATACTTGGCTCATACTTTCTTTGTCTGCAGTAACACACACTTTATCCATATCAAGATCTAGCTCAAGTCCTTTTTCATCCCAAAGAGGCTCACTATTTAACACAATTTGTTTCAACTGTTGATCTAATCGATAAGTAGCTCTTTCTGGTGAATACTCCTCTGACTCTAAAAGTGTTAGCTTCAATAAATTTTGACTCAATTTAGATAATCGCGTTGTTTCAGTTTCAATAATAGTAAGATAATGTTTTCTTTTTTCAACTGGTAGATTATCGTCTTGTAGCGCTCGAGCAAATCCCTTAATAGATGTTAATGGCGACTGTATTTCATGAGAAACATTCGATACAAATTCTTGTCTCATTTTCTCCATTGCATTAAGTTCATCCGTCATATCGTTAATACTTTTTACAAGCACACCAATTTCACCATCATACTTTTCTTCATTCCGTATTTTTACAGAGAAGTCCCCTTTTGCAATTTTTTGTATCGGTTCAATGATCGTCCAAATCATCGCCTCTCGCTTCGGTCTCATTAAAATTCCGATTAATGTCCAAATAAGAACGATAAAAACAAAGCCGACCATATCACTAATTAGAAAAGTAATAAAAGGCGATACGTTTATTTCAAAAGCTTTCATTACACTAGACGATACAAAAAAGGCTATTGACCAAATTATAGTAAGAAAAGCAAAGAGCGCTACTATCGCCCCCATTACTTTTAACATCTTCATCTTACTCATTCTTTCTCTTTTTCTCATTTACTTACCTCTAAGCGATACCCTAAGCCCCTTATCGTCCTTATACTAAACTTTGATAGCTCTTCTTGAAACTTTTCACGCAACCGATTAATATGAACGTCTAGCGTGCGTTCATTCCCTTCAAAATCATATCCCCATACGTCTTCTATTAATTGCTCTCTTGAACAAGTTCTTCCCGCTTTAGATCCTAATGTAAAGAGCAACTCAAATTCTTTTAGCGGCAGCGTCACCGTTTGTTCTCCAACGTTAACTTCAAATGTTTTACGATTTAACAGTACATTCCCAACTTGAATAGATTGCGATACTGTAATTTGGTAACGTTTCAATAATGCCTTCACTCTCACAACTAATTCTAAAGGATCAAATGGTTTTACAAGATAATCATCTGTTCCGAGGTGAAATCCTTTTACTTTTTGAGATGTTTCACCTTTAGCAGTCAGCATAAGAATTGGGATATCATAGTATTTTCTTAATTCATAACATAAATCAAACCCATCCATATTTGGCATCATAATATCAATAATCGCCATTTCGACTTTCACTTCTTCTATTTTTCGAAGAGCATCTAATCCATCAACGGCCTCATATGTTTGAAAACCTTCTCGTTCCAAAAATACAGAAACAAGTTCTCTAATGTGCGGATCATCATCTACAATTAAAATTTTGGGTATCAAGGAATCATATCCTTTCTGCTTAACATACTTTTTAGCACTCTAAAATCAACAAACAGTGAAGTGCCCCTTCACTGTTTGTTTTCATTCTATAATGCTCCTTCTTTAATTTTCAATTGTTGCATTGCAAATTCACGGTACATGTCATGTGTCCGTAATAACTCATCATGTGAGCCACTTCCTGTAAGATTCCCTTTTTCAATAAAGATAATTTTATCTGCATCTACAACAGTAGAAAGTCTATGCGCAATAACTAAAGTTGTTCTACCTTTCATTAAGTTATTTAACGCCTTCTGAACAACCGATTCCGATTTACTATCAAGACTTGATGTCGCTTCATCTAACATAAGGATTTGCGGGTTTCGTAGTAACGCTCGAGCAATCGCAATTCGTTGTCTTTGCCCTCCAGAAAGCTTCACACCACGCTCTCCAACTTCTGTTGCGTATCCACTTGGTAAATCATGAATAAACGCATCAACATACGCCATCGCTGCTACTTTTTCAATTTCTTCATCCGTCACTTCACCCTCAACACCGTAGCAAATATTATCACGAATCGTTCCATCAATTAACGGACTATCTTGTGAAACGTAACCAATTTGACGTCGCCATGATTGTAATGAATATGCTGTAATTGGTTCTTTCCCTAATTTTATGAAACCACTAGTTGGCTCATAAAAACGTTCTAACAGCGAGAATAAAGTTGTTTTTCCGCTACCACTTGGTCCTACAATCGCCGTTACTTTTCCAGATTCAATCGTGAAGTCGATATTTTTCAAGATTTTCTCTTCTTCGTTATACTCAAAATGTACATTTTCAATAACGATCGGCTGCTTCGCATTTGTAACATTCATACCTGTTTCATGATCTTCTACTTCATATTCTAAAATCGTATTAATTCTTTCGGTTGCACCAATTGCTTTTTGGAACTGAGTAAAGAACATTGATAACTGACTCATTGGCATAATAATTTGAACCAAATACAAAATAAATGCTACAAGTTCACCTGTTGTTAATGCACCACTAGAAACTCGCATTCCACCATACCCTACGATAATAACAAGCAATGCCATTAAAACAAACGACATAACAGGTGAAATTAATGCTTGCACTTTTCCTTCTTTCAAACCAAATTGCAATAATTTTTGGATACCTGTATTACCTGTTTCATATTCTTTTTTTTCCGTATTTGAAGATTTTACTAAACGAATTTCTGATAGTACTTGTGTTAATACACTAGTAAAAGAAGCCGTTTCATCTTGAAGTGCTTTTGAAATCTTATACATTTTCCGTCCAAGTGGAACTAAAATTAGTACCGATAATGGAATAACCGTTAAAAGTAAAATTGTCATTTTCCAGTCTAAAACAAATAATACAATTAATGACCCAATAATTGAGATACCGCCTGTTAATAAGTTTGACAAATGCTCAGAAATTAATGTTTTAACAACACCTGTATCATTTGTCATACGACTAATTGTATCTCCCGTTCTGTTTTGATCATAATAAGACACTGGTAAAATAAGTACCTTTTTCCACAATCGTTCTCTAAGTCCAGCTACAATTTTTTGTCCAATATAATTCAGTAAATAAATTGACAATCCTGCAGCAATTGTTTGAATAATAAAGAATGCAATTAATCCAACAATTTGTCCCGTACTAATTGAAGAAAGTGAAAAATTATCAACTAAACCTTTTGTCAGCATTGGAATAAACAAACTCGCTCCAGTAGAAAGTAAGCTCATTATTAATGCAAAAATAAGAATGCCTTTCGGTGGATTTGTATCTTGAATGAGACGTAAAAACTGCCTCCAATTCCCTTTTTTCTTTTCTGTATTCCTAACTTCCATTGTCGTTCATCTCCTCGTTATAAACAAAACTATTCTTTCTAAAACTAGAATACGCTATAAATGTAAACTGAATGTAAACACACTTTTTTCTAATTTTACAAAATATACATATAAACTCATCTTTACAACAAGTATAAATATCTGATATTATTACCTGGTACTTATTATTATTCTATGCAAATTATAGACTACGCATAGAAAATATATAACTAATTTTATCAATTAGCTAATTTAAAACACTATATAAATCTCCAGCATTGAAAGGAGTATCCTTTTTGCAAACAAATACACATTCCGAAAAGGAAACAATCATTTTTATTCATGGATTAGTTGGAAATCGCCGCGCCTTCAAAAAAGAGCATAAACGATTTTCTGCCTCCTACAACATTATAACTTATGATTTATTAGGTCACGGCGACGATAAAGGAGAAGCTATCGACTTTTCAATACAGCGCCTCGTAGATCAATTATTGAACTTGTATGAAAAAGAGGGAATTAAAAAGGCTCATATTTGCGCTCTAAGCTATGGCTGTTATATCTCTACGACATTTGCACAAATGCATCCAGAAAAAGTATTGAGTATTTGTCATATTGGTGGACATTATAATAACCCTTCCCGTTTATATAATGTTTTTCAGAATTTTTGGGAAAAACGTGGTGATGAATATTCATCTTGGCTTTCTCAGTATGCTAGTACTATTTTTCCAAGTGGAATACTAAGGGCAAATCCGTTCGCTGTTATTTCACGAAATATTTATTACCGTTTCGGATTACAATTACACTCGTCCATTATTGCTGAGTCATTACGACACCGCTTAGAATTCGACTTAAAATCTAAATTAAAAGCACTTCCCCATCCTATATTATGGGTGATGGGAGAACATGATCATCTCTATAAATCTTGTCTATTCGATTTAAAATCTATTCTTCCAAACGTTCTATATAAAGAAATACCTTTAGCAGGTCATGCAGCAAACTTATTCCGTCCAAACTATTTTCATGATTTATATGCTAAGTTTTTGCATGGGAAATTAAAATAAATACTACTATAAGTTTATATAACTATGAAAAAGGCTTCCCAAGTTTCCCTGGAAAGCCTTTTCTCTATACGAAAAGTATATAAACTACTTTTTCTTAGTATGCTTTTGTGTAACCTGTTAGGTGTTTAGCCCAGTAAGAGTTATTAATTGAACTAATTCTTACACCAACCGTTTCATTCTCTGCACTAATGAACTGACCGTTTCCTAAGTAAACACCCATGTGAGAAAGACCTGGTTTATAAGTGTTAGAGAAGTATACTAAATCACCTGGTTGTGGATTGCTAGTTTTTGTTTTAGAGCTCCAGTATCCAGCAACTGTTTGACGAGCGCCTTTATGACCAGTTTGATTTAATACGTAGTGAATGAATCCACTGCAGTCGAAACCATCAGGAGTTTGACCACCAAATACATATTTTGAATCCTTTAAAGATCTAGCGAATCCAGCGATTGAAGATGTATCTCCACCAGTTGGCGCTGTTGGTTTTTGTACTTGGTTCGTACCTTGGTTACCACCAGTAACTACATTGTTCACTCCGCCTTTTACAAACTTAACAAAGTCTGCACTTACGTAACCAGTGCGGCCATTATGGTTAATTTTATACCAACCATTTTCAGCGCCAGTAACGTTTAATACTGTACCATTTGTTACCCCACCAATTACAGGGTTATATGTAGCTGGACCTGTACGTACTTTTAAAGCACCTGTGTTAACAACATATGATCCACCAGTTTGAACTGTAGTAGTATTGTTGTTGTTTGTAGTTGGTTGCTGAGTTTCGTTAGATACAGCTGAACCACCTTTTGTTACGAAGTCTTTACTTACGTATCCAGTTCCACCATTGAAGTTAATTTTAAACCAATCTTGAACTTCACCTACAACTTGAACTGTTTTTCCTTTATTTACAGAACCTAAAACAGTATGAGATGCACTTGGGCCTGTACGTACGTTTAATGAAGAAACGTTTACTGTGTAAATACCTGTTCCTTGCTGAACAGTAGTAGTAGTTCCTTTATTGCCACCAGTTGTTACGAAGTCCCCACTTACATAACCTGTTTGACCGTTTACACTAACTTTGAACCAACCGTTTTCTTGTCCAATTACTTGAAGTACTTGACCTGATTTCACTTTAGAAATAACGTTATGTCCTGTACCAGCACCTGAACGTACATTTAATACATCAGCTGTTACTGTGTATTTTAATTCAGAAGTTGTTTCTACCGTTTTTGTTTCAGTTACAGTCGTTTGAGTTTGAGTTTGAGTTTGTCCATTAATTTCTTTTAGCGCATCATTTGAAACTTGTGCATGAGCAGAATCCATTCCTGGCACTGCTACACCTACTACAGATGCTGCTGCTAAACCTGCGATTACTTTTTTCATAAGTTGTCTTTACTTCCTTTCCCTACTATCCTCTTGAGAAAACTATAAACTTAGTACTTTACAATATTATCAAAGTAAAATATTCATCCAGTTCCATTTTTTAGCAAGAGTTTTATTTTTCACACATCGTTTATTTTAAACGATTGAAGTGAATTTAGTGTGAACTTCATGTGAACTTTATCATTAAACAGTGTGTTTTTGCAACGATTTTCTCAAATTTCTTATGTATTTCATTGAAAATTCGACATTCCATTCATTATCTTAATATATATTTTTCTTTTGCTACCCACTTTAAGAAACTCTATTAATCTAATACAATGCAAAGAATGTATTTTCTAGTAAAGTCCCTTCCATGAAGCATGCTCTTATCATGACAAAAAATGCTTTTTTTATCAATAGTATAATATTTTCAGAAAACTATTTTTGATATTATCCATCGTTTTTAAAAGATTTGACGATTTGTAAGATTTAACTCCAAAAATTCTGTTCTAATTTGACGAAAATGCACATCCCACTATCTATTTTTCACTATCCATGGAATTTTCAGGATATTTATATTATCATATATAAAGTAGGATTTTAATCCATACAAATTTTATTCACCCCACACTGAAACCAATCAAACTTTTACAGGTCGGTATTCTATACGTAGCATTGAATTTTGATATGGAAGCCTTACTGCCCGCAAATAGTGAGATAAAAAAAAGGAGATATATTTATGAAAAACATAATAGATGATCCTATAAATAAAAATATAGAACTGTACTATGCTTTTTTTCAATTCGTTTCAATTATAACATTACAAAAAGTATCAACTATTGAAACACGTAAAAACAAATTAAAAAATCAGATGAAAAATCCCTACAAAAAAAATCCTTACTACTTATAAAAGGTGAACAGATTATATCTCTGTTCACCTTTTATTTTTTATTTTATTTGTAAATTTTCACACGAGTTTCTAATGGCTGATATTCTTTATCTCCTGCAGAAACTACTGGTTTACCAAATGGCATTTGCGCAGTTAACTTCCAGTTTGCAGGTACATCCCATTCTTTCCTTACTTCTTCATCAATCAACGGATTATAATGCTGCAATGTAGCACCAAAACCTTCAATCTCTAATGCTGTCCAAATCGCAAATTGCAACATTCCAGAAGATTGCTGAGACCATGTAGGAAAATTATCTTTATATAGTGCAAAGTTCTCTTGCAAACTTTCTACTACTTTACTATCTTCGAAATACAGAACTGTTCCATAGCCATTTTTAAATGCATTCATTTTCTCTTCAGTAGGTGCAAAATTATTTTCAGGCACAATTTTTCGTAACGTTTCTTTCGTAACATTCCATAATTTATCGTGTTGTTCACCTAGTAATACAACAACTCTTGCACTTTGAGAATTAAAAGCCGAAGGTGTATGTTTCACAGCATGATAAATCACTTCTTGAATTCTTTCATCAGAAACTACTTGCTCTTTACTAATCGCGTAAATAGATCTTCTGTCTTCAATTGCTGAGTAAAAATCTTTTGCCATTACAATTCCCTCCAATTTTCATTTGAGGCAGTATCATATGTACGAAGCATATAATGCCTCTCGAACTTATTATTAATAAGTTCTTAACTTAATAATATCAACAAACAAAAACAAACTCAAATGATATCACTTGGTTTTTCACTTCCTATACGTCAAAAAATAAAAAAACAGCTTATTATCACCAAAATCAAGGTTCAAATAAACTGTCTGTCTTTTTTTATAGCGATTAACTTACTTCTTCACCTAATTAACCAATTGAAAAGCATAGGACATCAGCTTCTGTGTTTCTGTAAAACGTTTTGTTTTACTTTTTGTCCCCATAACAACTGTAATAACACGATTATCGCCTTGTTTTGCAGTACCTGTAAAACAATACCCTGCGCTATCTGTAAACCCTGTTTTTAAACCGTCTATTCCTTCTATATATAAAGCTTTATTATTTTTGTTTAACATCTCATTTGTGCTTGTAACATTAACATTATTAAATGCTAACTGACTTTGACGTAAGTGAGTCACTTCTAATATCTCTGGATAGTCTTTTATAAGATGATACGCTAATTTCGCTACGTCAGCTGCTGTCATTTTTGTTTCACTTCCGTCGGGCTCCTGCAATCCGGAAGCATTCGCGAATTTAGCTTTATCTGACATTTCTAACTGCTTTGCTTTTTCATTCATAAGTTGAACAAAGTTTTTTTCTGTCTTAGCTACATGTTCCGCTAAAGCGACAGCCGAATTATTAGCCGATTCAATCATTAACGCATGATATAAGTCCTTAACAGTTAATGTATCATTTGCTTGCATCGGGATTTTTGCACCCTCTGTTTGTGCCGACTTTGCACTTATTTTCACTGGATCTTCCCAGTGGACTTTCCCATTATGTATACTCTCTAAAACGAGATATGCTGTCATCATTTTTGACATACTAGCAGGGGCAACAGCTTCATTTTCATTATTTTGATAAATAACTTCTCCATTACTCGCATCGATAATAATAGCTGCTTTTGCATCAATTTCTGGTGGTATATATTTTGGTGGAACTACTTTTTCAGATAGCCCTGTTTTAGGTAGCTCTGCCACTTGTAAAGGCTGAGTATCTACATTTGTTTCACTCTTTTGAACTCCTTGGAAAAAGAACCAACATATACCCAGAATTACTACTAACAGGATTGTTAATCTTCCCCATTTTAACCGCTTCATTCTAAAACTCCTTTAACAAACCTTTTATACACTCATGTTTAACCATAACAACAATTACTTTATATCGTCAAGGTAAAAAGCATATTTATTCATCTATAACAATTATAATTTCAACCTCGTTCTCTTTTTCATATGTGTTACACTAAAAACAACGAAATATAAGAATATTCAATTACATTTGAACACAAAAACACTATATAATAGAAAGGATTTATACAAATGATACTTCCAAAAGCATTAAAATATGGCGATACAATTGGCATCTACTCTCCCTCTTCACCAATAACCTATACTTCTCCAAAGAGATTTGAGCGAGCAAAATTATACTTAGAACAGAAAGGTTTTCATATATTAGAAGGTTCACTAACAGGTCAATATGATTATTATCGCTCCGGGAGCATTAAAGAACGTGCTGATGAATTAAATGACTTGATTAGAAACCCTAACGTCTCTTGTATCATGTCAACAATTGGGGGACTGAATTCAAATTCATTATTACCTTATATTGATTATGAGACTTTTCAAAAGAATCCTAAATTAATGTTTGGCTATTCAGACACAACAGCATTATTACTAGGTATTTATGCAAAAACAGGAATTCCTACATTTTATGGTCCAGCACTTGTTCCTTCTTTTGGTGAATTTGAGCCTTTCGTAGATTGCACGTACAAATATTTTGCGGATACTTTATTAACTGATCAACACCTTCCTTACAACATAAACCAGCCGTTATTTTGGTCAGATGAATTTATTAATTGGGAAGAAAAAACGAAAGAAAAAGATCTTCGACCGAACAATTGGATTTCAGTAATTGGTGGGAAAGCTACTGGACGTATTATTGGTGGGAATTTAAATACTATACAAGGTATTTGGGGTAGCCCCTATATGCCACTTATTCAAGATGGTGACATTCTCTTTATTGAAGATAGCTCAAAAGATGCAGCTACTATCGAAAGAAGTTTTTCATCACTTAAAATTAACGGCGTTTTTGATAAAGTTTCAGGTATCATCCTTGGAAAACATGAGCAATTTGATGATTGTGGTACAAATAGAAAACCTTACGAAATACTATTAGAAGTATTACAAAATCAAAAACTTCCTTTTCTAGCCGATTTTGACTGTTGTCATACTCATCCAATGATTACTTTGCCAATAGGTATTCAAGTAGCGATGGATGCAACAAATAAAACAATACAAATTATAGAAAAGTGGAAAATCTAACTCTACTACCTCTATAGCTACGTAGGTCCTTCTATTGTTTTATATTTTAAAGACAAATTTATAATTAATGCCGCATTAAAGGGTTTGGCATTAAAGCAAGCATCTGCATTAGAATCATTAAGTTATATCATCATTTTAATTTTCAGTTGGTACTTCCTAGGGGAGAAAATCACGAAACGAAAAATCATTGGCAACATTATTATTGTCATTGGTGTAATCATCTATTGTATTCAATAACAAAAAGATCCGTTTATGATAAACGGATCTTTTTGTTATTGCCCTAAATTTTGAACCTTATCTTTCAAATCACGAACTTGTTCTATCGTCTGCATAAGCTCAGAGTTTTTAAACTGCTCTACATTCATTTTTCCTTCCTCTATCTTTGTCATAGATGTATCAATTAATGTATTTAACTTTTCATTATAACCGACGATTTGCTGGTGAAGATCCTTCGCTACATCTGGTGGTGTTAATTCATTAAAAGCTGGTATATCTTGTTTAATTTCAGTAAGTTTCGTTTCTAGTTCTTTCCGGGCTTCCCCATCCTTAACAGCCTTTTCAGCTAATGCTGGCGCTTCATTTGCAAATGCACTTATTTCATTTACATAGTCTGTCGCTTTTTGAGCGTAATCTATGGAGTTCTTCCCTTCCTCTACTAGCGAACATCCCATCAAACCAATTGAAACTACAATTGAAAGTAACATTGTTTTTGTAAACTTCATTTTCACCTCCTAAATAATTTCCATACTTTCATTCATTTATAAACACTTTATTTTCTTCTTATACACTTTATCACATCATATCTTATTTTTTAATCTTCCTCTTATACATTCTAGAAAAATCATTATTATCCTGTTCAACATGTACCTCGAAACTATCTTCATTTAAATATAAAAACAGACATACTTATTTTTCAGTACGTCTGTTTTCCAGGTACGTATAACTCTCACTAATTAAAGTTTCTCTTTATCCTCTCACATGCCCTATTACTGTTATAATATCTATGTCTATATGTACACTAATAATATCTTCTATAATGTCTGTATATCCTTGGCCTAAAGGTGTTCCGTAATGTAATAAAATTTCTTTTTTTTCATAAACTGACTTCGGTACTGTAAAAATAAATTTCCTCAGATTCCGCTCATCAGCAGGCTCCAGAATTAAAACAATGCCATCCTCTTCAAACATATAATCACGCCTTCCAACAATCCATTCACTATGGCTCAAGTATTGCCTTGAAAGGATAGGTTTTAAACACCCTTTCTAACAATATATAACCATTTCATGATCAAATAGCTTATACAGCTTATATGATTTCACCACAAATACAAAAAAACACGAACCTTGAACTACCAAGAATTTGTGGTTTTTTGCATTTCATTCCTATATACCTTTATCAAGCTCATATAACCTACGATATTTCTCATTTTCTTTCAGTAGCTGTTCGTGACTACCTTGCATAGCGATTTGGCCACTATCAAGGAAAATAACTTCATCTACATGTTCAATTCCTACAAGATGATGTGTAATCCAAATAACAGTCTTTTCTTCTGTTGCAGAAAACATTGTTTCTATTAAGGCTAATTCCGTTTTAGGGTCTAAACCGATAGTCGGTTCATCAAGTACAATAATCGGTGTTTCTTGCATAAGAGTTCTTGCAAATGCTACCCTTTGCCTTTCTCCGCCAGAAAACCTCTTTCCCATTTCATGCATTTTTGTTTGTAATCCATCAGGAAGAGAAGCAATGTGTGGTGCTAGCTGTGCTTTCTCTAAAGCTTTCCATATCTCTTCATCATTAGCCTCTGGTTTACCGATCCGCACATTATTTCCAATTGTCGTATCGAATAAATGTGGTTTTTGGTTTAATACAGAAATATATTTTGACAAAAAATCCGTATGAGCTTGTTCACCATTCAATATAACTTGGCCACTTACCGGACGTAATGCCCCAGTTAACAGTTTTAGTAAAGTAGATTTTCCTGTTCCACTTCTACCTAAAATAGCAATTTTCTTTCCTGCCTTTATTTGCAATGATACATCTTTTAATACAGGTTCATTACTATCCGGGTAATTATACGACACATTACTCAGTTCAATATCTATATATTTTGATACAACGTATTCTTTGTTTACAGGTAACTCCTTACCACCATCCAAAGTGCTCTCACTTTCTACGCCATTAAGCCGATGAGCAGATTCTACATAAGATGGAATTCGATCGATAGCATCTGATATAGGGATAAGCGCATTTGTCACAGATAATGTCATTAATACGAACGCTGCAATAACTGTAGGTGCAATCTGTTCACTTGCTGCTGCATTTCCAGTCCATATAATCATTGAAATGACTACAATACCTACTGTTAAGTGAATGAGACTGTCTCGAATATGGTACCAGCGTTTCACTCTCTTTTCTGTCTTTAATAACTGGACATTTTGCGCTACATACTCATTAATAAATTCATCTTTTCTACCACTCGCCTGCCAATCAGATAACCCAAATACAGCATCTGTCAATTGTTGATACAAACGATTTCTTCCTTGCTTCAAAGCAACATGATGTCGTTTCATCAAAACTAGTGATACGAATGGAAGAAGAAAAACAATAACAGCTAACATACAAGCTGCGATAAGTGCAAATACTAAGTCAAATGCACCGATAACAATTATGAAAATGCTATATACAACTAACGCTAATATACTAGGGAATATTGTACGTAAATATAGATTCTGTAAATGTTCTATATCATCAGACAATACACCTAGTACATCACCAGTTTGAAATCGAGAGCGTAAAAATAACGCCTGTGGTTCTACAATTCTATATAGTTTTGTCCTCATTTTTTCTAAAATTCGTAGAACGACGTCATGCCCTACTAAACGCTCTAAATAATGAAAGACAGCTTGCCCTATACTAAACGCACGCGTTGCAACTATAGGTACATATACAGCCATTACATTTTCTGGTCTGAGAGCAGATTTAGAAATTAAATAACCTGAAATGAAAAGTAGCATCGCACCTGAACTAACTCCAAGAAGCCCGAGGAAAATAGTCAACGTCATTCTACCTTTATTTTGCTGTATATGAGGTTTAATCCAATTACTCATCGCTCTCCCCTCTCTTCCCTATGAAAATGTAATGTCTCATTCTTTAAAAGTTCTTCATATGTTCCACTTTCTTTAATTTCCCCTTTATTTAAAATAAGAATATGATCCATTTGCTTCATCCAATGCAGACGATGCGTTGCAAGAAATACTAACTTACCTTCAAACAGACGTAACATCGATTGCTTTATTTCAAATTCAGTTTCAATATCAAGATGTGCTGTAGGTTCATCTAATAAAATGATTGGCTTTTTACTTAAAAGTGCACGTGCCATAGCGACACGTTGTTCTTGTCCGCCACTAAGCATACGTCCACCTTCTCCAATTCTTTCGTACATCCCATGTGGTAATGATGCAACGAGCGAACGAAGACCAACTTCATTAATAACTCTCTCAACTTCTTCATCAATTGTATTCGTTTCATAGAAACAAATATTATCTTTTAATGAAAGCGGAAAAATATAAGGTTGCTGCGGAATATAAGCAATATTTTTTTGCCAATCTTCTCGAGTAGATTCACCAATTTCCACACCATTTACTAACATCTTCCCACCCGAAGGCGGTAGAAATCCTGCTAACACATCGATTAACGTTGATTTCCCTGCCCCACTTTCACCAATAATGCCTATAGCACCGTTACCTTGCCAAGTAAAATCAATTCCCTCTAATATAGCCTTTTCAGATTCATCATTATTTACTTTTACATCTTGTAATTTCAAACTACTAGAAGAATTCCATACTATATCTACATTTGAATCTTTCTTTTCTATTTCTTTTTGTTTCTGTAAAATTTCTTCTATTTGCTCCATTGCAAGTTGTCCATCTAATGTAGCATGATAATTCGCTCCAACTTGCTTAATCGGCAGAAAATATTCCGGCGCTAAAATTAAAATCGTAAGAGCTGGTAACAGTATAATTGTCCCATCTATTAACCGTATCCCTAATCCAACTGCTACAAATGCAATTGATAAACTCGTAAAGAAATCTAATGCAAAAGAAGAAAGAAAAGCAACTCGCAAAGTACGCATCGTTGCTTTTCTATATCGTTTACTTACTTTTTCAATCTTTCCTTCGTGCTGTTTACTTTTCCCTAAATACTTTAATGTTTCTAATCCTTTTAACGTATCTACAAAATGATTAGAAAGTACACGATATGTCTCATATTGGCTATCCGCCATTTTCTGCGCTGCTAATCCTAGAAGGATCATAAATATGATCACAATTGGAATCGTTACAACTAAAATGATTCCAGACTTAATGTCCAGTGTAAAAACATATAGAACAATTAGCCCTGGAACGATACTACTTCTAATCATTTTAGGAATTGTCAATTCAATATATGTTTTAAATTTCTCAATACCTTCTATCGATAAAGTAACCAGATGACCAGTCCCATTCGTTTGGACAAATCTCGGCCCTAACGTAAAATATGCTTCTATTAACTGTTTACGTAATGCAAATCCTGTTTTTTCAGCGAAACGCTCAACCAATATTTGCGATGTTCGCACTAACATTTGGCGTGCTGCAAACGTGATCCCAAAATAAACAGTTTCATTTAGCACAGCTTGCACTGTTTCTCCATGAAATAAAAATGTGATTGCTCGTGCTAAAAATACTGTCTGCGCAATGATACTACACGCCTCTAAAATGCTAATAAGACTTAAAGTTACATATAAAACTCGGCTACCAGGATACGACGGAAGTCCTCTTTTTCTTTTCATTAGTACTCCAAATCTTTTTCTGACTTAACAGGTTGTCTAAATACATAGAAACTCCATATTTGACTACCGATAACAAACGGTAAAATAGCAAGAGAAAAATAGCTCATCAGTTTTAATGCATAAGGTCCTGATGCCGCATTATAAATTGTCAAATCATTTACCGCTCCTAATGAGCTAATCATGACACGCGGGAACATACCGATGAACACACTTGCACTTAACAAAATGATTGTTAAACTCGTCATAAAGAAAGCCCAACCATCTCTTCTTCTTTTATTTAATAAAGTAGAAACAAATAGCGCTACAAAAGCTCCAATTGGAACCATTAGCCACTCTGAACCATGTGCGGTGAAAATATCTGTTTTCCATAACCCTACAGCTGCAAAAACAAGAAGTGTTATTAATGCAAAAGGTGCAATCTTTGTCGCGGCAATACGTGCGCGTTCTCGTAATTTTCCTGTTGTACGTATAGTAAGGAATTGCAAACCATGAACAATACATAGAAGAAGAAACATAACTCCCCCAAGTAACGCAAATGGGTGAAGTAATTTCATAAATCCGCCTACCATATTTTTACTTCCATCAATTGGTACACCTGTCATAAAGTTTGCGATTGCAACTCCCCAAAGTATAGGAGGTAGCAAACTTCCAATAAACATGCCCCAATCCCAGAAACTCTTCCATTTATGATTTTCTATTTTCGCACGGAATTTAAAGGAAACACCTCTTATAATTAATGCAAGAAGCATAAACACAAATGGAATATAAAACCCACTAAATAAAGTTGCATACCAGTGCGGGAATGCCGCAAACATAGCGCCACCAGCACAAACAAGCCATACTTCATTTGCGTGCCAAAACGGCCCAATTGTATTTAAATATATACGTTTTTCCAAATCGTTTTTCCCTAAAAACCTTGAAACGATTCCTACACCAAAATCGAAACCTTCAAGTACAAAGAAGCCAACGAATAAGGTTGAGATAATTAGAAACCACAACTCATTAAGAGATAACATACTCTTCCTCCTTATCAAATGGATCATGGCTTTGATAATCCTTTTTCGTTTTCTTATTCGCATGTCCTTTAATGATACGAACGAATAAGTAAACAGTAATTCCTCCAACAATTAAATATAGTGATGTGAATGAAACAAGAGAGAATAATACTTCTCCAAATGAAACGTTTGGAGATACAGCATCTTCTGTTTTCATAACACCGAAGACAACCCAAGGCTGACGTCCCATTTCAGTCATAATCCAACCTACTGTATTACCGATAAACGGTAGTGCAATTGCATATACCATTATTTTTAAATACCAAGGGTTTTCAGTTAAGCGATCTTTTCTTGATAAGAACCAGCCGTACATTCCTAAAAGAAGCATGAATGTTCCACTCATTACCATCGCTCTAAAACTCCAGAACATAGTATGTACTGGCGGAATATAATCTCCAGGTCCATATTTTTCTTCATATTGTTTTTGAATTTGATTCATCCCTTCAACTTGACCGCTAAATTTATCGTATGACAATAGACTTAGCATATAAGGGATTTGAATTTCAAACGAATTTTCTTTCTTCTCTGTATCAATTTTTGCAAATACTGTAAATGGCGCTGGATCCTCACTCGTATTCCATAATGCTTCAGCTGCTGCCATTTTCATCGGATGTGACTTAATTAAATTTTGTGCTTGTGCATGACCGAAAAATAATACCAATGCAGTTGTAATTGTTCCAACAACGATAGAAACTCGGAACGATTTTTTAAACACCGCCGTTTCTTGACCTTTTGATATTTTCCATGCACTTACACCTGCAATAAAGAATGCACCAGTTGCAATTGCCGCTGTAATTGTATGTGGGAATTGCACCCATAATTGTGGATTTTGAATAATCGCCCAAAAATCATTCATTTGCGCACGTCCATCTGCTGCCATTTCATATCCTACTGGGGCATGCATAAATGCACTTGCAGTTAAAATCCAAAATGCTGATAACATTGTTCCTATTGAGAGGAGCCAAATACATAAAAGGTGAACTCGCTTCGGAAGTTTATCCTCACCGAATACCCATAAACCTAGGAATGTAGACTCAATGAAAAATGCTAATAAACCTTCAATTGCAAGTGATGGTCCGAAAACATCACCAACAAAACGTGAATACGTTGACCAGTTCATACCAAACTGAAATTCTTGTAAAATACCTGTTACTACACCTACTGCGAAGTTAACAAGGAATATTTGTGTCCAAAACTTTGTCATCTTCTTATAAATTTCTTGTCCCTTTACCACATACAACGTTTGCATTAACGCAATGATAAAAGCTAAACCTATAGACAGCGGAACGAAAAAGTAATGAAAAATCGTTGTTGATGCAAATTGTATTCGTGCCAATTCGAGCGTTTCCATGCTAAAGTCACTTCCTTCATATTTTTTTATATCGTAATATCGATTGAATTGTATGAATTCACTTCATAACGAACAATTCAATCATTTGGAAATACAAAAAGATAAATTCGTTTATGTACTTTCTGAAAATATAGATTGTCAGTTTTTTAGATAATTACAAAAGAACTTTCTTCATACGATTTACCTTTTCACTATTTCAGTAGTGTTTTATTCGTTAATCGAATTGTATAATATACTTACATAATAAATTCAGGTGATTTTTGACGTATTATTGACAGGATTTTGTCTGAAATATGTCTTTTGTAATTTTTTTGAATTAGATTTTTCACATTTTAAAAACGTACTTTTCAAACATACAACACACTCTTATATCAATTATTATTATATTTTTCTCTTCATACGCTTGACTTTCCTCTTGAAAAATGTCCTCGAATCAAACCTGAAAACACGTTAGATTTTTGTCAAGAGAAAAATGTATTTCCAAAATTCAAATCAACAATATTGTTATTCACAAATAGAAAAAAACTCCCCTTTCTCTAGACATAAAATTCGTTTTTTTGCCATTTTTCAAACTGACTAAATAAAAAAGTACCGAGAATAGATTATATTCCCGGTACTTTTTTCATTATTTCGTTGTATATTTTCTAACAGCCGGCATAATTTCAGTAGCAATTAATTCAATGTTTTTCTCAATCTTATCAAATGGTACACCGCCAAAATCAATCTGTGCCATAAAACGTTGCTGTCCAAATAATTCATATTGATAAAGTATTTTTTCAATAATTTGTTGCGGGCTACCAATCATTAACGCATCACGGTGATCTACTGCGTTAGTAAATTGTTGTTTTGGATACCCACCACCGCGTAGCGCAAGCATACCAGCATTAATATGAGGATAATATTCACTAAGTGCATCTTGTGAATTTTCTGCTGTATAAAATAAACTTGTTGTCGCAATTGGTAATGTTGCTGGATCAAAACCACTTTGCTCAGCTGCTTCACGATATGCATCAACCGAAACTTTAAAATTAACAGCTGGGCCACCAAGTGTCGTAAGCATCATTGGTACACCTGCGCGTCCTGCCTTAATTGCACTAGCAGGTGGCCCTCCAACAGCACGCCAAATTGGCATATTGTTATTTTTAGCTCTCGGTATAATTGCCGCATGTTCAAGTGGCGTTCTAAACTGCCCTTTCCATGTTACACTTTCTTCTTTATTTATTTTTAATAAAAGATCCATCTTCTCTTCAAATAGTTCTTCATAATAATTTACATCGTAACCAAGTAAACTATATCCCCCAATACGAGATCCACGACCAGCAACGATTTCAGCACGACCACTAGAAATTAAATCAATTGTGGCAAAATCCTCATATACACGAACCGGATCTGACGTGCTTAATACTGTTGCGGAACTCGCGATTTTAATGTTTTTCGTAGCTTGTGCAATAGCTCCTAAAATAACTGTATGAGCTTGCGTTGTAAAATGCGCTTGATGACTTTCACCGACAGCAAACACATCAATTCCAGCTTCATCTGCTAACTTAGCTGTTTCAATTAGTTCATGAATTCTTTTTTCTGCACTTATTTTCGAACCATCATGCGGATTTAAAATATGATCTCCAATTGAATATAATCCAAATTCAATTCCCTTACTTGTATCAATACGGTATTTTTCCATAGTTGCTCTCTCCCTTTTAATAAAGCGGTATTAATTTCTCTTCAATCTCTTTTCTTCTCTCTTCTAAAAATGGTGGTAAATCCAGCTCTTTTCCTAATTCTTCAACTGTTGAATCTACTGTAAATCCTGGGCCATCCGTCGCAATCTCAAATAAAATGCCATTTGACTCACGGAAATATAAACTTTTAAAATAAAAGCGATCGATAATCCCTGTTGATTGGAACCCTTTATCTTTCACCGCTTCATTCCAATAACTCAGTTCTTCATCATTTTTCACACGAATAGCTAAATGATGAATACTTCCTTTTCCTGGTCTTTCACTCTCTCCATCTTGCTGTTTCACCAAAATTTCTCCAAAAGATTGACCATCAATAGATTGATAAATCCCCTCATCGTCTGAACGAGATACTTCTTTATAACTAAACAAACCTGTTAATGTTTTTGATAATTTATTTAAACTGCGCACTGTCATTTCAACTGTTCCCATGCCTAAAATACGATGATTCTGCTCTACAGAAGATTCATCCCATGCAGTCCAATATTCAGGAACCTCTTCATCTTTATTATTTAACAGCACTAACCGTAGACCATCTGGATCTTCAAAGTGCAGTGCGTCTCTTCCGGCGTAAGTTGTAATTTCCCCATGCGCCACCTGGAGTGACTCAAAACGTCTCTTCCAAAATGTAAGACTTTCTATTGAAGGTACGAGCAAGCCTATTTGTGTTATTGCATTTGTACCACGGATTGTTCTACCTACATTCGGCATTTCAAAAAATGATAATTCAGTTCCGGCACTCCCTGTTAAATCACCATAAAACAAATGATACATAAATGGATTATCTTGATTGACTGTCTTTTTCACCCGGCGTAATCCTAAAACATCTCGATAAAAATTATTATTCGTTTTCGCATTTTTAGTCACCATAGAAATGTGGTGATGTCCTGGAATTGTATACATAAAACTTCCTCCTCTTTATCACTTGATTAGTCAATTGATTAAGTAAAAAAAATTACTCATTCGGTAATTCTTTTTTTTCACTATGCTTATGAACTTTTGACATCAACTCGTATAGTATTTTCTGCTCTTCTTCATTTAATACATCATCAAAAAATGATGATTGAAATGCAAGTTGCTCTGGCAATGCTCTTTCTAAAGCCGCTTCCCCTTGCTCTGTAAGACTAATTGTTTTCGTTTTCCAATCTTGTTTTCGTATAATATATCCTTCTTTTTCAAGACGTGTTAACATTCGAGAAATACCGCCTTGTGTAACGGTAACCTTTTCTGCTAACTCCATTTGTGTTAATGGCTGATAAGTCCGTATTTGCAAAAGCACATCAAATTGGGCTGTTGTTAAATCAAAACGTTTTAAAAACTCATTTGACATTTGATTACTTTGGTTCGTAAATCGTATTAAACGTAGCCATATTAACGATCCTATCGTATTTTCACGCATGTTTCATCACTTCCTAGCGTTGATCTTACTATCACTTTACCACTCAAGTGATAGTAATGCAAGTAGAAATATGTTAAAAATACCTCCCAAAATCATTATTCTTAACTTTCCATTTCATTCATTGCTATATTTAAAGCTGCCACAGCTTTTGGCCAACCAACGTAAAAAGCCATATGTGTTATTAATGCAACTAATTCATTCTCCATTATCCCATTTTGTTTAGCTAGCTTCAGATGAAATGGTAATTGTTCTGTATTACCAAGACTGATTAGTGCCGACAATGTACATAAGCTTCTTTCTCTTAATGTTAAAGCGGCATCCCGCCACACTTCCTCAAATAATATCTCTTCACTATAATGAGAAAATACAGGTGCTACTTCTCTCATTTTCTTTGGAATATAGAATTCAATTGGTTCATTCATCATTTTGCTCCCTTCATTTTTACCAATTGTGCCATCCCTTGACCAAATGACCAGTTTTCAGCAGCTATCTCATGTAATGTAATAAAAATGTCAGTAACTTTCACATTAGAACATGCTGAAATTTCAAAGGATATAGATTGATACAAACCTTTTTTCTGTTGCACTGTTCTTCCAGGTCCACATGTAATAGAAACATGAATCATATTCTCAGTTCTCATTTCTCCTCTTTCCAACAAATAATATGGATTATACAAAAATTGATTTTGTTGATAAGGTAAAAATATTTGAAAATAATCATTTTCAGGGATGTCGAAATGTTCAATTAATGAAAGATGGATACATTCACCTATCTTTTTCAACTCTTCTTTATTTAATATATCTTCATGATAATAAACGTTCACAAAAGGCATAGATTTTCATTCCTTTTTCTTAATTTAGCATTCAACAACATATCCTCGTGAAATATGTAAAATCTCATAAATAGTAACATCGTCCATTACATCTATTTCAGGCTTTTCCTTATAAAAACTGAATTGACTATATCCCCACTTATCCGGATTATAAACTATTACATTCCCTAAACATTTTTCTATGTTTTGCACATTTTCATTTACTTTATTTAATTGCGTCCCAATCAGCGATTTACTTTGAGAAATACTCCCTGCATATTCAACAGCATATCTACTTTTTCTAAAATCATTACTTAAATTAACAACTAATGGAACACCTATATTTATTTGTTGCCACCCAAACGATTGCAAAATATTATCGTAATACCCTTCAAAGATAAATTTATTCAGCCCTTCATGACCATTCCAAATATATAAAGGTGCATAACAATTATGGAAACCCCCATCCTTACCTGCCTCAGCAATTAAATAAGCCTTAAAATTCAACCCTTGAAAACCATCCGTTTTATAACCATTCTTTTTCACCCTTTCTCTAATAGTCCCCATATCATAATCTTTTGGCAAAATGACCTTATATTGCATACCAATCATGTTTATCACTCACTTTCGATCTTATATATATAATGATAAACCGATGATCGGCTGACGTAAAATAGGTATAAATTATGTTTGATATCATTTATAATGATACCGTATAAGGGGCTGAAATGAATGGAAATAAATGATCTTATCATATTTAAAACTGTAGCTAACGAAGGATCTATTAGTAAAGCCGCTAAAGAGCTAGGCTATGTACAACCAAATGTAACTGAGCGAATCAAAAAATTAGAACAAGAATTAGAAACGCCTTTACTACATAGAGATAACAAAGGTGTCTCCCTGTTACCTTCTGGTGACATTTTATTAGACTACACGAATAAAATATTAGCTCTTTTAGAAGAAGCCAAAGATGAAATTAAAACAAGTGCATCTTCTTATGTAATAGCGACGTCACAATCTATTTTGACTAATTATTTAAGTATGCGTATTAAAGAAAATTTCAGGAATTATCAAATATATATAGAAAGTAGTAGCCATTTACAAAAACTACTACAGCAACAAAAAGTTGATATGGTCATAACTTATGAGGATTATCCCGACGCAGCGTTTAAAAAAGTATTCACCACTTCAATTTCTGTAGGCTTATTAAAAGCGAAAGAACAGTGTAACATTGACTTTTCAAAAGAACTTTTCTTTGTTAGTAACGATAAAAAGTGCCCTTTTAGAAATATGACAATACAATTTCTAAAAGAAAACAATCTATCTCAGCATCAACTTCAACAGTTAGATTCTTATTCGCTTATTGAAGAGTTTATTGTTGAGGGAAATGGGATAGCTTTTTTACCGATTAGAAATGATAAATTAGTTCCAGTTGAAAATGTCGCGGTTGAAAAACTACCTATTAACTTCTTTACAACTCGAGACTTAGATAAAGTGATTCCAGGTGAACTATTTAATTAATAAAAAGGCTACACTTGTCGTATTTTACGGGTAAATAGATATCCCTTGTCGAATCGCTAATATAACTTCATATACTATCGTACGGCCTAATAAAATAAAAAGGGATGTTACCTAGTTAATATGTTTAACTACTAGGACATCCCTTTCCATCTTGAAGACTTATTTCACACGTTCTGCTCCACCCCTGTACTCTTCTCCTTCTTACTTCTTTTAAAATTCTTCAACTTCTTAACTGTTCCAACTAACCCTTTCGGAAAAACTAGTAGCACGATAATGTATAATAAACCAAGAATGATCGTCCATCGTTCAAAAATCGGATATTCCGTCGCTAATTCGGATAAATAATATTTCAATGATTCAATAATCCCAGCTCCAGCGATTGCTCCGATTAAAGTTCCAACTCCCCCAATCATTGTCATCAATAATGCATTTAATGTCATTTCAATTGAAAATACAGTTGTATTAACAAAGCGTAAAGTGATAACAAATAAACCACCGCTAATCGCTGCAACTACTCCTGCAACAACACTAGCAATAATTTTATAATGAAGAACTTTATAGCCCAGTGCTTCAACTCGTTGTTCATTTTGTGAAATCGCCTTTAACACTTTCCCAATTGAAGATTTTGTGAAAAGACGTAACAAAATGAAAATACTGATTAGACATATAAATGTTATATAATAAAATGTAAAACGATCACGGAATATATCTGGTACACGAAATGTAAATCCATCTCCTCCATGAGTCAGTGAACGCCATTTTTCAGCAAGTACAAAAAACAGCTGGGAAATAGCAAGCGTTAACATTGCATAAAAATGACTTTTCAGCCGTAAAGAAAGCAAACCGATTATATAACTAACGATGGCTGATACAATAATTGCGGCTGCTATTCCTATAAAAAAGTTTGTGATAGACACCCCTTGTCGCTCAAATAAAAGTGCTACCCCATACGCCCCTATACCAAAGAACATACAATGACCGAATGAAACAATACCTGTATATCCAAGGAGAACATCAAAACTCATAGCGAAAATAGCAAAGATGAAGATTTGAGTGAACAAAATTAACAAGCTCCGTGAATCATTTACGAATGGAAATACACTTAAACAAATGAGCATAAATACTCCGAAGTATACTTTAATTCGATTTGATGTGCTGTTCACCATTTCACCCCTTTTCACCAACAAGTCCCGTTGGCTTCACTATTAAGAAAAATAGTAACATTAACATATTGATTGCAAGAGATAAATCTGGCAAAAAATACGCTGTAAAAGCACCGGCTAATCCGACAATTAAAGATGCTAGCGCTGAACCTTGTACGCTACCTAATCCGCCAATAATAACTACTATAAAAGCTAAAATTGCGTACTGCATACCCATCTCAGCAAAAATAACTCCTGAATATGGTGCTAGTAGAAAACCACCTAACGCCGCCATCCCTGCTCCTAATAAAAAAACAAACGAGAATATCGCTTTTACGTTAATTCCGAGAGCTTGAACCATCTCTTTATCCATTACACCAGCGCGAATCATAAGTCCTATCTTTGTTTTTTTCAGCAGCAATAGTAAAGCGATGTAAATTAGTATCCCAACTAAAATAACGAATAGGCGATATTTTATTAAGATAACTCCTCCAAATGTAAAACTGCCTTGAAGCCATAACGGTAATTTTGCAGCAATTGGATTAGGACCCCAAAATATTTTGATGCACTCGCTAAGAACGAGCATTCCTCCGAGTGTCACGAGTAGCTGCCGCACATGGTTTCCATACACTGGTCTAATAAGAAATCTTTCTAAAATGAAACCGAGGAACATACCCATAGCGACTGCCCCAATTAGCGCTAATAAATAACTATCTGTCATATTAAATAACCAAACGCCTGTAAATGCTCCCCATGCAAATAAACCGCCATGCGCAAAATTTAGTACGCTCATTAAACCGAAAATAAGTGATAGACCAGACGCTAATAAAAAAATAAGCATCCCTGTCGAAACGCCATTTACAAATAAGTTAATTAGCACATCCACGTTCTCCCCCCCCCGTATCAATGTTAAGAAATACCTAAATATTTATGACATGTTTCCTTATCCTCTCGCAGTTCCTCCATGAAACCGTTATGCACAATGCGCCCATTATCCATAATGTAAAAATAATCACCGATTTGACTAGCCATCATAAAATTTTGTTCAACAAGTAAAACAGTCGTTTTTTCCTTCATTTTCAAAATGGCTATCATTAATTTTTCTATCATAATGGGCGACAAGCCTTTACTCGGCTCATCAATAAGTAATAAACCATCACTATTAATAAATGCTCTTGAAATTGCTAGCATTTGCTTTTGCCCTCCGCTTAAGAGTCCGCTTTTTTTGTGCCAAAATTGCTTTAAATCTGGAAATAATTCAAGCATCCAGTCTATTTTTTCTTCCGCTTCTTCTCCCTTCCCCCTAGCAAGAGCGAATGTTTCTTCTACTGTCAGGTCGTGAAAAATACCTTGATTTTCTGGTACATACCCTATTCCTTTCCTTGAAATTAAATGTGTAGATAATCCATTTACTTGTGTACTATCATAATAAATTTCACCATGTGCGATATGGTGAAATCCCATAACCGAACGTAATGTCGTAGTCTTCCCTGCCCCATTTCTTCCAAACAGTACAGTAATCGTTCCTTTCTCAACAGTAAGAGATACCCCTTGTAAAATATGAAACTGATCTAAATACGTCTCTATATTATTCACTTGTAATAGTGCCACTATATAATCCCCCTAAATAAGCACTTTGTACACGCTCATCTTTCATCATTTCTTCGGGCAAACCTTCAGCCAATAACTCTCCATGGAATAAAACGATAAGATGGTCTGACAAACCTAGTACCATATCCATTTTGTGTTCAATAAGTACAATTGTACTCTCTGGATGTTTCTTAATATTTTCAATCACTTGTAAAATAGCCGGTACCTCCTCAACTGATATACCTGCCGTCGGCTCATCAAGTAGTAACACATCCGTTTTTAAAGCTAATAACATCGCAAGCTCTAACTTTCGTTTTTCCCCATGCGCTAGATCTTTCGCTAATACATGTTCTTTCTCGTGAAGTAATACTGTTTTTAAGAAACGTCTCGCCTCTCCAACTTGTTGCTTAAATTTTGCCGAACTCGGAAAAAAACTATAGTAATCTTGCACAAATGATTGAACACTTAAACGAACATTTTCAAGTACCGTTAACTCTGGGAATATATTTGTAAGTTGAAAAGAACGACCAATTCCTAATCGAGTACGATCCGAAATTGATAAATTTGTAATCTCTTGTCCTTTAAAATATACTTCACCCTTTGTTGGAGAAATTTGTCCACTTAGTAAATTGAATAGCGTTGTCTTTCCAGCACCATTCGGTCCAATTATTGAAATGAGCTTTCCTTTTTGTACCGTTAAATTAACATCCTTAATAACATGATGATCCCCAAAAGATACACAAAGATTTTTTGTCTCTAACAAATGTGTCATAAAATTCCTCCCACTGAAAGCCATGTTTATGAAAGAAACAAGTATAAAGAGGGTATTCCCTCTTTATACAAAGACAACAGAAAATTCAGTCTATTTATTCTGAATTGATGGTTCTGTCTCTTTCATCGTTAATTCTCTCTCTAACACTGGTACTGGATAATCAACACCATCTTGCTTTTTCAGCGTTATAGAATATAGAGTTTGTAATGCTTGATGATCCTTCTCTCTAAATTTCATCTTTCCTTTCGGTGTCTCAAATTCCATCCCTTCCATTTTCTTAATAAGTGTATCTACATCTGTATCGCCCTTCGTTTTCTTTAAAGATTCGACGATAGAAATTGCCGCTGACATTCCTCCTGCTGTAAACAGATCTGGAACAGCACCATTAAAACGTTTTTTATGTTCTTCTACTAGCCAATCGTTCACCTTATTCTTTGGAAGTGAGTGATAATAAACAGAAAACCCTTGCATCCCTATTAGCGCATCCATCGTTTTTAATGCTGGTATATCAGGTGCACCAGTAGAAATTTTAATACCTTGCGCTTCCACATTCATATCTTTCAACTGTTTCCATGGTGAATTCGCACCTGCCCAAACGATAAATAAATAATCTGGCTTTGAGCTAATAATATTTTGAATATTTGCAGTGAAATCAGTTGAATTCGTATCCGCGTATTGCTCGTTTACAATATTCGCACCTAATTTCTTTGCTCCCGCTTTAAATGCTGCAATCCCTTCACGACCGAAAGCATTATCTGGAGCAAACGTCGCAATCTTTACATCTTTTTTAGCAATTGAGGCAGCCCCAGCAATCGCATCTTGCGAAGAGTTTCTTCCTGTTCTAAAAATATATTTATTCCAGTTCTTCCCGGTAATACTATCAGCAACTGCCGGTTCTACAACCATAATTTTTTCATATTCTTCAGCTAGTGGTAAAACTGCTAATGTATCACTTGAACTAGATGATCCGACTAAAAAATCAACCTTCTCTTCTTCTAATAATTTCGTAGCTTTCTTAACCGCTACATCGGCTTTCGTTTCCGTATCTTCTACAACAAACTTAATCTTCTTCCCTTCCACTTTCCCAGTTCCACCAGTTGCATAATCTAACCCTAATTCAAACCCGTTCACTGTTTGTTTTCCATACGATTCCAATGGACCTGTTAACGAAGCAAGAACCCCTACCTTAATCGTTTTTTCATCTTCTGTACTTGTCTTCTTTCCCGAACAAGCTACTGTTACTAATAATGACCCTAAAACACAACCAGTAACCACCGTTCTTAGCCATTTACGTTTTTTTATCGACATTGTGATCCTCCCCATACTTTACTTTCTGATAGAATCAAACACGCCAAATTCCCCTGTCCGTAATCATGACTTTAAAATTGGTAATGGAAAACTCTTGTAGTAACCTCTACATTCGGCACAAATCTATAATCACCTTCCTATTAAATGGAAACGGACATACAATCAATATATATTCCGTTGTTCAAATGAAATTACTGTTTCATTACAGTAATCATCACGCAAAAAGCTGCAAATAATTAACTTAATTCATTAAGTCAATTATTTGCAGCTTACCTAAAAAAATGATTAGAAAAACCGATTAATTATTTTCGACGTTCTCTAACCCCTCAACCAATTGCTTCTTATCTAATCCTTCCCCTATTACTACCAAGTTTGTCGGGAAACCGAAGTCTTGTTCCAGTAAAGTCGGTACCCCGAACGAATATTGGAATAGATGCGGGTATTTATCTCCATGGAATTTCACAAATCCTTTTACACGATAAATACTATCTGGTAAATTCGAAAGCCATTCGTATAATTTATCTTGATCAATCGATTTCGTAAATTGATACGTCATCGTTTGTATATGTAAATGCTGTTTGACATGTAGTGTCTCATGTTCTCCATCTCTCACAAATTCAGCTTCTTCTATATCTTTTAAAGATATATTACAATACTTTGTTTCAAACAATTTCGCATGATTATTTATTGCCTTTACGTCTTCAAGTACTTTGTTCTTATCCGAATCTGTTAATAAATCTGATTTATTAATAAGAATATGACTTCCATATTTCATTTGCTCATGTAATAGCTGTTGTACATTTGCACTTAATATACTTCGGTTTAACCATCTTACTGCATCTAATACGACTACTATAGATTTCACTTCAAGGAAAGGAGCTAAAATTGGTGATACACATGCATCTAACACTTCAATTGGATGTGCGACACCTGTTGTTTCTATATAAATTACATCTGGTCTTTCTTGTTGATATAAAGAATGTAATTGAATTTCAAGCTCTTCTTTTAACGTACAACAAATACATCCTTTCAGAAGTTCCCTTAGCACATTCTCTTTTCCAATAATATCTGTATCTACCGAGTATTCACCGATTTCATTCATCAAAACTGCAACTTTTCGATTTTTCTTCTTTTCTGCTAATAATAAATTTTGCAGCAATGTTGATTTTCCGCTACCTAAAAAACCACCTAATATATGAATTTCTACTTTACTCATTCGACCGACCATCCATTTCTCTACTTCAAATTTATTCAAAGCGTAATTATTACGATTTATATTTATCATTTTATTAAAAGAATACCTATTTGTAAACAAAACTGCTAGATTATCGTTTCATTTTCCATTCACTTCATGAGCAACTCTAATTCCAGACTCAATCGCTCCTTGCATCCATCCATGTGTTAATGTCGTATGTTCTCCTGCAAAGTGCACTCTACCCGCTGGCGGCGTAATATATGGAAACAATTCAAGCTCTTGCCCTGGTTCAAAAGCTGTAAATGCTCCGCAAGAATACGGATTTTGACTCCAGCTAAAAGATTCTCCCGCAACATACTCACTATAAAGCACATTTCCATATATTTGCGCTAAATTTTTCAAAGCATAACGAATACGTTCTCTATTCGAGAGACTATCCCACGTTAACGCCTCATCTGCCCACGTATAACTCACTAAAACGATAGCCGCCCCTGGTGTATGAATGCCGTAGCTCGGATAATATGTAAAGCGGATAGGTAAATCTGTAATTGACTTACCACCATATTGTCCTGCTCTTTCCCAAAATCTACTTTTAAACTCTATCGCAATTTTAGTTGAAGCAATATAATTTAATTCACGAATTGCCCGCCTTTTATAATAAGAGAATAAATGATATGGCTGAACTTCTACAAATCGCAAAGCTGAAAATGGAATTGTGACAATAGCGATGTCACCAGTTACTATAAATGAATTTAACGTTTGTTCATGTGTTACTTGCATCATTACTTTATTATCTTCCTGTATAATTTTTTCTACTTTATACGACATAAAAATATTATCCTTTAGCTCTGGTAAAAATGAATTTGGTAATGCGTCCATCCCGCCTGTTATCTCATAATATTTCGTCGTTGAAGTGAAAAAGATTATTTCGCGTAATACTTCAATTAATGACATTCCCATGTATGCTTCCATATCAAGAAGTACTCCGATCATATCTATTGCCCCATCTGAATAATACTCGGTTAAAAATGAACCGAGCGAATATGTTTTATACTTTTTTTCAACAATAATCCAGTTTTTATTAGGATCTTTCTTAATATAATTAAGTATCGGTTCCAATACCTCTAACATTAATCCTTCTGCCGTTTTCCCCTTTTCTTTATCTAAAACTGGATATCCAAGTACACTTGGGTCCTTTTCAAACACATCCAATCTCGTTCTTTTGTTATTCGTATAAATTATATCTGAAGAAGTTTTATTAATAAAAAGGTTTAACGGTAGTTTAAATTTACGAATGTAGGCTAAAGTTAAATCATGAGTATCCGGAATACGCATAGGACCTGCGTTAAAATATAATCCTGCACTAAATGGTTCCCGAATCGTATACACCCTGCCACCTATTCTGTTATTTGCTTCTATAATCGTTACCTCGTGCCCAGCCTCTTTTAATAAAGATGCTGCAACTAATCCAGACATCCCTGCACCGGCAATTGTAATCCGTTTGGGGTTATTCGTTTTGGCAAGCCCTTCATGAATAATTTGAAGCATTTGTTCCATCGATAATGGATTCCCCATGCCCATTCCCCTTTTATGAAGGATTTTACTGAATTATATTCGTTTAACAGGATTCCTATGTTTCATTCAAGCAATTGAGTGGATACATTTTCAATCACTTGAATATCTTTTATAAAATGTAATAAAATAGATATGAAACTATAGAAGTAAGACGTATTATCTTACATAATAAAATTTATGAAATAGCGAGGAATTTTGAAATGAAAAAAGGTATTAACCGTGTTGTATTAGTAGGAACAGGAGCAGTTGGATGTAGTTATGCTTACTGTATGATTAACCAAGCTGTAGCTGAAGAATTTGTTTTAGTTGATGTAAATGAAGCAAAAGCTGAAGGAGAAGCAATGGACTTAAGCCATGCGGTTCCTTTCGCACCAGCTCCAACAAAGGTTTGGAAAGGTAGTTATGAAGATTGTAAAGATGCAGATCTTGTTGTAATTACAGCTGGATTGCCACAAAAGCCAGGTGAAACACGTTTAGATTTAGTTGAGAAAAACGCTAAAATTTTCAAGCAAATTGTTCGTAGCATTATGGATAGCGGCTTTGATGGCATCTTCTTAATCGCAACAAACCCTGTAGATATTTTAACTTACGTAACTTGGAAAGAATCTGGATTACCGAAAGAACGCGTAATCGGTTCTGGTACAACTCTTGACTCAGCTCGTTTCCGCTATATGTTAGGTGAGTACTTTGATATTGGACCTCATAACATTCACGCTTATATTATCGGAGAACATGGTGATACAGAACTTCCGGTGTGGAGTCACGTATCAATTGGTATTCAAAAACTACAAACGCTTCTTGAAAAAGACAACACATATAACCAAAAAGATTTAGATGATATTTTCGTAAACGTTCGTGATGCAGCTTATCACATTATTGAACGAAAAGGTGCTACATACTACGGCATCGGCATGTCACTTTTACGTGTTACGAAAGCAATCTTAAGCAATGAAAACAGCGTATTAACTGTATCAGCATATCTTGAAGGTCAATACGGCCAACAGGATGTTTATATCGGCGTACCTGCTGTTTTAAACCGCGGCGGTGTTCGGGAAATTTTAGAAGTTGAACTAAGTGAAGAGGAAGAATTAAAATTCGATCACTCTGTTCAAGTGTTGAAAGAAACAATGGCTCCTGTTCTTTAATCATATTTTCCAATCAAAAAAGCAATCCGATTTATATTGGATTGCTTTTTTATACTTTTATAGTTCCCCCTCAATTTAAACGGTAATATTATCTATAAAAAGGGGTGATTTCATGAATGATTCTTTGACGATTGCAATCCTCTTGCTAGCTGTAGCATCCTTAATACTTTTCCTCTTCTTAATCATCAGAACGCTATTTCCAACTAAAAAATATGATAAGAATCTCGGATTGATTCTAATTATTTTAAGCTTGTTAGCAATACCGATAAGTATCTTCCTTGTAGGAGGATGGGCAGGTATGGGAGTTAGTGTAATCGCAGTCTTTATTTTTGCTGCAGCTATTATAGCTTTAATTGCAAATACCTTCATTAAACTACCTCCTCCAAAGAAAAAATAATAAATGACCGATGTTTTCATCAAGAGAAAACATCGGTCATTTTCTATCACTTATTATCTTTAATCGGTTCATCATTATTTACATCAAGTACATCTAATAAAAAGATAAAGATTGGAATCCCAATAATAAGCCCCCATATTCCGAGGAAATGCTCTGAAAAGATAAGAATCATAAATGTATAAAAAACAGGTAAATTCGTTTTTGCAGACATAAATTTTGGATTTAATAAATAACTTTCAAGAGCGTGGATTACTGTAATGAACACTAGTATGTAAACAACATACACAACCCCGCCGACGTTATAGGCAATGATACAAAGTGGAAACAATGAAATGATAACACCAGCAACTGGAATCAAACCGAGTAGAAAGACCATGACAGCCAATACAAGAAGCTGTGGAAATCCTAAAATGACAAGTGCAATTACAGTGAGCACACAATTTACAACCGCAATTAAAAACTGTGCTTCAATCACTTTTCCGAACGATCTTGCAAACCTTTCACCGAAATATGCAATCTCCTCATAAAAAATTTTCAGCTTACTATCTTTAAATTTCGAAGTAAATGCTATAATGCGTTCTTTTTCTAATAAGAAAAATAAGCTTAAAATAAGAGAAAGTAGTATTTGTAAACTGACTTTTCCTATGTTTGCTATCGATTGATAAATGACATCTACACCTTGTTCGATATATTTCGATACTTCCATTCCATTAATTGTCGAAAGTGCATATTTAATTATCTCGTTATCAGGTGGGTTTTGAAAAAACAATTTAAATTGATAAATTAATTGTGAAATTTGTATCGTTAGTACAGGCAAATATTTATATAGTGTAGTTATAATAAACGTCACTAACACAATATATAAACCAGCAATAACCACTTTCCTATTTACTTTCAATTTTTTTGAAATAAACTTTTGAAATCGATCCATCAAAAACGTGAGAATAAACGTAATTAATATTAAATTAATCATACTTTTTAATCCATACAATACAAGCACTAATATTATTAAAACGAGAAACCGTTGAAACCCTCTGCTTCGAAAGAAATTTTTCACTTCATTCATTAAGAATTAACCTCCCCCTTCAATGGATGGAAATTGGATATATTACATTTTATGAACTTCTATAGACAATCTTTCTTACTAATTGGAAAGAATCCTTTTTTTCTTTTTTATTGTCGGATTTTTTTATCTACTACTTTTCTAAAAACTACTTTATCAACTCTATATTTTAGGAGATCGTCTATTTTTAGACTGCTGTTCATACGCATATCCAATATTAAAAAGTTCTTTTTCACCAAACTGTTTCCCAACAAACACTACACCTACCGGCTGACCATCAGAATCATATCCTGCCGGCACTGCTAATTCTGGATAACCAGCCACAGCTGATAGAAGAACTTCATCGTTATTAATCATCACAAGAGCATCCAAACCTTTTTCTACTAAATACCTATCAAGCTCTTTTCTTGCATTTTCTTGACTCGTTTGAACTATTTTTTCAAACTCATCTTTCGTTATAGCAGATTTCTCAGAACCCTCAATTAATGTTTGTCCATACTTTATTCGTCGTTTACTATCCTTTTTATTAAACGCTATAATCTCTTCTAACGATTTTACTGGCACATTTTTTTGCCGTGAAAGATAATCGTTAACATTATGCTTGAACTCATATTCTAATGTTTGCAGATTATCTACACCCTCGCTGTTTAACTGAACATCATCAGTCAATATTGCACCTGCATCTTCAAGGTCCTTTCTAACCTTTTTCGCTACTGCTTTTCTAATTTCATCTTGTTGTTCTATAGAAAAAAGAATCCCTATCTTTTTCCCTTTTAATCCATCTATCGATAACTCCTTCGTATAATCCATTCTATCTCTATCTTTCATTTTTTCTATCATAGCATCTTTTCCATCATAACCTACCATTGAATTAAATAGCGTTGCTGCATCTTTGACCGTTCTTGCCATTGGCCCTGCTGTATCAAGTGTTTCAGCTAACGGGATAATTCCTGTTCTGCTAACCATACCTAAAGACGGACGTAACCCAACTACTGATTGTTGCGTTGCCGGTGCTACTATGGATCCCGTCGTTTCCGTCCCGATTGCAAGCGGTGCAAAATCAGCTGCAACCACTGTAGCAGATCCTGAACTCGATCCTGATGTATCAAATGTAATCGGGCCATATGGATTTAAATTTTGTCCTTTCTTCCCACTATATCCACTTGGCATTGTAAAAGATAAATAATTCGCCCACTCAGACATATTTGCTTTTCCTAAAACAAACGCCCCTTCTTCTTTCAACTTCTTCACAATCATCGCATCTTCATCTGCAATCCAATCTTTTAATACATAAGTTCCAGCACTTGTCGGCATAACATTCGCTGTTTGTACATTATCTTTTACGATGACAGGAATGCCGTATAAGTTCGATTTCTTATTTAAAAATCTCTCTTTATCTAACTGTCGTGCTTCCTCCATTGCATTAGGATTAATCTCTGTAACAGCATTTAATGATATTCCATTTTGATCATGTTCTTGTATTCTAAAAAGATAAATACTCGTTAATTCTTCATATGATAATTTCCCATCATCAACCATTTTTTGAAGCTCATCCACAGTCGCATTTACAACTTCTTTTTCTTTTATCTTTATATTATCTATGTCGATCCCTTTAAGTTGATTATGTATCGGTTTTAACACTCTGTCTTTATCATATACAATACGCTCAGGTTCCTTTGGAAAATAATTTTTATACACGTAATATCCTCCGGCACACACCAATAGAACAATACCTCCAGCGATAGACAACGTTATCTTTACCCATTTTTTCATGTTGCTTCCTCCACTCTAAAAGTTGCTCATTTATATAAAAAAGAGAGTTACCTTTTACTTAACTCTCTCCAATCAAAATGCTAAATGAAAAAATGAAAGATTTCAATCTAATTACTTTTTTTTTGCATTTGCTTTGCTAACAATTCCTTCACCTGATTATATGTTAACCCTGAATTTTTATTTAAACGTTTCACTTCATCAACATCAGTACCGACAACTGTATATTTTTTCTCATCATTCATGTTCCCACTTCCTTTCTCACCAGATTATTTCTTATATTTCTTCCCTAAATACACATAAATTAACACCAATACGAATAGGGAAGCTGGACTAAATTAAATAGACGAGACAGATGATATAGTATTCAATAACTAAAAGGAGTTCTGTTGCGTAAGAGGAATAGATAAAAATATGTCGAATTTATATACTTATTGAATTTAAGGACATGGAGGATGCATTTTGAAAACATATGAGTTTAAAAATAACATTCCAACATTGGAAGAGTACAAATATTTGTGTGATTCTGTTGGATGGACTAATTATATGAATTTTGAAGTAGCGGATACTTCACTGAAGCATTCTATTCACTGCATCACGGTCAAAGATAATGAAAAAATTGTGGGCATGGGGAGAATTGTTGGTGATGGATCTATCTATTTCTATATTCAAGATATAGTGGTTCATCCGGATTATCAGAAACATGGTATTGGGAAAGAAATAATGCATCTTTTGGTTGCATACTTAAATGAGAATGCCCCTGATAAGGCGTTTGTCGGTTTATTTGCATCACAAGGTAAAGAATCGTTCTATGAAAAATTTGATTTTAAAAATTACTCACCAAACATGACGGGGATGTTTACTGTCATTTCAAAAACATGATAGATTTTTAATTGTAGGGAAAACTTCGATTCATATGAAAGAAATTATTCTTGCAGTAACCTTTTCCACAATCGCATTTAAACATTACATACGAAAGGAGAGTACATATATAGCTATATATGTACTCTCCTTTCATTTATTTAACTCTATATATATTAAATTTCTTAATAAAATTTCACTACATCTTCAGTAGGTAAGAATGTTCTTTCCCCTGGTTGTTCATTTGGCTCACCAAATGGCATTTGTCCTACTAAACTCCACTCCGCTTGAATATTCCATGTTTCTTTCACTTCAGCATCTACGATTGGATTGTAATGTTGTAATGATGCGCCAATTCCTTCAGCTGATAATAACATCCATACAGTATGTTGTAGCATTGCATTTCCTTGATGAGACCAGAATGGGAATTGATCTTTATATAACGGTGCATTTTCTTGCATTTTTTCTACAGTTGCTTGATCTTCAAAGAATAAAACGGTACCTACACCTGCATGGAAACCTTTTAGTCTTTCTACAGTCGCTTCAAAGTTTTCTGCTGGTACGCGTGATCTAAGCGTTTCTTTTACGATATCCCAAAACTTTTCATGCTCTCCATCCATTAATACGACCATACGGCCACTTTGCATATTGAAAGAAGTTGGTGCATGTAAAGCTGTTTTTAATACTTCTTCAATTCTTTCCTTTGTAATTGTAGCGTTTTTTGTTACTTTACGAATTGAACGACGGTTCACGATTGCTTCTTTTAAGTTTGTTGTAGTTGCTGACATTTTAATTCCTCCAAATATATGTTTTATTATTTTTATTTAAACAAATCAATTTGAGTCTTTCATGCAAGACGAATTAGCAATATCCATCCGCCTTACATTGCATACCTTCAAATGAATTTGTTTTATCCTTTTCGATTTCTTTATCAATTACTCTTTCTAGCGTTTCTTTACTAGCAAGTCCTTGAATGACTTCATCTCCAATCATGACAGTTGGAACAGCCATAATATTCGCTTCATCATATGCATGTTGAATCGCTTCTTGATGTTTTTCTTTATATTTACGAGTTACTAAAGCATCTTTAAATTCTGCTTCAGGAAGCCCTACTTCTACCGCTAATTTCGTTAATACATCAATATCTTCAATGTTTTGCTCTTCTTGGAAAAACGCAGTAAATACTCGGTGATGATACTCATTTCCAAGTCCACGCTCTTTCGCGAATTGGCACCCTTCAAAAGCTAAATGTGTATATGGATGCGGAGAAACACGTGGCAGACGCATTTCAACCCCTAATTTTTTTGCAGTAGGAAGAATGAAAGAATCCCATGAACCTAACTTATCTGGCTCGTTCCAAGGATCTATTTTAGAATATGGACTTGGACGCAATTCAAATGGCATCCATTCGATTTCTACATCTTTCTCTTTCGCTACTTCATCTAATGGACCTTTTGCTAAAAAGCAAAACGGGCATATAAAATCTGAGTATACTTTCATTTTCACAGTCATATTATTTGCACCTTACCTTCTTTTTATTTTTAGATGTAACCGAAATGGTTACAATTTTGAGAAAAAAATATGCATTCCCTTTTAGAGACTTGCAATTATCATATTATGCATTCATTTTTTGTTGTAAAGATTCAAATAACTGCCCCATCGTAATATTTCTCAACACTTCTTCCATCGCAGATTGCGCCTGAACTAATATAACCTCTAAAACAGCTTGAATATTCGCCCCAATTGGACAGTCTGGATTCGGTTTTTCATGAATGTGAAATAGTTTGTCTTCTTCCACTACATTCACTGCATGATACACATCTAATAATGTGATTTCATGTAAATCCTTTAATAATCCCGCGCCACCCGGACCGCGTTTGACGTATACAAACTCAGCTTGTTTCAAGTAAGACGTTATTTTTCGAATTACTACCGGATTTGTATTTACACTTTCGGCCATATAGTCCGAAGTACAAACTGAAGATGGATTGTTTTTCAAAATAGATAAAATATGAACAGCTATAGAAAAGCGGCTACTAATTTTCATTGTGATTACCACCTCGATGTAATCATTATAGTTACAACTAGAGTATAAGTCAATCCTTTTTACAAATTTTTTAAAGCAAATAAAAAAGTGCCCCATTACAATATATGAGACACCTCTTCTTATTCTGCAAACAAGTCTTGAAATTCTTCAATAAATAGCTGCACAGCGATTGAAGAATCCTTTAATGAAGGAACAGCTAAAGCAATTTCTCTCCATACTTGTGGTTCCAATTCTCTCGTTTGTATATTCTTTGGTAAACTCGTTAAAGATAACTCAGCCAAAATTGCGATTCCTAATCCTTCTTGAATCATATTTAAAGCTGTTGTAACTGTGGAAATTATATATTCAGCCCGAAGTGGTACGTTCGCTTGTTTAAACATATCGATAATGGGTGGTTCGTACCCACCCTTACATAATATGATCGGTTCATTCTCTAAATCACCTATTGTAATAGAATCGTTCTTACAAAGAGGGTGATCCTCTCTTAAGACAACAACCATTTTCCCCTTCGTTAGGGGCACGATTTCCATATCTTTATTAGGCAAAATAACAATTCCTATATCAACAACCCTCGATACTAACCAATCTTCAACTTCTTTAATCGTGCCTTCACAAAGAACGACTTCTAAGTTCGGATACTTCTCCTTAAAAAGATTTATCATTTTGGGTAAGAAATGTGCAGAAGCACTCGGAAAACTCCCAATTCGAATCGTCCCAACTTCGTGCCCTTTCTCCATCGCTACTTCTTGTTCAATCTTCTCAACGCCGTTTAAGATTTCTCTAATATGTACAAGAATTCTATTTCCAACATCCGTAACGATTAGCCCTTTTCGTTTATCGCGTATAAGAATGGTAACTCCTAACTCTGACTCAATGCTTGAAATCGCATGACTTACAGCTGGCTGTGTCATATTTAACATCCCGGCAGCCTTCGTAAAACTCCCTAATTCAACCGTTTTAATTAAAACTTGAAGTTGTGTAATGGTCATAACTAATCACTTATACTCCTTATAAAAAAGATTCATTTTATTTATCATAGTCGATATCATATCATAGTGAAATGGAATACAACAAGGAGGGATTACAGTGACACAGCTTTCTCGAACTAAGACTGCCATAATCCTTACATTTCTCGTTATTATGTGGGGAATTAATTGGCCGTTATCAAAATTCGCTCTGCATTACACACCACCCGTACTCTTTGCAGGGATTAGAACATTAATAGGAGGATTTATCTTACTTACTTTCGCATTACCGAAATACAAACAATTAAATTTAAAGGAAACTTGGCATTTATACTTTATTTCATCTTTACTCAATATTATTTTGTTTTACGGACTACAAACTGTCGGACTTCAGTATATGCCCGCCGGACTCTTCTCCGCAATCGTATTTCTCCAACCTGTCTTACTCGGCATTTTCTCATGGATTTGGCTTGAAGAATCTATGTACGGCTTGAAAATTTTCGGACTTATTCTTGGATTTATTGGTGTTGGGGTTATTAGCTCTAGTAGTTTAACTGGACATATTTCTATTATCGGTGTACTACTTGCTTTAGGGTGCGCTATCGGCTGGGCACTCGGCACAGTATTTATTAAGAAAACTGGACACCGTGTTAATGCCATTTGGATGGTAACACTTCAGCTTATTATTGGCGGACTTTGCTTAATCGGATTTGGTTCAGAATTTGAGAGCTGGTCTAACATCGCTTGGAGTATACCATTTGTAAGTGTACTACTATTCATCTCGTTCTTTGTTATTGCAATGGGATGGCTCGCTTACTTTACACTTGTAGGAGCTGGTGAGGCAAGTAAAGTTGGGGCTTATACGTTCCTTATCCCACTGATCGCTATTATTGTAAGCTCTATTTTCTTACATGAGGCCATTACAATTAGCTTATTCATCGGACTTTTATTTATTATCGTAAGCATTTGTTTTGTAAATATAAAGCCGAAAGCACTTGCTGTAAGGCAGCAAGTTGAAGTGAAATAAATAGATATGAGAAAGAGTCTACCACTTGTAGGCTCTTTCTTTTTTACCATTTTATCAGTACCGTCACTTAACATCTTAGCAAAAGGAAAATTTTCCTTTTTTATTGTATGATGATAATTAAGTAGAGAATATTATCTCTAATACATATGTATGGACTAACAATTCTAATCATAAGGGGGAATTATATGGTTTTACAGTATAAAGAATTTGGAGATTCAAGTTCTCCACTTATGGTTTTTATTCATGGGGGCGGAGTCAGTGGATGGATGTGGGACAAACAAATTAAACATTTTACTAACTTTCACTGCCTTGTTCCTGATTTACCCGAGCAAGGGGAAAATAGTAGTAAGGATCATTTTTCAATACACTTTAGTGCTGAAAAAATCATTGAATTAGTTGAAGAAAAAGGACAAGGTAAAACTGTTATAGTAATCGGTTTTTCGTTAGGTGCTCAAGTATTAATTACAATGCTCAGCATGAAACCAAACTTGATTCAATACGCTATGATAAATAGCGCATTAGTTAAACTAATTCCTTTCGCTAAAACATTAATAAGATCCCTTGGCTTAACCTATCCACTTATAAAGAGTAAGACGTTTTCCAAAATACAAGCAAAATCAATGTACATAGATGAAACACAATTTGATAACTATTATCATGAAAGTTGTCAAATAAGTAAAAATACATTTGTGAGGATATTAGAAGAAAATATGTCGTTTACAATACCAAAAGGTTTCGAGAATGCTAGTAGCAATATATTAGTGACTGTTGGAGAAAACGAAAAAAGAATCATGAAAGACTCGATGACTGCAATCCTTGAAAGTAATCCTAATTGCACAGGTATTATCATTCCTAAAATCGGTCATGGAATCCCTTTAGCAAATCCCAAACTATTTAATACTTTAATTGAAAACTGGCTTAAGCATGATAACCTACCAGAAGAAGTAATGACAGTCAATTGAGTTCCTTATCTTAATAAACCATGTTGTATTTGTAGCTCTAATCCCCCTCGAAGCTGCTTAATCTCAAAATTTTATTAACAAAGGTCTCATTACTTTCAATGAGACCTTTCAATGTTCCCTACTTTTTACGACGTACTACAAAAACACACGTACCTACGGAAGATACAATCGCTAAAACTGATAAGACAATTGCTATTGTTTGCATATTACTTGTACTTTCATTTTTTTCCACACTAGATACTTCACCATGTTCTCCTGTTAATAATGTACCTTTTGCAATCGTAGTAAGTGAGTGGGGCTTTTCAGCTTTCTCATCGCCTGTCCATTCAACAATTTCTCCATCTTTATATTGTTGATATGCATTCCAAGCTATTTGTTGCTCTTTATCTGGATTTTTAGCAACGAAAGTAAATCGTTGGAACTGACCAGGTAAAATCCCTTCTCCTGTTGCTTCCCATATTACAGTTTTAACTTTTCCAGCTGCATCTTTTTGTTCTTCCACTTTCCACCCTGGCACTGGCTCGTACTGTTGAAACTCGACTCCAGACGGTATTTTCAGTGTGACTTTTGTTGTTGCCATATTCTTTTCAACAGGTACCTTTATTGTATAAGTCTCCCAAGAGCTAACGTCAGAAGTTGCTGGTTTCACAGTTACGTGAGCACTAACAGGTAACGAAAAAATCCCCATTGCAATTATTGTTGCGATCATTGTTGTTCCTAATTTTTTTATACGTTTCATTTTCTATAAACTCCTTTTCATTTATAACGTCTTTTTTATCTGCCACCTACAATAAATTTATAATCCGTATCGAAACTATCAAGAGATTTTGTTAATCCGTGAACTTGTATATTCCAGTTTCCTGTCATGTTAATATACATACCTTCCGCTTCATATTCTCCCGGTGACACTGCCGAAACTTTAAATGAACCTTTGCCCATATTCATATCTAAAGATTGAGTCGTCAATACAATTTGTTCCATATCAGTAACAGGCTGTCCATTCTCATCCTTCAAAGTAATATGAAATGTATTCTGTCCTACCTTATTAGGACTTACATGTAAAGTAAGTTCATATCCATTATCTAATTGTTTACTCTCTGTAAAAGGTCCCGTAGGAGGCATCGGCGGCGTTTGTACATTTGTCATAAACGCTACGATTACAAAAACGATAATTCCAATGATAAACTCTACTTTCACCGTAGCTCCTAACCTTTGCTGCGCTCGCATTCTCCCTTTCACATAATGAATAATTCCCAATATCCCCATACACACGAATAAAAGTATCTTTGCTAATAAGGCCAATCCATACTTCGTATCAAATAGGGAATGGATCGTGGGAATAAAAAATGTACTGTTAAAAAGACCCGTTAATAAAATCACTATGACAGCACCTGTTGCCCATGGCGAAAAACGCTTAATCGCATCCCAATACATAGTCCACTTGTCATCCTCTTTACGTAAAAGAAGAACAATCGATGATAGCCCCCCAATCCATAACGAAGCTGCGAATAAATGTAGAAAGTCCATAACGACAGCAATTTCTTTAAACTTTAACCCATATGCATGACTATTGAAAGCTTTCATAACCAGTAACCCCATAAATAATACAATTGGAATGCTCCATACTTTAAACGACGAAAGCCTCTCACTCTTCACTGCAAAATATGTAACAATTATAAGCGTACTAATAAGAGCCATTTGAGTGATCCATACATAACCAAAAACAGATAGCTGTAATGTTTCTTTTAATAATAAAGGATCGAATGCTTCTAACCATGAAACATCAGCATTTATTTTCGCCTGCAATGGTAGATTGAATAGTAAACTAATAAATATCCCAAATAATGATATCCATATTATTCTCTTACTCCTTGATTGAACTGAGGTTGCATTCCCTTTATACATAATAAGATTAAAGAATAGAACTCCTAAAAATAGTGAGAAACTTGTATATAGACCCCCACGTTCCATGATCATATCGATTTGCGGAACATAGCCCATCTCTTCTACTTGTATATCATCTGTTCCCGCTTCTGCTAATCCAATACGGAATGGAATAACTCCTTGAATCGGATGTCCATCAGCTGAAATAGCTTTCCACTGAATAGAGTAAAGACCATTTTTGAGATTCTCTTTTAACCCAGCCTCTAATATTTTTTTGTTTTTCTTATCAATATGTGCATCTTTTAAATCTACTCTTTTACCTGAGGTGTCTCTTACGAACAATGTATTAAAACTTGAAACTTGTATGTCCTCATCGAATTCAATTTTCACAACAGATGGTGCTTTCTTTAACGTTTCATTTTCAGCAGGATTTGATTTCACAACATACGCATGAGCAGATGCGCTTTTTGGTATCAATATGATAAACACGCACGCTATTAATAGCCATACCCCTAACCTTCGTATTACTTTCACAATCATTTCACTTCTTTCTTTTTCGTCACTACACTTTCATTACTTTTTACTTCCCAAGTTTTATTTCTTGATAAAATATTAACCTGATTAAGTATAAGGATTTATTTAGTATCACTCTCTATTTATTCCTCACCTCTATACTTCCAATATAATAGTAGCTACCTTCATAGATATTACTAATATTTTTAAAGTTGATTATCATTATAGCATAAAATATATTTATGTAAGTTCCCTAAGAAGAAAAGTTATCGTGAATCATTTGTGAAGAAAATGTGAAATACATAAAGTGAAACTTTAATCAGTGGGACTTTTACGGGCATTCGATCTCCCACCTAACTCCCTCGCATTCTCCGACTTTTGAAGCGGGAATCTTATTGCCAACAAATAGCGGGATAAATAAAAAAGGTATTACGTTATTACGCAACACCCTTTCTCCATAATACACTTCCTTTACTTCTCTTCCGGATAATCACAATAATTAATGATCGTGCCCTCTGTATCCGCTAGGTTAAGATAAATTAATCTTCTACCATGCTTATTCATTCGAGGTGTATGCTCTTCCATTCAAATACCTTGTTCTTTAAATATGTTGTGTTTCAACACATTCTTTCCCTATTTTTAAATTTCATTTTCTTTTTTAGGGTTCATTTCAATTATTTTTAACAGCTGTTGTACCCTTTTATCATATGTATGTTCGATTAGCGTTCTCTTCAGCCCTTCCATCGCAATTTTCTTTCTTTGTGACGGGTTCGATAAATATCTTTCAGCTTTCTCTATAAAATCAACCGCTGAGGTAAATGTCTCAATTTGTACCCCTGGAATATAACACTTTTCTAAATCTGAACGAATATCCGTCATTTGAAAAGAACCTGTACTAGCTATTTCGAATGTACGATTATTAATAGAACAAGCATTTACCTTTACTCTATTTCTATTAAATGTTAAATCCTCTATCGAGCGATGTATATTCATGTTGATTTTACTTTTTTTGTAATTTCCTATACTGTTTTCGTAAACCAAAAATGGTAAAAGTAAAATTTTATCCTTCAATAACTCATAACTTTTTAGTCTATCCCAATTACAACCTATAATTAGAGTGTTTTTAGTCACTAAGTACTCTGCAATTGAATCAATAAATGCGAGCCGATTATCAAAAGCAGTCCCTATGAAACTAATATCAAATATGTATTCCTCTTCCCTAAGTATCGGCGTATATGCAGGAGGTTCTGCTGCTAAAGGCAAATAATATACATTATCACAACCTAAATCTTTATAAAAATCAATACATCCTGTATCTTGCGTAAACACATAATCATAATCAAGCACTAAGTTTTTCGTCACATCTGTAAAGTAAGGGTCATCTGTAAGCCAGAGTGCAGTTTTAAAGTTGTATTGTTTTAAATCTTGAATTCCCTTAATTATCCCTTCTTCAAAACCATGAAATACAATAATGAGTGCCGGTTTTATCTTTAAAGCCGTTTTCACCAAGTTTTCGTATGTTACCATCGTTACATTACGAATTGCCTTTTTCAAACTATTATATATAGATTCCTCTAGCACCGGAAAATAGACAGGAACACTAGATGTAACAAATAATACGTTAAAATTTTCAGCACTATTTGAAATCTCCACAGATAACCACTCTCCAATACATGAAATTCACAATTTATATTATATGTATTGCATAAAATATATAGTTGGTTATAAAGCACCCTTTTTCTTTCATATATTACTGTGCAAAATGAGGATTGCTTACCCTATAGTCGGCTCCATTTGCTCGCAAATACTAAAAAAAATCATGCCCACTCCTACAGGATAGTGGATAGCTTCTCATAATATATATTCAACATTCCGAAATACTTTCGTCGAAATATTGAAAAGTATACAAATAAAAAGGCGTTACATTAGTACGTAACACCTTTCACAAAAATACACTTCCTTTATTTCACTTCCGGATAATCACAATATTCAATAATCGTCCCTTCCGTATCAGCTGGGTTAAGGTAAATTAATCGTCTACCATGCTTATTGATGCGAAGCGTATGTTCTAACGTTCGAATCCCTTGTTCCTTTAATTCTTCTAAAGCTACATCTAAATCGTCTACACGATACGCAACATGATGGACACCTTTCCCTTTTTGCTTTATAAATCGTGCTATTGGAGAAGTTGTATTATTCGTTGGCGCAAGTAATTCGATTCTATCACCATCAACTTCAAGAATAGCTACTTCGCTTTCAACACCAGGTGCTTCACTTACGTATCGATCTATTAAATTTCCTGATAAAACCTTTTCATAGAACTGTATCGTACTATCTATATCACGAACTGCGATCCCGATATGGTCAATTGTTTTTTTCATTTTATTTCCCCTATTACTTTATTTTTTCTATTCTTATCAATAGTAACAAAAAAAGTTATAGAATCAAATTCTATAACTTTTTTCATTTAACTTATTTTCTTATTCGCACTAGCTGCTGGGCGAACTCCATTTTTCGCTTTTAAAATGCTAATGCCATATCCGATAAATCCACCGATAATCGCTGGGAAGATCCAGCCTAATCCTACTTCCTGCATCGGAAGGAATTTAGTGAACACACGGCTTACTACTTCAATGTTAACTCCAGCTGCACTTAATCCATCAAATAAGCTGATGATAAACGTTACGATTAAACTCACTTGATAAACTTCAGCTCTTCCTTTGAATAATGAATGGAAGAATGTTAAGAAAATCAACACGATTGCTAGTGGATAAATTGCTGTTAATACTGGCACAGAAACTGCAATTAATTGCGTTAATCCAACATTTGCAACAATTGCACTAAATACACATAGCGTGATTGCGATTGCTTTGTAAGGAACATTTGGGAATAACTTATGGAAAAATGAAGAACACGCTGATACAAGTCCCACACTTGTTGTTAAACAAGCAACTGTAATCATTAACCCTAATAATACCCCGCCATATGATCCGAAATAGTAGTTAGAAACTTTTGCTAATACTTCTCCGCCGTTTTCTAAATGTCCAAGCTTCGCAACGCTTGAAGCTCCCATATAAGAAAGAGCTGTATAAATAATTGCTAAAATAGATGCAGCAATCAGTGTTGCTTTTGCACAAACAACCATAATTTGTGTTTTCGTTTTCGCACCTTTTTCTTTAATTGCATTAATAATGATGATCCCAAATACGAACGATGCAAGCGTGTCCATTGTTAAGTATCCTTCTTGGAATCCTTTGAAAAATGCATGTGATGTATACCCTTCAACTGGTGCTTGCATTTCTCCAATCGGATGAATAAAAGCAACAATTACTAAAATACCGATGAATGTTAATTTAATTGGTGTTAAGATTTTTCCAACAATATCGACAATTTTCGCAGGATTTAGCGAAAAAAAACAAGTGATGCTAAAGAATATAATTGTAAAAAGAATTAACGGTGTAGAACCTAATCCCTCTGGCATAAACGGCTTAAGACCAATTTCATAAGAAACATTTCCCGTTCTTGGTATTGCAAATAACGGACCGATTGCTAAGTATAAAACTGTTGTAAATACAATCCCAAACACTGGGTGAGCACGACTTGCTAATGACTGTAAATCATCTTTACCTGAAAAACCAAATGCTAATACACCTAGTAATGGTAAACCTACTCCTGTTACTAAAAATCCAGCGTTAGCAATCCATACATTCTCTCCTGCCGATTGACCAAGCATCGCTGGGAATATTAAATTTCCTGCTCCAAAAAATAGTGCAAATAACATTAATCCGATAACTACTATGAACGAAAACGGTACTTTATTCGCCATAATATAACCCCCATTCAAATTTCCTTATTTCATTTTCCAATTTTAACTAATTGAATTTTCTGAATATTTAATTTAAGTATCAACTATTCTTGAACTCATTATAGTTTGTTATATAATATTTTGCAATACTATTTTCAAACTTTTCATTCATTTTATGGATATACATTTTTTAACATGGAAATTAGACTAAAAAACCAACATGGTCATCCATGTTGGTTTTACATTTACTATCATTAATTAAAATTTCGCCGCTACTTTCTTAACGTTATCTAAACCTTCTTCAACAATTTGCTGTGAACGATCTGGATATTGATTGTGTCCTTCAATTACAACTGTCTCTGGATTTGCAATTCCCCAGAACCCAAGTACGTTTGTAACGTAATTAACAGCCATTTCCATAGGAGCCATTTGTTCAGAAGAGTAATCTGAACCACGAGCACCTAAAACAACTACTTTCTTATCACCAACTAAACCCTCTGGACCGTTCGCTGTATATTTAAACGTTTTTCCCGCTTGAGAAAGATATGAAATATACGTGATTAATGGTGCTGGTACTGTAAAGTTCCATAATGGGAATGCAAATACTACTTTTTCAGCTTCTAAAAACTGGTTTAAGTACTTATCCACTGTAGCAACTGCCTTCTCTTCTTCAGCTGTTATCTCCATTCCTTGACTACGTTTATATCCACCTGAAATAGCAATATTTCCGTAATACGGAAGATCTAATGCGAATAAATCTAACTCCGTAATTTCTGTATTCGGATTTGCTTCCTTATAAGCACTTACAAATGTTTCATACATTTTTGAACTAATTGCTTGCTCCGCTGGACGATCGTTTGCTTTTACAAATAATACTTTTGACATTGTTTTATTCCCCTCTACTTTTGTATTTTCTTCTTTTTTACCAAACAATGAGCTAAATAATCCCATTTTCTTCACCTAAACTTTCTTATCATATTCATTATTCATCATCATAAAAATTCTTATTCTAATAAAAAGTTCCAATTGATACCTTAACCTAAGTAAATTAAAACTTTTTGTTATTTAATTACCTTATGTAAGTGATTGTAATACACCTACTTACTTTAGTCAAGTAACTTCTCGGAAAGAAAAATGGCTCGAATTAAAAATAACAAAGAAATATATTTCCTCATTCGAAATGATAAATTCGAAAACACATAAGTGAAATCCCTTGTATAATACAACTAGAGAGAGAAATTCATCTATAGAGAGGATTTATTAATGAGTACTTTAGAAAAGATTCAAACCTTTATCATTCTTGCAGCTGTTATATTCGGGGTTATATTAGGACAATTTAATATGATACATATGCATTCAGAAAAATTTATTGTCCCCTTCTTATTTTTAATGCTTTACGGATTATTCCTCAGCATCCCATTAAATGATATAAAAAATGGCTTCCGTAACTTAAAATTCGCTGGAACAAGCCTAGGTATTAACTTTATATGGACACCTTTTCTTGCTTGGGGATTAGGCGCGTTATTTCTTTCAGATCACCCAGCACTTTGGGTTGGCTTTATTATGTTAATGGTTACTCCGTGTACAGACTGGTATTTAATTTTCACAGAGATCGCAAAAGGTAACGTCGCGTTATCTACATCAATTCTACCGGTAAATTTAATTTTACAAGTATTATTGCTGCCGGTGTATTTATTTTTATTTGCTGGTGTAATGAAAGCAGTAGAAATTTCTATTTTAGTAGAAAGTATTGTTATTGTACTTGTTTTACCATTTTTACTTGCACACGCTACAAAATTCATTATGCATAAAATGAAAAAAGCTGAAACACTTGAGAATAAACTCATTCCGTTTTTCAGCTCTGCTCAAATTGTATTTTTAAGTTTAGCAATATTAGCGATGTTTGCCTCACAAGGTAAGTACTTATTACAAAATATGAATGTTGTTTTATTGTTACTTATACCAGTATTACTGTTCTTCATGATTAACTTTATACTAGGACAGTTTGTAGGACGTATGATGCATTTATCCTACGAAGACACCGTAAGCCTCAGCTTAACAACATTAGCGAGAAACTCGCCTGTTGCACTCGCAATTGCTGTGACTGCTTTTCCAGACGAACCTCTTATTGCACTTGCCTTGGTCATTGGACCGTTAATTGAATTGCCTGTGCTTGCTAGTGTTTCACAAGTGCTGTTGCTTATTAAGAAAAAAAAGCAATACACATAATAAAAAACGTCCCACTGCGGACGTTTTTTATTGTCGAGAAATTATAGAATTAACGATACTTATCGTCTCTTACTCATTAATAAAAATGAAATAATAGAAAATTAACTTTTCGTTACATTAACAGATCCTTTCTAATTAAAAATTATAGGAAAAGTAAATATAACGAAAGCTGCCCAAAGTCCGTAGATTGGCAAATACTTCGTAACGGCGTCTTGGATAGCTGTCGGTCCTGATTTGTTTTGTAGAAAACGCATATAGGATAACATAATCCAAATGAGATTTGCCCAAATCAGTATGTTTACTCCTAAAACAGCAAGTCTATTAGGTGTAATCCCATAAGAAGAAAGTCTGAATACGATGGCTGACAAAGCTACAGTGTCAATAATAAGCGCAAGAACAATTAAGGCAAAATTGATATAATCTGAAATGTTCTTTTTCTCGTCTGATTCACTCTCAACAATGGAAAATATAGTAACAGCCAATACACCAAGGAGTATTCCGTTGAAGGCCATTAGGAAATTGCGGTCCAAGAACGGATTTTTCCCGACCCATATAACCGTTATAAGATAAATCAACAATGTGATCAGGACGAGAGGACTAAAAATTTTAGATATGTATGGTGTAATATTCTTAGCAAGTTTAAGATTCATTGATGCCAAGTATGCAGCCACAATAGCGAGAGCGGCAGCACCAAATAAAATAACATTACTAAAATAGAATTCTTCTATATTCAAGTCAACAAACCTAAATAACTGCATGGTTAATGCTGCTAGTACCATTCCGCTCACTGCCATGCTGGCGTAGAGAATACCATATTCCAAATTAAATTTAATATAAGCTAATCTCGTACTTCCTTTTGAATATTCATTTCCTGTAAACGCAAACCCTACTAAGACCCATAACAATATAGGAAGATGTAAATAAGCAAGGATAATGCTGTCTTTATAAGTTAATGGCAACATATTAAGATACAACCCGGAAATTAGGAACAACGCCGCAAGGAAATAAATAATACTTTTTTTCGGAGTATTATTGTAAATAAAATAAGCAACAATAAAAGGAATTACACCAAAAGCTAGGTTAATTGGAGCAATTGCTTCCTGCTCGACAAAGTGAAAAATGATTCTGGTGCTTAGCCCAGCTAGAATAGCTAACATGCCCATGAATAAGAAACCTTTTTGAAACAGCGATATTTTTTCTGCATTTTCCGTTTCCTTGAAATGCATCCTTTCATACCAAGCAGCTAGAAGCTGAGAATCAGGGTTTTCATCCCATGCTTGTGAGAATGACTTTTTAAAAGCTTTCGGGTCTTTTCTATACAGTCTCTCCAACTCATGAGGGTTATCCATATTTTCAATTATTAAATTGTTAACCTCCATATTTATACCTCCTCTATTTTAAAAAATAAAGTTGTTACCTTTTCCATAAAAAGCACCACACTTATTTATTATGTTTTTGATTTTAATATAGAATTTATTGTTTCGCAATAAAATTTTATTATTTCAGATAGTATTTTTGTTGTATATTTTTATTCCAAGCAAAAACAAAAAGCATTCCTCATTCAAAGAAATGATCAAAATGATATAAACGTCCAATTTAATAACACCTTTTCAAACAATTATTTCAAATAAATTTTAGTGCTAGTATACAAAACTCTGTAATTATAAAATAAAAAAGCATGACATAAACTTGTCATGCTTTTTCTTTTCTATCTATATTTTCAAACCTAATGCAGCACATTTTACTCAGGAAAGAGCTTTTTCATTTGTTGAAACCACTTATGTCCTTGTATAAAAAATTCTTTACTAATAAGTAATGTAATTACTGCGTTTTTCAAATTAGTAAAGAACTTTTTACCTTTTATTTATATAGCTACAGTCAGTTTTGAAACTTCCTCAAGTAAAGAACTTTTTATCCCGGCTCAATTTTTCGTAAGATGTCTTTATTACTTGATTGAAGGCTATTTTTGCTTTGTTCATATCTCCTAATCAACCATTTCCCAAAATTGAGATGCTACTTTGGAAATTCTTTGGTCTTTTAATTTTACTATTACAGGCTCTAACTGAAAATCAAATTGTTTCAATTCAAAAAGCGTTGTATGTTCTAAAAATGATGATGTGTAATCCATTCTTGGAATAACGGATAATCCTAGTCCTCTACTAACAAGTGCTACAACCATCCTTATATCTTTACACTCGATAATGATATTTGGCTTGACTTGATGTTCATCAAATACTTTGAAAAGGTCTTCATTGAAGGAGAGTCCTTCCATTGCTCCTAACATAATGAATGGAAACTGGGCAATCTGTTCAATCGTCACATGCTGTGATGAAAACGATGTTGCCCAACTTGATGGAATAATCACAGCGGTTGGTTGTTTTTTTAATATTTTCATCTCATATTGTTCACTATTGCCCAATCGTAAAAGTAAGGCAACATCAATTTCTCTTTGTTCTAGTCTTTTTAATAATTCTTCTGAATTTCCAGTTACTATTTTTATTTTGACATTAGGGTATTGTGTTCTAAACGTACTAACATAGTCAATGAGCATATTCGAACATGTAGACGATACACCGATACTTACTGTTCCGCCTATACCTTGTTCAATTTCTTGAATTTGCTGCTTTACATCTTGAATTTGCATTAACATTTGATTGGCATATTGGTATAGTATTTCACCTGTTGCTGTAAGCTCCCATTTTTGACGATATCGATGAATTAAAGTTGTGCCAAGATCAGTTTCAAGCTTTTTTAATAATTGGCTAAGTGGGGGCTGCGCGATATGGAGCACTTCTGCTGCCTTAGAAATGCTTCCTTGTTTCACAATTTCTTTAAAGTAATATAATTGCCTGAAATCCATTGTATCTCTCCGTCATATGTTTTTTGATATAATTAGTTTATCATATATATATTTTTCATATGTCGAATTTAGCGTTATATTTAATTCTATAGCTATAGTCTTTATATTGATAATATTAACTAGAAAGTGAGAGATACTATGAATCATTGGAGTAGAACCTTGAAGCGCATCATCTTATACGTGCTCGGGTTATTTTTTATGTCGATTGGCATTAGCATGTCGATTCAAGCAGGATTTGGTGTATCGCCTGTGTCATCATTAGCATATGCAAGTACGCTAACGATTGGTTTATCGGTTGGTGTGACAATGGCGCTTGCAAATGTTTTATACATTATTATTCAAGTGATATTAAGTAAACGAATGGAGTTAAATGAATTTGTGAGTCAATTCATTATTTCGTTTTTATTTGGTTTTTTCATGGATGCAACGCTCTTCCTTGTACAACTTTTCCCTGCACCTGAAACTCTCCTTGCTCGAAGTGTATATTTGATTGTTAGTTTATTTGTTATAGCGGTCGGTTTAATGGGCTATACAACAGCGAAACTGCCATTAATGCCGTATGATGCGTTAACTTATGCAATTAGTGAAAAATTCAATTTAAAATTCGGTAAAGCAAAAATTTTGAGCGATTTAATAAACATTTGTGTGGCTGGTGTAATCTGTATAGTTTTCATTCAATCATTAGGCTCAATCGGAATCGGCACACTAATTGCCGCCTATTTTATCGGCAAAATTTTAGGGTGGATGCTACCGTATTATCAACCACCTCTCCAACAATGGGTATTTAAAACAGAAAAGGCTGTCTAAGGAATCATAATAAAGTACAGGAAAAATAGATGAATCAAATTCCTCAGCCGAAATCAAATAATGAATTTTACACCTTACCAAGTGCCAGTCCACATTAGGAATGGCACTTCTTTATTACTGCCTTTTCTTTGACCTTCTATCACTTTGGTTAAATGATAAAACAAACATTGTATTAAAACTAACCTGCCGTTTAGTTAAAGAAGGATCTTTAAACAACTTTTTTATATTTTAAAAGACTTTATTGCTACTTAACACTATTTCATACTATCTTTTCAAACAATTATTTCAAATAAATTTTAGTGCTAGTGTACAAAACTCTGTCATTATAAAATAAAAAAGCATGACATAAAATTGTCATGCTTTTTCTTTTCTATCTATATTTTCAAACCTAATACAGCACATTTTACTCGGGAAAGAGCTTTTTCATTTGTTGAAACCACTTAATTCTCAAACACAAAATTAATCTTATTATCTTTCCACTCTAACTTCGCATCAAACGTTTTCTCGCCTTTTTTAAAGCCTTTAATTAAATCGGTCTTCTCACCTTTTAATAGTTTCGTCATGTTTTTTTGCGAAATAGCTTTGCTTAAAATCTTCTTCGAGATGGTAAAATCACATTGTGTTGTATTGTAGTTAGAACAACCGTAAAACGTCGACTTATCAATAACATCGCCATCGCATTTTTTACAGTTCCCGACCTTTTTACCTGTTGTAAATTTCGATCCTTTTCGCTCAATCGATTCAACATGTAATCCGGTGAAATCCCATTTCTCCGACATTTCTACCGCGTCTTCAATAATTTTAGCTGATAGCTTTTTCGTTTGCTCCATAAATGTCGCTGGTGAAGCTGTACCTTCTCCAATTTCCGCAAGGCGTTGCTCCCATTTTGCTGTCATTTCTGGTGAAGCTAGTATTTTATCACCGATTGCTGTAATTAATACTTTCCCTTTATCGGTTGCGTACACTTGGTTTTTCTGTACATCTATATATTTACGGTCTTTCAGCATTGTAATAATACCAGCACGAGTGGCCTCAGTACCTAAACCTTCTGTTTTCTTCAATACTTTCTCAAGCTCTTCATTTTCTAAATACTTACCGGCCGTTTTCATTAACGTAATGAGTTGTCCTTCTGTATAACGTTTCGGTGGCTGTGTTTTTCCTTCTTTCACTTTCACCTTTACAACTTTTCCTTGTTCACCTTCAGCTACAATTGGAAGAATCGTTTCGTCATCTTTATCGTCTTGGAAAATAACTTTACGCCAACCTTCTTGAATTTGCTGTTTTCCTTTCGAAATGAACGCAGCACGTTCGTCTACAAGAGTTGTAATCGTTGTGTAATCAAAGATTGCTACTTCATAATGCGCCGCAATCAGCCTTCTTACGATCATATCGTAAATTTTCTTTTCATCACCTGATAGTTTGCTTGGATTTGTAACTTGCTCTGTCGGTATAATTGCGTAGTGATCTGTAACTTTCTTTTCATTCACATAACGCTTATTATTCATAATCGATTCAATTGGTGCTGGCAATAAACCTTTATATTCATCAAACTGACTTAACTTCTGTAAAATATCAGGGAACGTCGCTGCCTCTCCTTGTGTAACATAGTTAGAATCCGAACGAGGGTAAGAGACAATCCCTTTTTGATATAGTGCTTGCGTTATATCAAGTGTCTTTTTTGGTGAAAATTTAAAGGCTTTATTCGCTGTCGCTTGCAGTGCTGATAAATTAAATAAAAACGGCGGCTGAAACTCTTTACGCTCCGTTTTCATTTCTTTTACTACAGCCGGTTTGTTTTGACAAAACGCTGCAATTTTATTTGCCAAATCAGGGTCATTTAAGCGGGACTCATTATCTTTCTCCCATTTCCCCTCATATTTCTTTCCTTCTATATTAAAGGTTGCGAACACTTCCCAAAACGGCTCTGACTTAAAGTTCTCTATTTCTTTTTCACGCTTTACAATGAGTGCTAATGTTGGTGTTTGTACACGACCAGCGGAAAACACATCATTCATTCCTTTTTTCTTTAGCAAAATACTAAAGACACGCGATGCATTCATACCAACGACCCAGTCAGCGCAAGATCTTGTATATGCTTCGTAATACGTATTAATCGTATCTGCTTCATCTAGTAAGTTTTTAAATCCTTGATAAATAGCTTGCTTCGTTAAAGATGAAATCCAAAGACGCTTCATTGGCTTTTGCACGTTGCAAAGATTAATAATATTTCTTACAATCAGTTCCCCTTCACGCCCAGCATCACCCGCGTGAATAATTTCTGTTACCTGTGGATTATGTAACAGCTGTTTCACAACGTTAAATTGCTTATACTTTGACTTTGTTACCTCAAATTGAAAACGCTCTGGAATCATCGGCAATGTATTAAGTGACCATTTCTTCCACTCAGCGTGATAATGTTCTGGATTACATAACTGCGTCAAATGACCAATTGCCCATGTACAGTACGCTCCATTTGGAAATAACTCATTTGCTTCTACTTCTAAATACCCATCTTTCCGGCGATATTTAAACTGTGAAACAAGAGCCAAACCTTGATCTGGTTTCTCGGCAATAATTAATTTCATCTTCTAACTCCCTATCTGTATTCCAGTGTTACTTTCATTGTCTATCTGTTTAGAAGCGATGATAAAACAACCATCTTATTTATCATTCGCGGTTTGCCTCACAAATGGGAGACCTATAATATTATACGCTTATTCTTTATAGCTTCACAATAGAAACTCATTATATAACACTTTCTTTCTCATGCTTATAGACAAAAAAGACGCTCAAAAATCGAACATCTTTTCCATTCACTACTACTTGCTTACATATATTCTTTCAAAATAAAAATACAACAATTCTTTATGAAGCATCGTCCACTAAGAGAACTATCATTATTTGAAAATTATATTGAACTTACCTTTTTTAAATTGTGCAGATAATTTGCAGATATATATTAGCATAAGTACTCTCCATTTGAACATATGATGAAGTGAATGATAGGACAGGGAGGTATCATGATGTTCGCTTATACGTTAACTGCCTTAACACTTTGTTGTATCTCGATTATTATTACATCATATATTTCTAAACGTAAGGGTACCCTAATGGAGTATATGGTATTTATTATGTCTTTTAGTATGTGTATCGGTTTAAGTATAGGTTTTTATTTAGGGATTCTCTTCAAAGGAGAATTACTATATTCTACTTTACTTGCTATTTTGATTAGTGGGTTTATCGGTTTTTTAGTCGGTCTACGTTTTCACCTATATACTGCTTTAGAAGGACTGTTCTCTGGATTAATGGCAAGTATGATGGGAGCTATGATTACAGAAATGTTAAACGCTCAACAAGCCCACAGTATACTGTTCATTAGTCTTTTACTTACTATAACAATAACTATGTCATGTATAATTCAACTTTTATCAGAAACCTTTTCTACTTTTATCCAACGGCGTTTTTTATTATTACTTTCAATTAGTGTGGTAATTATCGTTGCCGTGTTCGTGACATTCCCCGACCATACTCCCCCATCTTCATCCGGGCACGATCAACATATGCATTAACACTTGCAACGAAAATAAATAAGCAGCTATCCATAGGATAACTGCTTCATATTATTCTGGCTTATTAGGAATGTTAGGGTTTGGAACATAATCAGATTTATAATCTGTATATTTCACTTCTGTTACCATCCCCGCTGAAGCATGGTGTAAATCATGACAGTGGAACATCCATTCACCCGGATTGTCTGCTACAAAGGCTACTTCATATTCTTCTCCTGGTTTTAAGTTCAAAGTGTCTTTAACAATTGGAGAACCTTCTACCGGTTTTCCATCTTTACTTAACACCTGGAAGAAATGACCGTGTAAATGCATCGGATGATCGTCCGCTTTAGAGCGATTTACTAATTTTACTTTTACTAAGTCACCCTTTTTCACTGAAATTGGGTCAATATCTGGGAATACCTTTCCGTTAATTGTATATACCATTTCATTTCCATTCATTTGTGTATTCAAGTCCATATTATATGTGGCAATATACTGTTGATCTAACGTGAAACTACCTAATTTTTTAGCACCATATTTCGTCATATCTAATTTCGGTAATTTTTCTTTTTCATCTGCTTTGTCTTTCATCTCTTTGCTGCCATCATATTCAATAACAGCTTTCATTCCTTTGACACCTTTATTTGCTGAGTGGTCTTCCACATACCATTTCCCAGTATTGTTAGCTGTAAATTCAATATCATAACGTTCACCCGGTGCAATTGAAATTACTTTGTCTTTTATAACTTTTGGATCATTAATTGGTTGACCATCTGTCGCAATTACTTTTAAATCATGACCGTGAACGTGTATATCATGTGATAGATAACCCGCATTAACGAGTCGAAGACGAACCTTATCACCCTTATTCACTTTTAATGGCTCTACTAAATCTCCGCTTTTACCATTGATTGTGAATAAGTCATACATACTCATATCATGACCTTCCATCCTCATATTTCCATGGTCCATTCCTGCCATATTACTAGAGTCTTTTTTATCACTGCCCATGTCCATACCGGAATGATCCATACCGTTCTTATCATCATTCTTTTTCTTATTTTCATTTTCCTTAGATTTATTATCTTTTTGCCCTTTTGTCATTTCTTTTAACTGCTTATTAATTTCTTCTTTATCTGTAACCCATTCATCCAACATTAATGTGTAATCTTTATCATATTTTTCATTAGTATCTTCTACAATGAGAGCACCATATAAACCTCTATCTAGTTGATTCACAGAATCTTGATGCGAATGATACCAATATGTTCCTGGTACGTTCGCTTCAAATTCATAGATGAAACTCTTTCCAGGTTCAACCGCATCTTGCGTCACACCTGGAATTCCATCCATGTTATTTGGGACAGGATACCCATGCCAATGAATAGATACTGGTGCAGATAATTCATTTTTTAATGTTACTTTAACCTTTTCACCTTTTTTCACTCTGATTTCTGGACCTGGGGATGAGCCATTAAATGTCCAGACTGGAACAATAACACCGTTACTTAGCTTTTGCTTTTCTTCTTTCGCTACTAAAGTAACTTCTGGCCCTTTTACAACTTTCAATGGTTTTGTAGCCGTTTCAGTCTGTGTTGTTTTTTTATCGTCCATATTTTTATGATCATTTGTTGTATTTGTGGTCGCAGAACATGCAGCAATTAAAGATATTACGGAGACTGTAACTGCTGTTAATATAAATCTCTTCATTGAAAATCCCTCCTTTTTCTTTTTCAAGATTATTATAGAAGACAATTTTCAAGAAAATATGGAGGTTTAAAATGGCCCAAATAAAAAGACGCCCAAAATTGAGCGCCTCTTCTAATAATTATTTCGTAACAACTTCATCTTCTTTTACATTCACATTATTTTCACTCATAAACTCTTCAATCTCTTCAACTTCTCTAATGATATCTTTTGACAAGTTTTCATACCCATCTTTTGTTACAAGAATATCATCCTCAATACGAATTCCAATTGATTCTTCTTCAATATAAAGACCAGGTTCGATTGTTATAACCATACCTTCTTCTAACACTCTATCTTTGTATGTTCCTACATCGTGAGTATCTAAACCAAGGAAATGGCTGACGCCATGATAATAGTATTTTGATAACTCTTCATCTTCTTGAATTAAACCAATTGCTTTACACTCTTCTGCCAGTACCTTTTTTGTATGCTCATTTAATGCCGTAAACTTTAATCCTGGCTTAATAAGCTCAGTTGTTTCTTTCAATGCTTTTAACACTATATTATATATTTGTTTTTGGCGACTAGAAAATGTTCCACTAGCTGGGAATGTGTAACTAATATCAGCGTTGTAGTAATCTTTTTGAGCACCTAAATCGAGCAGCACTAAATCACCATTTTGAATTTGTGCATCATTATCTTCATAATGAAGGACTGTAGCATTTTTACCACTCGCCAAAATTGTATTGAATGCATGATGTTTAATTCCAGATGATTTAAGCGTAAAATCAAAATGAGCTTCTAATTCATATTCCATCACATCTGCTTTTGCATGCTTCAGCACGTTATAAATACCCTCTTTAGTTACAGCAATCGCTTCTTTAATGATTTCAATTTCTTCTTCCGTTTTAAACACTCGTAATTCACAAATATGCGGATATACATTACCAATTAAAACGTGTGGATACTGTTCTCTTACATATTTAGCAAACGCTAACGTTTTCGTCTCAGTACCCTTCCACTCACGACGCTCTAAATCTAAATACAGATGCTTCACATTTTCTGTGAAAAGTGTATTTGCCATTGTCTTCTCAAAGCTTTCTATATATACAACTTTTTTTATGCCTGAAATTTGTTCTGCATCTTCCTTAGAAACTGTTTTACCGTCCCATTTTTCCATTACTGGATCTGATTTTTCAATGAAAAGAGTTTCTTCCACACTATTTCCAAACTTTTTCAACATGAAAATAACATTTGGCTCATCGATTCCCGTTAAATAGTAAAAATTTCGATTCGGCACAAATTTATAATGTGCATCGGCTGACATATGAGGTGCTTGCCCAGCAAATAAAATAGTAATAGATTCATCCGGTAATGTGTTTACTAATCGTTCTCTATTTTGAGCAAAAAATGTTGATTTCATAATAATCCCCCTAGCGTTCTATGTATAATTTTGAAACTGATTATCCAATATAATTCATTCTATTATTGTTATAATTTTTCGTCAATTAATAGTGCTCATAGAGAAAAGAAAATCTTCATTACTAGGGCCCCTTCCACTCTAAATTATGCATACCACTCCACAATTTCTTGACATTTATTCCATATACTTAAAATCTCATATATATGGAAAGGAGTCTACAAAAGTGAAACATTATGTAGCAACAGGGTTAGCAATTACTTCTTTATTAATAATTACAGGATGTTCTAGCAATGCTGAAACAGCACCAGCTAAAAAAGAAACGGTGCAATCTCAGCCAAAAAATAAAGAAACAGCAAATACGATTCCGCAAAACTTCTATAAAGAAATTACATCTGGAAAAATCGAGCACATTCATGGAATTGGCTACGCGGGAAATATGCCTGGGGTTTCTATCGCAACTCACAGTGGTATAAAAGTTTATCAAGATGGTAAATGGTTTGAAACTACGACTGAGCTACATGATTACATGGGATTTCAGGCAACAAAGAATGGATTCGTTGCCAGCGGTCATCCTGAACCAGATGCAAATTTAAAAAATCCTTTAGGGCTAATGAAAAGTTCTGATGGCGGTAATACCCTCGAAAAGCTAGCGTTTTATGGAGAATCTGATTTTCATAACCTTGCTGTCGGATATAATACGGAAGCAATTTATTTATACAATGAGCGTCCAAATTCTAAATTACAACAAGGTTTTTATTTCAGTACGAACAACGGACAAGATTGGAAAAATAGTAAATTAAACGGTCTTTCAAGTACAATCCATTCCTTTTCAGCACATCCAGATCAATCTAGTGTAGTCGCGGTAAGTGCTAAAGACGGTGTATATTTGTCTACAGATTATGGAAATACATTTGAACTATTTTCTAAACCAGTTGAATCGACCGCAGTTACATTAAGTAATGAAGACATTATCTATGCCTCTATTAATAAGCAAACTGAGCAACTGATTACGAAGAAATCAATTGCTACAAATGAAGAAACAAACTTACAGATTCCATCTTTAGATTCTAAAGATACAATTATGTACATATCACAAAATCCTCAAAATTCAGCTGAAATAGTTTTTGCTACAATGAAAGCAAATATCTTTCTTTCTATGGATGACGGTAAAACGTGGAAGCAGATTACTAAAAATGGAACATTACAATATAACTAGTTAGAAAGGTGAATATAACGTGTTTTCAACAGTTAGCGAGTGGAGTTATCAACTCATGTCTCCTTTAATGGATATCGCGAATGCTACGAAATCAATTCCTCTTTTATTTGCGTTTTTATTAGGCATTGTAGGTACCCTTTCTCCTTGCCAATTAACAGGAAACATTAGCGCTATTACACTTTATCCCGCATTAACGGACAGTAAAACTCCCACCTCAAAATTCGGATAGTACAAAGAAGTTAGGTGGGATATCAACTGCCCGTAGATGCCCGATTGGTTCAACTAATAATCAGTGGGGGATGAACAAAACCCCCACTGATTAAAGTTTCACTTTATGGCAATCAATCTTTACAAAAGGGACATGCATGGAAACATATATTGTTATTCATTTTAGGAAAAATAATAGCTTTTACGACACTTGGACTATTAGTATGTTTCTTAGGAAAAGAGATTCAGCAAATATTAACTTTGTATTTCCCATGGTTACGAAAAATAATTGGACCTTTATTAATTTTAATGGGGCTAATGTTGGCAGGTATTATAAAAGGAAGAAGTTTCTTCTCAATCAAATTTATACGAAAACAAAATGAGGTTGGCTCATTTTTACTTGGATTCTTTTTTTCCTTAGCCTTCTGTCCGACTATGTTCGTTCTATTTTTCGGAACGTTAATCCCTTTATCTTTCTCATCTAATTATGGATACTTGTTTCCGACATTCTTTTCGATAGGAACTGCTCTACCTATCGTTGTACTTATGTTCATCATCTCCTACCTTGGATTAAATGGAGCACTACTTAAAAGGAGCCGAAAAACAGGAAAAAACATTCAGCGTATAGCAGGGGTACTACTCATTTTAATCGGACTTTATGATATATCCTTATATTGGGTATAAATAAAAAAGGCAAGTTCAAGTGAGTCGAACTTACCTTTTTTACAAACATGTTATTATTTTTTCTTTTTTTGTAACTGCGCTAATAAATTCATAGCAAACGTCAGAAACAATGGGTCATTTTCTTTTTTAGGTGACCATTGCATTATTAGTTGCCGTGGAATTTTAATTTCAATCGGTTGCACGATGAAGTCATGAATAATTTGTTTATGAAGTCCTGATAACGGAACGATTGTTATACCGTTAACTTGTAAAGCCAGTGCTAACGCCGAACTAATTGTCTCTGATTCCATCACTTTATTAACTACTATTTCATTTTTTATCAAATATGGTTCAAGTACTTCTTTACAACCAGAGAGCGGCATTATAAAAGGATAATTTTTCAACTCTTTCATTGTAAGACCAGATGGAACTGACTTAGAAGAAACCATAACATACGGATCTTCACCAATTACATCATAATGAAATCCTGGTATTAAATTTTCTTTTATAGAAATAGAAAAATTTGCACTTCCAGAAGACAGCCAATCTAACACTTCTTGATAGCTTCCTTCTCGAACTGCAAGCACATACTGACTTTGATCAAAATTACCTAGTTCGATACACTCCGCCAAACAATATACAGTAACTGAAGGATATGTAGCTAATACAATCTTATACAAGTTATTATTTTTTAATTGTAAAGCTGTTTCTTCAAGGTTTTCATACTCCATTAGAAGTCGATCTACACAAACTAAAAATTCCTTTCCATTTTCAGTTAACATCGTTCCTTGTCTAGAGCGATCAAATAAAGTTAAAGCATATCGTTTCTCTAATTTGTTTATGATATGAGTTATAGCCGGCTGTGTCATATGTAAGTCTTTCGCTGCTAAACTAATGCTGTTCAACCGAGCCACATTTTTAAAAACTTTAAAATCAAAAACGTTCATTCTGTTCTCCTTATATAAAAGATATTTATATCATCTATAAATAACCTTCATTATATTTATCAAACCACTTCCTATACACTAAGTATACATCATCAATATCACGAAAGAATAAATCTTATAATCATTAGAGGAGTGTTGGTTAAATGAGTACTTACGTTTTAGTACATGGAGCATGGCAAGGTGAATGGGCATGGGATTTAGTAAAACCTCAACTAGAGGCTTTCGGACATACAGTTATTACACTAGACTTACCTGGAAGTGGGAAAGATACAACTCCATCACAAAATATAACATTAGATTCCTATGTTAATGCAGTAACAGCTACTATAGATCAACAAAATGAAAAAGTTATTCTTGTTGGACATAGTATGGGTGGAATTGTGATCACTCAAACCGCTGAGCTTATACCAAATAAAATCGATAAATTAGTATATCTTTGTGCATTCTTGCCACAAAACGGAGAAAGTCTTGGTAGTAAGTTAGACGGAGAAGCTGGCCCACAATTCTCTATAAATGAGAATGACATGACCGCAGAACTTATACCAGAGTTGATTGAACAAACATTTTTAAATGCTACAGAAGACGGTTCTATTAAAGGAGCATCTTTTAATCAAATGCGTCCTCAACCACTAGGACCGTTCCAAAAAGAGCTAAAAATATCAGAAGAGAACTTTGGAACTGTAAATCGTATTTATATCGAAACAACTCTAGATAGAGCGATTCCGATTGATTTTCAGCGCCGAATGAATACAGAAACTACTTGCACAAAAATAATTACTTTGGAAGCTGATCATTCACCATTCTTTTCTAAAACAACAGAACTTGTGAATTGCTTAAATGAGTTAAGCTAAATTTCATTTAATGAAAATAGACACCCGTGGGTGTCTATTTATTATGCTAACTAGGGATTGTATTTTCTTCTCTACATTTGCATGCCCTTTTGCTTCATCTCCCACTTCTTATACAGTAGCACTGCGCCAAATAAAAATACCCCCGCAACAAATGAACCTACTGGTAACATTTTTATCATTTCATCAGGAAATACGAGCGGAAGTAATGGAAATGCATAAGCTGCTGGAATACGTACCCCAACAATTTTTAACAAAATAAGCATCAATATCATATTTAATAAAGTAACTACAATCCATGAATCAATTGCAAAATACAATAAAGTTCCAACAGTCGCCGATATAGTTAATACTACTATTTGTTTAAAAGCCATCTTTTCATTGTACATCGGTTTTTGAATCGATTCATACACAACGACTAGAATTGGCGGAATAACCGCTAATTGTTCATAACCAGTTATCCAACATAAACTGATCCATACAAAATTTAAAAATAGAAATACAACCATATATTTATATTGGATTTTAACTTTTCTCTCAATACCGTTATTCAATTTAAAAATAAGAACACCAATCATTAAAATAAATGTCAAAACGAAGACTGAGATAACAAATGACCATTCCGTCGCATTTGTTACTAATGGTAATAAACCTGTCGCAATAGATGGTGCTAAATTGGATTGAATAACACGTAAAAACAACAGCATTAATATAAGTGTTAAGCTAACTTTTCCTATATAGAAAATATCCATTTGATTCACTGCAAAACCAATAACAGCTGTTATTGACGGCGCAATAAAGATTTTTTCTGGTTGTCTTAGCCATCCCGGCTCACGATATGCCCATAAAGCTATTGCCATCGCAGCTATTTCCGGCAAAATGACTTCTGGATCATTTAATAACACACCTGCTGTTACCATAGCTAAAATAAATAAAATAGCAATGCTATATGATATGATTGTTTCTTTTTTTGAAATTACTGAATTCATTATTACATACTCCTTTTTGCTTATTACTCTCATAAAGTAAAACAATACTCTATATACCCTACTTAGGTATTGTATATTAACATCTTTTCTATTTCAAGTATTTGTAGTTTTTTCATTCTTTATCACCCCATACACTTACAAAACAAGGAATGTTTATAGGCATTGACACTTATTAAAAGATACGTTAAAATAACTATACATTAGTAAGTAACTAATGTAATTAAATCTAACTAGAGGTGAAAACAAATGAAAAACATTTTATTCCGTATTAACGAATTATCAAAAAAAGAAAGAACATTTGGATTAACAGTTGATGAAAAACAAGAACAACAAATGTTGCGTCAAAACTATACAAAAACATTTCGCGGGAGCTTAGATTCCATTTTATTAAACACAAAAATCGTTGATCAAAATGGTCTTAACGTTACACCAGTTGCATTACAAGATGCTCAAATACGTTTAAAATTAAGCAAATGAAATCAAAGCTAAAAAAACAATCGTATAAAACATAAAAAGAGCTGAAATTCCTATATAGAAATTCCAGCTCTTTTTATTGTCTTTTCTAATTTAGTAAACGAGCGATACATCGCAATTCTCCACGATACAATCATCGCAAAAGCGAGTAAGAAAAACATTCCACTTAATTGGGTTAAATCAATCGACTGACTTAAATATGATTTCAATGCTACCCGGACAGCTAATAAACCAACTAAAATAAATATGAACGCTTTTGATGGTTTCATATATATGTCTTCGCCTCTTATTTCGAACTTAGATGTTTTAATAAGAAATATAGAGAAAATAAGTCCTACGCTAATTGCCTCTACTATTTCTAAAGACGTTAATCGAAACTCTGGTAAGAAGTACATCATTGCACCAGTGCTCATAAAAATTGGCGGTAATATAATTTTCTTTTTCGTTACCGGTTTTTTCGCTGACTTCAAGCGAAGAAACATAACTCCAACGGCCATACAAACCGCTACTATACTTGATAAAAGTGCTAAACTCATACTCTCCACTCCTATCTATTTAAAAGATTTTTTGAGCAAAATCATAAACCAAACGAGCCCAACACTTATAATGATATGACTTAATCCAGCCATATGGCTTAAACCATTAAAGTCAGTTCCATTTACTTGTAGAATACCTCTAAATACCATTGTAGCAATAGTAAAAATTAATCCTACATTATAAACAACAAACCACGCACGAAAACTTTTTGTTTCACGGACATTAAATACTTTAAATAGAGCTAAAGCGACCAAAAAGAATACAAAGCCGAGCACTAATACGTGTGTATGCACTAATTGCAACATAGTGGATCCTTTAATTCCTTGCGCTTTTGTATACTCTCTAGCAAATACACCTGATAATAAACCAATAATTAAGTAAATGAATGCTGCATTATATAATTTCTTCATCATATTCCTCCTGCTGTAAACTTTCCATATTCACTGCAATCATTTTACGCAAAGTTTATGAACGGAATATGAACAGATTATTACATTCTATTATTGAAAATAAAAAAGGCCATTCCACAACTATTAATTGTGGAATGGCCTTTTAACTTATTTTAAATCTTCAATTGAGAAAGCACCTGGCAGTAACTGTTCCACAGTCACTTCTTTTTCATCACCTTTTACATTCGTTAGTAATACAGGCATTTTCGGATCACAAAATTCAGCAATAACTTGTCTACATGCACCACATGGTGAAATCGGTCCGTCTGTTTCGCCTGTAATGACTAAGTAACTAAAATCGCGCTCACCTTCTGATACGGCTTTAAAGATCGCTGTTCTTTCTGCACAGTTACATAAACCGTAAGAAGCATTTTCTATATTACAACCAGTATAGATTTTACCTTCTTTCGTAACTAATGCTGCACCAACAGGAAATTTAGAATACGGAATATATGCTTTTGACAACATCTTATTTGCTTCTTCGATATATTTTTTCTTATCCATATTATTTCCTCCTCAAAGTAAATGTAATTATGATTAGTCAGTAATAACTGTATGAACTAATTTAGGAGCCACTGCTGTTTCAGCGATAGAAATGTTTTCATAAATTTTAGCTTTTACATCTTCTACATTTTCGCGATTTGCATAAATCGTTACGAACGGCTCGCCTTCTTTTACTGCATCGCCAACTTTTTTACGTAACATTAATCCTACCGCTAAATCGATTTCATCTTCTTTTGTCGCACGACCTGCACCTAATAACATAGCTGCGATACCGACTTCATCTGCAACAATGTTAGAAATAACACCTGAAGTTTTTGCAGGTACATCAATTACATACTTCGCTTGTGGCATTTTTTCTGGATTGTCTACAATTGAGCTGTCTCCGCCTTGGTTGCTTAAGAACTCTTTAAATTTCTCAGTTGCTTTTCCGTTTTCCATAACTTCAATTAGCATTTCACGAGCTTCTTCTAATGTATTTGCTTTTTTCGCAAGTACGACCATTTGGCTTCCTAATACAAGTACTAATTCTGTTAAATCTTCTGGACCTTCGCCTTTTAAAGTATCAATTGCTTCCTTCACTTCTAGAGCGTTACCAATCGCAAAACCAAGAGGTTGTGACATATCTGAAATTACTGCCATCGTTTGACGTCCAACATTATTTCCGATACGTACCATTGCATGAGCTAATTCTTTTGCATCTTCTTCGGTTTTCATAAATGCACCAGCACCTGTTTTTACATCAAGTACGATTGCATCAGCACCAGCTGCAATTTTTTTACTCATAATTGAACTTGCAATTAGAGGAATTGAATTTACTGTTCCTGTTACATCACGTAATGCATAAATCTTTTTATCAGCAGGTGTTAAGTTTCCTGTTTGTCCGATAACAGCCACTTTGTCACGGTTTACAATATCAATGAACTGTTCTTTCGTAATTTCAACGTGGAATCCTTCTACCGCTTCTAATTTATCAATTGTCCCGCCCGTATGTCCTAAACCACGACCAGACATTTTTGCTACTGGTACATCTAAAGCAGCGACTAATGGTCCTAATACTAATGTTGTTGTATCACCAACACCGCCAGTTGAATGCTTATCTACTTTAATGCCTTCAATTGCTGATAAGTCGATTGTTTCTCCAGACTCAACCATTGCCATCGTTAAATCTGCACGTTCACGATCCGTCATATCTTTAAAGAAAATTGCCATTGCAAGTGCACTCGCTTGATAGTCAGGAATACTTCCATCTGTATAACCGTTAATAAAGAAATTAATTTCTTCAGTTGTTAATTCTTTTCCATCACGTTTTTTCGCAATAATATCTACCATTCTCATTACAATCACCATTCCTTTTTATATTATATGAATCTGTTAAAATAATAAGCCAACGATTGTTGCTGATAAGAAACTTACTAATGTTGCACCGAAAAGTAATTTCAAACCAAATCTTGCGACTACATTCCCTTGTTTTTCATTTAAGCTCTTAACTGCCCCAGCGATAATTCCAATTGAAGAGAAGTTTGCAAATGAAACTAAGAATACAGATATAATCGCTGTCGTTCTATCTGAGAAATTAAAGTTTCCTTTTGCTAAATCTGTCATCGCAACAAATTCATTTGATACAAGTTTTGTCGCCATAATATTCCCTGCGTTAACTGCTTCATGCCATGGAACACCCATAATAAATGCAAATGGTGCAAATACATAACCAAGAATTTCTTGGAATGAGATACCGATTACACCTTTAAATACTGCATTAATGAATGCGATAAGGGCAACGAAACCGATTAACATAGCTGCTACTGTAATCGCAACTTTAAATCCATCTATAATGTATTCCCCTAATACTTCAAAGAATGTCTTTTTCTCTTCTTCTTGTACTTCTAACATATCTTCTTCTTCAGTAACTTCATACGGGTTAATGATAGAAGCAATAATGAAGCCACCGAATAAGTTAAGCACTAAAGCGGTTACAACATATTGCGGTTTTAATAACACCATATATGATCCAACGATAGACATAGATACTGTAGACATTGCAGATGCACATAATGTATACATTCTTTTCTCTGGCAATAATCCGAGTTGTTTCTTAACTGAAATAAACACTTCAGATTGTCCTAAAATCGCAGAAGCTACCGCGTTATATGATTCGAGTTTCCCCATCCCATTTACTTTACTTAATACTAGACCGATAGATTTCACAATAATAGGTAATACTTTAATGTGTTGCAAAATACCTATTAAAGCTGATATAAATACGATTGGCATTAATACACTTAAAAAGAATGAAAACTCTTTTTGATTTACTAATCCACCAAATACGAAATTCACACCATCAGCGGCATATTTTAATAATTCTCCAAAACCATCTGCTATTCCGCTAATTAATATATTCCCTACGCTTGTATTTAATAATAAAAACCCCAAAATGAATTGTAATATAACCATCGTTATGATTGGGCGATATTTGACTTTCTTTCTATCATTACTAGCAAGCCAAGCGATACCTAAAATCAATACGAGGCCAAAAACACCGATTAAGTATTTCATAAGCCGTCTCCTCCCATTCGTATCCGCTTACATTTTTTTCAATTATTAGAGCAATAGATACACTTTACTTTGTGTATCTATTGCTTTTCACACTTTATTGATTAGTAGTTATCTGTAGCACCTTTTGCATCATTTAATACGATTGCAACACTAGCACTTGCTCCAACGCGAGAAGCTCCAGCCTCTACCATTTTGTCTGCATCTTCACGTGTACGAACGCCGCCAGATGCTTTCACGCCAACGTTTGGTCCAACTGTTTTACGCATTAACGCGATATCTTCAGCGGTTGCTCCGCCAGTTGAGAATCCAGTTGAAGTTTTTACGAAATCAGCGCCAGCTTTTACTGATAATTCACAAGCACGAACTTTTTCTTCATCTGTTAGAAGGCAAGTTTCAATGATTACTTTTACAAGAGCTTTTCCTTTTGCTGCTTGTACTACTTCATAAATGTCTTTTTCAACGAACTCATTGTCGCCATCTTTTAAAGCACCTACGTTGATTACCATATCAACTTCAGTTGCACCTTTTGCGATAGCATCTTTTGTTTCGAATGCTTTTGTTTCAGTAGTGCTTGCTCCTAATGGGAAACCGATTACAGTACAAACGTCTACATCATGTCCAGCTAATTCTTCAGCAGCTAGCTTTACCCATGTAGGATTAATACAAACTGAAGCAAATTTGTATTGCTTTGCCTCTTCGATTACTTTCATAACATCTTCTTTTGTAGAATTTGGTTTTAAAATTGTATGGTCAATTAACTTTGCAATGTTCATTATCTTCACTCCTCATATCTTTTAACAACTTCATTCTAACTCTTAGTTGAACAAATGTAAATACACTTTTGAACTTTTGTTCATTCTTTTTTAGAAGGGAATTTCTAGTAATACATTGAAAGTAGTATAAGCTTGTAAATAAAGGATGTGAACCACTTGTTTAAGTCAAAATTCTTTATATTCACATTGCTAGTATGCACCTCACTATCCATATTTATTTTTTATAAAAGGGATGTTATTTTCCAAGAAGGAAACCCAGTTCCATTTGCTTTAGCTATGTCTAAGATGGTTATTCAAGATAAAGAAATGGTGGAAGTAGAACCGATAGATAATCAATACCCCTACTTAGTAAAGCGCGGAAAAATGGAACCTTTTATCGATATGATGGAGCAAGATGGCTGGAGTTTTGTAGATAGAGATATTATGGCTAACTCACTAATTTTTGAAAAAGGAGATCAATCAAAGAGCGTTCCTTACAAATACTTTACAAGGTACTACACATTGATTTATTCATACTAAAAATAAAAGGCTTTCTCAAAATTAATATTTTGAGAAAGCCTTTTATTTCTAACCTTTTTGATAATGTAACAATTCTTTCGCTGTATGCTGATCTATAATTAGTACATTTGCATACCCGCCACGTAACGCACCGTCAATTGCTTTTATTTTTCTATTACCACCTGCAACTAAAATAGAACGTTTCTTTAATTTAAGTTCCTCTAACTCAATTCCAATTGTACGCTTATTAATTTCTTCACTACTAATATTTCCGTCTCCATCAAAGAAACGTGAACAAATGTCACCGACTGCTTGTTTTTTCAGTAAGCTAGTTTCATCCTTATCTAAATATCCTAATCGGAATAATAACGCTTCATCACGCACTGTTCCGACAGTAAAAATTGCAATATTCGCTTGTTTTCCCATTTCAATAATGTGATGAATATGTCTATCTTGCTCCACTAATTCTTTTGTCACCGCATTATCAAATATAACTGGAAGAGGTAGATTTCTTGGCGTCGTTTGAAAAGCATCTGCAAATAACGCGATCGTTTCATTCGCATATGTATTTACACTTGAGTGACTAATGCCACCTTTTAACTGGACAACCTCTACACCTTTCACATGTTGCGGTACGATTTTTCTAGCGATTTCATACATCGTCATTCCCCAGCTTACACCAACGATATCACCAGTCTTCACTGTCTTTTCCATATACTCAGCTGCATATTTACTAATATACTCCGTAATCGTTGCATATTCTGGCACTGGAGAAAATACAACATGCGCCTCTAACAAGTTATACTTTTCTTTAAGTAAATTCCCAACGTTATCTAAGTCAGCAAATGGATCAGCTATACTAATTTGAACAAATCCTTTTTCTTTCGCGTACTTTAATAATCTAGAGATTGTCGGTCTTGAGATATTTAATTTGTTAGCAATTTCTTGCTGACTATAATCTGATTGATAATATAATCTTGCAACTTCAACGCTTAATTGTTGTTTATCCTTATCCATAGTAACTCATTACAAACCCTTTCCTGTATTTCCCTTTCGTTACAAGCATTATACAGCTTTATGCAAGAAATTTCGACTCCCTAAATTTCTCTGCCTAAACTTCTACTCCCCTTAGTATATACAATGAAACTTTAATCAATGGTTTTTTATCCATCCCTTACTTATTATCAGCCTGCCCTCATAATGTAATATTTTTCCTTATAAAGCAAACCGGTCAGGTTATTAAGGAACTCATTTTTAAACTTCAAATTAGATATGGGCATAAAATTAGTATGAAGGTGTGAAATCAATTGTAAAATGGCAGTTTTAGAATAAATAAATAAGAGAAATAACCACCATTGATTATTTCTCTTTTCATATACATATTTATTTTTGGAAAAACAACCTAACTCCAAATACTAACAATACTGCGCCCGTAATACCCTCTATTGTACGGTTCACTCTTTCTTTTCTTAGAAAAGTTCTTAATTGGCGTATGAGTGAAATATAAAGCACATACCATATTGCTGTCAAAGTCGTAAATGTGACTCCTAATAAAAGAAATTGTAGGAAATGATTTTGATTACTCACAATAAATTGGGGTAAAAAACTAAGGAAAAACACAGCAGTTTTTGGGTTTAAAATTGCCGTAGTAAATCCTTGTCTAAAGCTTTTAATTGCTCCAATATCCTTAGAGTCCACTTCTACTGAGCCTGACATATCTTCTTTTTTATGTAAGGCGCTTTTAATTGACTTTACAGCTAAGTAAATTAAATAAAAAGCCCCAGCATATTTTATAAATGTAAATAACATCGCAAATTTCATTAGGATGGCAGAAAGTCCTAGTGTAGCCATTATTGTATGAATCATCATTCCAGATACCGTTCCTAAGACGGTCTTTATCCCACCATTTTTACCATGCGAGATAGTGTTTTTTGTAACTAAGGCAAAACCGGGACCAGGCATTATTATGATTAGGATTGCTGTAAGGATAAATAACAAATAATTTTCCATGTTCTAGTATTTCCTTTCCAATTTTTAGTTTTGCCTATAGTATAGCTTTTTTACTTAAAATATTAAATATAAAAAGCGTGATCAGGAGTTTATCGAGGTTATTAGTATCAATTTGACCAAACATTATCCTAAAGTTACATTGATAAAATGCACGGCAAACTTATGGGTAAAATTACAAGATCGGCTCTCACAAAAAACGGGATAAAAAAAATAAACAGTGGAACTACTCCGCTGTTTATTTCGCCACGCCTTCATGTAATTTTTCTGTATAATCTTTTACATCCTTCCAGCTATCTTTCGCTGTATTTAAATCTTCTTTTATAAAGGTAAATTCTTCAGGGCTGATTCCTTTTACGTTTTGTAGTAAATTGTTATATTTCGCACCTACCGTATACCACTGATTTGATATGTTTTGCAGTGCTGTAATTGCTGCATCAATTGTTTCTGTCATATTAGTCGTTTTATTTTTCACATCTGTCAAAATTGCCACTTCTGCTTGTGCTCCTGAAATTCTATTCTTTAAACTGGTTATTTCTCGTTCTGCATTTGCAATATCTTTTTTCGCAATCGCAATCATCGGTCCGCCAGCAAGACATGTTATTAGCGCTACGCAAAGTACACCACCAGCGATAACCATATCATTACTCTTTTTAATCGAATCATTATATGTATTTATTTGTTGCTCTAATGCTGGAATACCAGCATTCGTACTTGCCAAAATCGCTGTTAATTGATTTGTATCCTCTTTAAAACTATTTGTGTCTTTCGCCATTCTATCGCGAAAAGCTTTCAAATTCCCTAATAATACATCTACCTCATTTTGATTCTTTAAAATGTCCGCATACAACTTTTCTAAATCCGCTTTTAACTTTACGCTATCTTTTTGATCAATCGCTAATAGCATGTCACTATAGTACGCTTGAAAAGTATTGTTGTAATCAATAATATTTTGATCCGTTTTCATAATTTGAGGCTTCATATTATTTAACCAATATGCCGCATTAATTTTTGCATCTTTTTGATGCTGAATCATATTCCCTCTTAAATTACCATTAATTGAACTTATTTTACTCAAATCAGTCTCTTGTTGATTTTGAATTAATTTTGCATATGAATCCATCGCAAATATACTTGATGTCGTTTGCGCCATTACATCTTGGAACCCTGCTGGTCCGAGAGAATATTTTTTTGCACTCTCTTGCAATGTTTTTATGTTTTGTTCCGCTGCAAAAGGATGTAAAGGAAGCACATTACTCGTTGCCACTCCAGCAATCATTAACGTTAAAAGACATTTTTTATAAAATCTTTTCTGCATTCTTTTCACCTATTTTCTTTATAAGGGTATAAAAAGCTCCTGCTCACAACTGGACAGGAGCTTCAAATCTTTCATCAATACGTAACGCTCTAACGATTCGTATTTGATTAAGCTTTTTTCGTATCTACTACTTTAATATCTTCAGCATAAATCTTTTCTGCATAGTCTTTAATGTTTTTCCAGCTATCTTTCGCAATGTTTAAATCTTCTTTAATGAAAACAAGGTCGTTTGGACTAATAGAGTCTACATTTTGAAGTAATGAATTATATTTCGATCCCATTGTATACCATTGGTTTGAAATATTTTGCAACGCTGTAATTGCAGTATCAATCGTATTTGTTAAATACTCAGTTTGTGTTTTAATGTTCGTTAGTCCTGCCACTTCTAATTGGGCAGTTGTAACTTGTCCTGTTATCTTTTGAATTTCTGCTTGTGCATTATCAAGCTCTTTCTTCGCTAATACGATTCCAGCTGTTCCACCACCTACAGCTGCTGTACCACCTGCAATTAATGCGATTCCTAGCGGCGTTCCTGCACCAGTAGCAATAACTACTGCACCACCGATAATTGCAATTGGGCCTAAAGCTGTCGCAACAGATGAACCGATAATAATTGCATTATATTTACTAATTGCTTCATTATACGTTGTAATTTGATTTTGCAGAAGCGGAATTCCAGCATCTTGACTAGCCAAGATAGATGTAATTTGATTTGCATCTCCCTTGAAATTTTGAGTATCCGACGTCATTTTATTTCGGAATTTCTTTAAGTCTTCTACTAACTTATCTACTTGCGCTTTATTTTCAGTAATACTACTTGATAATCTAGTTAGACCTTTCGTAAGAGTTGCTTTATCCTTTGCATCAACCGCAGCAACTAAAGTATCATAATAGTTTTGGAATTTCGTATTGTAATTAATGATATTTTGATTTGTTGAAATAAGCTGTGGCTTCAATACATCTAGCCATTGTTGTGCATTCCCTCTAGCTGTATCTTGATGCTGAATCACTTTACCTTTTAAAGCTGCATCAACTGACGATACATTACCAAAGTTAACATTACCTTGTTTAATAATTGTTAAAGCGTACAGATCCATTACTAAAGCGTTTGAACCTGTTCTTTCCATTGCATCTTTCAGGCCTTCTGGTCCTAATGAATATTCTTCGTAGTCATTATAAGCTTTTGCTACTGCATGAATTGGAGCTTGTTTCACTGTACTTTCAGCTGCATACGTATGGGCCGGCATAATATTCCCTGCTGCAAATACTGCCATAAGTGCTGATAGAGCCATTACTTTATAAGGTTTTTTTGTCATTTTTCTTCTCTCCCTATATCGCTAATTATTTTTCTGTTTAATGTACTTCAACGTTTGTAACGTAATCTTCAAATTGATTTGTTTGCTTATTCATTTCATCACTTACTTTTTTAAGTTGATTGAAATGTTTTTGAAGTAAAATACTGTCTGTATACGTACCTTCTTCAATATTTGTTTGAATTTGGATCATATTATTATTTAAAACTTTCCAATCCGTTAATAACGTTTCTAAAGTTGTAATTTGGCGATCAATTAGTTCTGTAAAGCTACTTACTTGATCTTCAACAAATGTAATTTGAGTCGCCTCTAATTCAGTTTGTGATAACTTCTGAATAAGCGGTAATAACTCTTTTTGCTTTTGTTGAATACGAAGAGCTGCTTCCCTCGTTTGACTATCTGCAGCATTTACAATTTCATTACTTAACGTACCGATAGAAACAAAGTCGATTGTTTTCGTTTGTGCAGTTTGATTTGTGATTGTAAATACTTGTTTACCGATATTAATAGAACCTTTAATAATTTCTTGCGGTCTATTCAAAATAGTAGTTAATTCAGCTTGAATTTCCCCTTGAATTCTTTTAATATCTTCTCTTAATTTCACAATATCTCCACTTGATCCTTGAAGTGTTTTTATTGCCTCATCAGCTTTAATTGATAAGTTGTTACTATCTTTGTCTAATACCGTTTTAAATCGATTTAACTCTAATAAATCTTGCTCCATACTCTCTTGAATGCTTTGGACTTGCAATTGTAATTTTCCATATGCGTTTGTAAAATCTGCTTTTTCCTGTTCATCTTCATTTACTTTTCCTGCTAGTTCATAGAGCTTACTATAATAACTATTAAATCTTGTGCTGTATCTCATCATTTCTTGATTTAAGTCGATTAGCTTCGGATTATATTCATCAATCCACTCTCGTACATTCGTTTTTGCAAATTTTTGATGATTCGTTAAACTACTCATAGCGTTTACCTTAATGTCTGGCTGTTGCAAAATAACTAATCCGTATGCTTGTATAAGTGGTGACTGTGACCCTAACATTCTAATTGAATTGGATAATGTATTTGGAGCAATTACATTTTGCGCATATACTGTTTTCACTTCTGTTTGCCCCTCCTTAGCGTAAGCGCTTACAGGAACGAAGCAACTCGTAGATACTGCTGTAACCAATAACCCTGTAATTAAAGTCTTTTTCACTTTAACTCCTCCTATGTATTAGCAACTATTACTATCGCATTTTATTATTCTATTTTCTTGCAAATGATTTGAGATGGTTAAAAATAGAGAACGTTCTCACCGTGAGTCATGTACGAACCACCTCTCTCAAACTTTATTTCTACAGTACTTACTTATTGTTATAAAACACTTCATAACTTTTCATATGTGCTTAGTATGAATAAAACTGTATAAATTTTCTATTTTATTGCGATTTCCACATTCACACAGTGAATATATTACATGAAAATATTATTCATTTTAAACTAATTAACGTATGAAAGTATGAAATTCCATTTTGTTTTTATTAAAATTTTGTACTGTAAGGTCATTTAAACACAGCTATTCATCTATCGTAAAGAAGTATTTTAATTCCCTTTATTTTCAAGACCTCATGTCCTTATTCCAAAATAAAATCCACTTAACTTCCTCCATTAAAATATCCATATATCACAACAAAAAACACTGTTTACTCATAAGTGATTATATTATATCGATATAACTTTAAGGCCTATATGCAATTATGCATAGCATATACACAAAAAGGATAGCTTCACTTTCGTGAAGCTATCCTTAAAAAATCTTATTACTTTTTCAAATGATATGGAACTGTCGTAATAACAACATTTCTTTTATAGAGTAAATACGCACGAATGAGTAAACTAGACTGATTATGAAGAATGTTATGCCAACCTTTTTTCGGAATAAACTGTGGTATAACGACCGTAACTCGGTAATTTGATTCACTCGCTTTATATTGCACTGTGTCAATAAATTTTGTAAGCGGCTGAATAATGCTTCTATAATGAGAATGTAATGTAACAAGCCTTACTTCAGGTTGCCACTTCTCCCATTTCTCTTCAAATTTCTTTTCCTCTTCTCTGTCAAAAGCAACATATACAGCGATAACTTGATCTGCAGAAAGAGCCTTAGCATAGTTCAGTGAATTTTCTACTACATGAGTCATACCTGCTACAGGAACGACAATTACATTCCCTTCAATCGGAACAAGTGGTTCACAAGTTTTTAAACTTAATTGATCGCCCACTGCATCATAATGCTTCTTAATTCGATGGAACAAGAAGATAATGAAAGGTAAGAAAATAAGGATTGACCAAACTTGTGCGAACTTAGTTAAAAAGAACATGCTCATAACGATAAAACTAATGACTGCACCAATTAAATTAACCGTTAATCTTAAAGCCCATCCTTCAGGCTTTTCACGAAGCCATTTTAGTACCATTCCAGTTTGAGAAAGTGTAAACGGAATAAATACCCCTACTGCATATAGCGGAATCAAGTGTTCTGTTTTCCCCTGAAAAGCTACAATTAAAATAATCGAAGAAATCCCAAGTATAATAATACCGTTTGAATAACCTAGGCGGTCTCCTCTAATCGTAAACATTCTCGGTATGAACTTATCTTTTGCAAGATTAACCGCTAATAGTGGAAATGCAGAATAACCTGTGTTAGCCGCAAGAATTAATATTAAAGCTGTTGTACCTTGTATGAAATAGTACATGAAATTACGTCCAAAAGTTTGTTCAGCAATTTGTGAAACGACTGTTACTTCCTTACTTGGATTAATTCCGTAATAATAAGCTAAAAAGACAATTCCAGAAAATAAAACTGCAAGTAATGCACCCATTGCAAGCAATGTTTTCGCTGCATTGTTAGGTGCAGGATCTTTAAAGTTTGGAATTGCGTTAGATATCGCCTCAACACCCGTTAAAGCAGAGCTTCCTGAAGCAAATGCTCGTAACAGTAAGAACAAACTAATTCCCGCAACTGGTGTTCCAATTGGCGAATGCAGCGTAGGTGAAACGTGACCAGTCAAAATATTATATATTCCTACACCAATTAATATAAATAATGCTACAACGAATAAATAAACCGGATATGCTAAAACGGAAGCTGATTCCGTTACGCCTCTTAAATTTAAGATGGTAATCAATATGACAAATATAATCGCAATGATTACATTATGTGCATGTAAGCTAGGAAAAGCAGATGTGAGCGCATCTGTACCCGCAGATACACTTACTGCAACCGTTAAAATGTAATCAACTAATAAAGATCCTCCTGCTATTAAGCCTGGATTCATCCCTAAATTCTCTTTTGATACAACATATGCTCCGCCGCCATGAGGGTAAGCAAAAATAATTTGTCGATAAGATAAAATAAGAGCTGTCAATAATACTAATACCCCAATAGCAATCGGAATGGAATACCAATAAGCTACTGCTCCAAGACCTGCTAAAGCAATTAAAATTTGCTCTGGTCCATATGCAACCGATGACAATGCGTCAGAAGATAAAATTGCTAGCGCCTTCGTTTTATTAAGCTTTTGCTCTCCTAACTCAGTTGATTTTAACGGCCTTCCAATTAAAAACCTTTTGATAGATGAAACCAACGCTGTCCACTCTCCAATAATTTTGCACGAATTTTTCTGCTAATTACAGCGGATAAACTATTTCTTCAGAAAACAAAAAATGTCTACAAGCCATAATGAAATAGACTTGTAGACATTATTTTTTTTGTCGCACAAGCTCCACCTTCCTTCTCAATATAACGCTTACGAGGTTAGCTGTCGGATTCGGGCCTATGAGTAGCCCTACCTTTTTCAAGGATTCACCCCATTGGATTATGTACTAATCCATAAGAACGGGTCCCCCGCACCATGCGGCTTCAGCGATTTAGAAAATTGAAACTGTGGATTATAATACTCCTTTATTTTCAAAAAGTAAACAAAAATTTTAAAAAAGAAAAAAATTAAAACGATTGCGCATAATCCACCGAAAAATATACATAATGAATACTAAAAATCCACAAAGGAGACCCGTATGTCTAAAGAAAAGAAGCCTATTTTTTCCGATTCCTATTTAGATGCATTAGCAAATGAAATTAATCAGTTGTATGGGAAACGCGAACAAGAAATAAACTTGACAGAAAGAGTTAAAAGAAATAAATAATTTGTCATAAAAAAGAAAGCAATACATGTATATATTGCTTTCTTTTTTATTTTTTCATACATCCAATTCTATTGCAGATTTGTTAAAGACCATTTTTTCATACACTTTTAAATTTTGATATACTGCTCCTAATAATGGTGCTTCTTTAGAAAATTGCTCTGCTAAATCCAGTAAATATCCTTGTAAGTGCTTCGCTTCAATGGACGAACCTTTTTCCATATCACGCTGCATCGATGACTTCATATCATACGAAATTTTATCAATTGTTTTCATATGTTCCTGGGCAATGTTTTCCTTTACCGGAGCTCCTAATGCCCTCATGATTTGCACAGATTCTTCAAATAAGTTTTGGATAAAATCGCGTCCACCTTCGCTTTCGCGAATCGGTCCTATTGGTGCACGCATTAATGTTGTCACACCTGACATTACAGTAATAAATAAATATTTATGCCACATATCTTGCGTAATATTTTCACTTAAAACAAAACTAGATTTCGTACCTGCAAATGCTTTGGAAATATGATTGATTCTCTCTGAATCTTGAGACTTAATTTCTCCAAATACAAGTCTGTTGGCAGCACTCGTTTGTACAATTTCTCCCTGATCGTTTAATGTCGTCTCTATAAAGCATAGACCGCCAATTACTTTTTCTTCACCGAATTCCTTTTGTAATAGTGATAAATGAGCGATACCATTTAACAATGGGATTATTACAGTATTTTTACCTACAAACGGCTTTAAATCTATGGTCGCCTCGTGTAAATGATACGCTTTTGTTGAAAATAAAATCACATCAAATGGAGTCGTTCTATCTTCTTTCGTTACCAATTTCGGTTGAAATGAAAAATCTCCATTAACACTACGAATAACAAGGCCTTTTTCTTCTAATTGCTGTTTTCTTTTGCTGCGAACGAGAAATGTAACATCTTCTCCCTTTTCTACTAATCGGCCACCGAAAAATCCGCCAACGCCCCCAGCTCCTAATACTAAAATACGCATACAACATCCCCCTTTTTCTAACACAATTATACTAATTTTAGTATACATAACATTATACATGTCCCTTGTTAAATAAGCTGAATTTTCATTCTTAATTTAATGAACAAGAGAGGTTATTTTCAAGAAAAATTGGGCATGTTGTTTCTATAGCTTATACGGAAAGGAAACAATGTAAATGGAGGCAATACAAACAATCGAGGAAAAAGATGTAACAACAGCTATATTTCAATTTATATTCCCGTTTTCGTTTAAAACTGGATATGAACAAAATATGTTCCCTTTCTTACAAAAAAATGATTTTCGACCTTTTCGACTCGATCATCTTGAAGATGAAAATACATATTACGGGAAATTTCAAGTTTCACATCAAAATATGGAAGCATACTATCTTTCCTTTACAAATAAAATTCTCTTTCCTCATTCAGAACATCAAAAAGGATTACAGCGCTATTCTAAAGACCTTAATTTAAATGGACATTTAACAACTAACCTTATTTCCGTTCCATTCAAGATACATTCTATTGATGTAACACTTTGTCCTTATGAGCTTGGGTTCTTAACAATTCGGACAGAAATAAAAACCGCTCCTAACATGACATTATCAGAAGCAATTGAATTCGCGGCTCGCTTCCGTGTACTTGAAACTAAAAGTGATACGACTGAGACTATTTGTATTGAATGTGATGGAAAAAAATATTCACAAGTAGAAAAACTTATATTCGGTGATTTATTTCATGGTTTAACAGACTTCTTCGAGAACAAGAGATTGCGGAGTTCTTATTTTCAAACATTCCCTTTCTTTGAAGACCAGCGAATGTATGTACAAACTCTATTATCCATAAACAAAGAGTCAGACCTTCATATAATCGATGTATATCGAACTTCCAGTCTTTCCGGATTATCAGATGATGGTAAGCCATATATTAGTGCAAATAATGTTCCTTATATTCACGATTATTTAACAAAACATTCTTATCAAAGATGGGCTCCTAACCGTTACTTTATTATGGAAGAACATATTTTCACATGTATTACAAATGAAGGTGAACAAGCAGTCACTAAACTTGCTAGTCAAATGTACGGGGAGTTTTATTACGCTTTATTATTAAATTTATTTCATAAAGTTGTTTTATTAAAGATGGCAAACGCTTATGCTGAACTAAATATTGAACAAGATACAAATGAGATAGAGAAATTAATTTATTCAATAAATTCGTTTACAGCTAATTATTTTTCTTTAGAATTAGTATCCCAATCACAAAGTGAAGATATTTTCTTTCGTCTAAGAAAACTTTTTAACATTGAAGTACTGTACACGAACGCGAAACAAAATCTCGATAGTTTATTTAAATATCAAGAAAATGTTGCTTCAAAAAAAGATAGCCTCTTATTATTAATTTTAACGCTCTATTCTGTTGTAGGCCAAATGTTAGGGTTTACTATGATTGACCTTTTAAGAAACACCGATTCAAACAAAATATCATCGCCTTTTGAATTTTTTGCTCTATTAATAGCGATTAGTGGCATAGTCATTTCACTTATTTTAGGTATACAAAGTTTATACCAATGGAGTGTACAACATAAACGAAGAAAAGCATGGGTAAAACAAACTGTATTATCTGCTGTGAAAGAGAAGGATAGTACAAAGTAACTAAAAAACAGATGGCAGCACGATGCTACCATCTGTTTTCTATTATGCTTACTTACCTGCTTCGATTTTTTCTAATGTAGCAGCTACTTGCTCTTCTGTTAATTCGTGTTGCACGATGTAACGGTTACGTGGGTGTACACGACATTCATGAGAACATGCACGTAAATGTTTTGCTTCACTTTCTTCAGAGCATAAAATTTTCTTGTTACATTCAGGGTTTGCACAGTTTACATAGCGCTCACAAGGTTCACCTGTAAAGTGATCTTTACCAACGATAACATGTTCTTTTTGGTTTACTGGTACAGCGATACGCTCATCAAATACGTAACATTGACCATCCCAAAGTTCACCTTGTACTTCTGGATCTTTTCCGTACGTTACAATTCCGCCATGAAGCTGGCTTACATCTTCATAACCTTCACGAACTAACCAACCTGAGAATTTCTCACAACGAATTCCACCTGTACAGTACGTTAAAATCTTTTTACCCTCAAGTGTTTCTTTATTTTCTCTAATCCAATCTGGTAATTCACGGAATGATTCAATATCTGGTTTAATCGCACCTTTGAAGTGTCCTAAATCAAATTCATAATCATTTCGTGCATCAATAATAACTGTATCTTCTTGTTTCATTGCCTCATAAAAATCTTTTGGTTCTAAATACTTCCCAGTAATTTCTTTCGGGTTAATGTCGTCTTCTAGACGAAGTGTAACTAACTCTGAACGAGGACGTACGTGCATTTTCTTGAATGCATGTTCATCTGCCTCATCAATTTTAAATACGATTCCAGCAAAACGTGGATCATTATTCATCGCTTCCACGTATTTTTTTGTTTGTTCAACAGTTCCAGAACAAGTTCCGTTAATTCCTTCTGTCGCTACAAGAATTCTTCCTTTTAACTCAAGTGATTTACAAAATTCTAAATGCTGTTCAGCAAATTCTTCTGGGTTTTCAATTGTTGTGTACATGTAATACAGTAATACTCTATATGGTTTTGTAGTTGCCAATGTATTTCTACCACCTATCTAAATTTTAAAATCATGTATAAGTTAACGTTCATATCAAAACATATATAATAAGAAAATACATACTAAATTGTACTTAGCCTATTTTCTTCTATTTACAATTTTTTCTATAAGTTAACAGAAATAAAAACAAGATTACAGAACAAAACACTACGGTTAGGTTGTAATCCCAATATATTATATATCATACAATTTCATTTCCATCAATTAATATGATGTAATATAGGCTGTATGTTCACATAAATTTCAAAAACAGCCCTATAATTTATTATCTTCTCCCTTATTCATCAACCATAAACTCCCAAAATATTTTTGCATCGTCACACCATTCATTGCACACAGTCATATAATTTGCATTAAGGAAACTTTTATGTTCAAATGAAATTGCCACATCATATATCTAAACGTATTGAAATAATGAGTAAGAATAAAGTGAAACTTTAATCAAGTTAAGATTTCAAAGGGGAATACTACTATGAATAAAGATATAACAAAAGATAAACAAGTCCCTTCTCAAAGTACAACAGTTCAATCAGCCCATTTAGCGTTAAGTGGACAAACAAAAGGCTTTAAAAGACTGTTACCATTCTTAGGACCTGCTTTTATCGCATCAGTTGCTTATATTGATCCTGGGAACTTCGCTACAAATATCGCAGCTGGATCACAATATGGGTATTTATTGCTTTGGGTAATACTCGCTTCTAATTTAATGGCTGTATTAATTCAAACTTTATCAGCTAAATTAGGAATCGCTACTGGGAGAAATCTTCCTGAAGTAGCTCGCGAAAACTTCCCCAAACCAGTTTCCATCGGTTTATGGATACAAGGGGAACTCGTTATTATGGCTACAGATTTAGCTGAATTTATCGGGGCAGCACTTGGCTTATACTTACTATTTGGAATTCCGATGTTACCAGCTGCTTTAATTACAGCAGTTGGATCATTTATTATTCTTGAATTTCAACGCAGAGGCTTTCGTCCATTAGAAGCTATCATAACAGGTATGATTTTTATCGTTGTTATCGCTTTTGGTATCCAGGTCTTTTACGCAAAACCGGAATTAAGCCCTCTACTCTCAGGACTTTTCACTCCAAAATTCCAAGGTGTAGATAGCATCCTTTTAGCAGCTGGAATTTTAGGTGCGACAGTAATGCCGCACGCGATATATTTACATTCGGCCTTAACGCAGCGCCGTGTAGTCGGAACAAATGATGAACAAAAGAAAAAGATTTTCCGCTTCGAATTCATCGATATTATTATTGCAATGGTTATCGCTGGAGCAATTAATGCAAGTATGTTAATTGTAGCAGCTGCACTATTCTTTAAAAACGGCTTGCACGTTGAAGACCTTGATGTTGCTTTTAACCAGTTCAGTAATTTAGTCGGTCCTGTATCGGCTGCATTATTTGGAATTGGACTTTTATCAGCAGGTTTATCTAGTTCTTCTGTTGGTACGATGTCTGGTGATATTATTATGCAAGGATTCATTCGAATGCATATTCCGTTATACTTACGCCGATTTATAACAATGATTCCGCCTCTCGTTATTATCGCTTTAGGTGTAAATCCAACTTACGCTCTCGTTATGAGTCAAGTTGTCTTATCTTTCGGTATTGCCTTTGCATTAGTACCACTTATTATGTTTACAAGTAATAAGAAGATTATGGGCGCACTCGTCAACCATCGCATTACAACATTTATCGCGTGGTTAATCGCTGCACTTATTATCGTTTTAAATATTTTCTTACTGTATCAAACATTTGTAGGTTAATAAAAAAGGGTATTCCAAATTTGATTTGGAATACCCTTTTTGTATGAAATGATTTCCTTCTACTTACCACTTATGTATGTCCCTCTTTCTGGCATTATCGCACCTTTTTCAGTTCGAAAATAAAGTGGCAAGCCTTCCGTGAAAAACATACTCACCTTGGATGGATCCTGCCTTTGATGATGGATATGTAAATGTGGTTCACTTGAACTTCCTGAGTTACCGACTTGGGCAAGAAACAAAAATACCCCCGATTCATCTAGTCGTAAATCAATATGATTAACAGCCATAGATTCAAAATCATCCTTCCCCCTTGAATAATCTTTATTTTCAGATTAGATTATATAATAACAACACATTCTAGTTTCAGAAGAAATGGAGTGAAAATATGTTTCCTATATTAAAAACCAACCGACTCATTTTACGAGAACTTACCGAAGAAGATGCACCGAGTATACTACAATGCTTTTCTAATACTGATGTCCTGCGCCATTATGGCCAAAAACCATTGCAAAATTTGGATCAAGTAAAACAAATCCTTAATAATTTTAAGTTGGGTTACAACGCAAGAAGCGGCATTAAATGGGGAATCGAATTAAAAGACAAGAAAGGTCTCATTGGAACAATTGGTTTTCATGATTGGTCTTCCGAACATAAACGAGCAAATATAAGTTATGCCTTTTTCCCTGAACACTGGGGAAATGGATATGCGACTGAAGCAGTTTCTGAAATTATATCTTATGGCTTCCATTCGCTTCATTTAAAACGTATCGGGGCAATTGTATTTCTTGAAAACGAAGCTTCAAATAAAGTGCTATTAAAATTAGGATTTGAAAAAGAAGGGATTCTAAAAAACTATATGTATCAAGATGATATCCCATATGATACGAATTTTTATTCTTTATTAAAATCGGTTTAATAGATATAATTCCAAAAAAAGAAACCTCACTTTTAAAAGTAAGGTTTCTTTTTTGATTAATAGTTTTACTTATTATCGATATAAGTATTCCTATAAGTATAAACGCCACCAAATTGATGCTTTTCAATTCCTTTTACATAATCCTTTTGTACATAAGCGGAACCAATATGATAAAGCGGTGCTACCGCAGCATCCTCTAATATGACCTGCTCAGCTCCTCGCAACGCTTCCCATCTTTTCTTTTGATCTAGTATAAGATCATTTTTAGCTTTTTTTATTAGCTCATCGTAATGAGGATTAGAATAATTCATTTTATTATTTGGATTACTTGTCGTAAATAGCTCTAAATAACTAATTGGATCTTTATAATCTGGTCCCCAATTTACCATAGATATATCGTACTCACCTGTTTGTTCTAATTGTAACTTTTGCTTAAATGGCTGTTGTTTAATTTGTATCGTGAGTCCTTGCAAATTCTTCTCTAAGTCACCTTTTATATATTCCGCCATACGTTTTGCGTTATCTTGTTCAAACGTTAAAAACTCGAGTTTTATTTGTTCTACTCCAAGTTCTTTTTTCGCTTCTTCCCAAATCTTTTTCGCTTTTTGTAAGTCGTATGGAGAAATATCTCCGTTTTCTTTTCTAAAATCTTTGCCAGTCGCTTCATTTATATGACCAACTGGTACAAGTCCACTTGCAGGTTTTGCCCCGTTATTAATAAAGTGAGCTACAAAATCTTCTTTATTTAACGCTAATGAGATAGACTGACGCACTTTTTTATTTGCTAACGCATTATTTTTTTCATTAAAACGGAGCATTGCAATTCCAGGATCGCTCGACATATGCAATTGCTTATTCCCTTTATACTTGTCTACAAATTGAGAATTAATTGGTACTCGATCCAAATCGCCAGCTTCATATAAATTTACTGCTGTCATTGTATCCTTCACAATTTGAAAGTTTATTTCTTCTAATTTCACTTTCTTTTTATCCCAATATGTATCATTTTTCTTTAATTGAAATTCTTGTTCATGCTTCCACTTCTCTAATACAAATGGACCGTTATATATGAGATTACTAGGTTCCAATGCATAATTCTTTCCTTGTTCTTTTAAAAATGATTCGTGCTGTGGTAAGTAAATAGGTAGTGCTAACAACTGTAAAAAATACGGAATTGGCTGTTCTAGTTCCACTTCTAACTTATAATCATTTATAACTTTAACCCCAAGTTCATCAAGAGGCTTTGTTCCCTTATTTATCTCTTTCGCATTTTTCACGTAAAAGAGCATATACGCATATTGAGACGCTGTTTCATGACTTACCGCCCGTCTCCACGCAAACATAAAATCATTTGCTGTCACACTGTCTCCATTTGACCATTTTGCATCTTTACGCAAATCAAATGTATATTTTTTACCATCTTCACTTCTTTTAAACGATTTTGCTACTGCTGGAATAGGCTGATCTTGATCATCTAATACATACAATCCTTCAAATATGTTTTGCATTACGTGTGCTGACGTACCATCCATCGTTTTTGTAGTATCAAGAGAAGGAATTTCTTCTGATACTGTTACATTTAATACTTGTTTTTTTGCCTCTGTTTCACTTTTATTCGCTTTATTATTACAAGCTGTTAATAATAAAGATGTAACAAGTGCCATTACCATTAAATGGCTCTTTTTTCGCTTCATGAGTTGTTCTCCTTAAGTATAAAATATTATAAAGCGTTATATATTATAGCAGAAATACTAACAGAAAGATGCGACATTCTTTTGAATATTTATTCGTTCAAGAAAAAAGCTATCCTTTTAAAAAAGGATAGCTTTCTCAACTGATATATAATTACCTATCTTTGTAAACCTCGTTTATAACGACTTGCTTCAAATATAATACGCTCTTCATCTAATGTTTTACATTCACCATTCCAAACGACACGTTTACCATTAATAATTACATCGCTTATATCTTTTCCACTAGCTGCATACACAAGATGTGATAACACTTCATCTGCTGGTTGTAAATGCGGCTTATTAGATGGGTCAATCGTAATAAAATCAGCACGCTTTCCAACCTCAAGTGAGCCCGTTTGTTTCATCCCGATTACTTCAGCAGCTCCTTTAGTCGCAAGTGTAAGAGCTGTTTCAACTGGTAACGCTGTTGCATCTTGATGAATACCTTTTTGTAATAATGTTGCAATGCGCATTTCTTCAAACATATCTAAATTGTTGTTAGACGCCACACTATCTGTTGCAATTCCTACTTTTATTCCTGCTTCTAGCATCGCTTTTACATTCGCTATACCAGAACCTAGTTTTAAATTACTATTTGGGTTATGAGCTACTCGAACATCATGTTCTGCTAAAAATGCACGCTCATTTTCATTTAATACTACACCGTGCGCAATAACTGTTGGGCGTTTAAACAATCCGCAACTTGCTGCATATTCTACTGGACGCTTCCCATACTGTGCTTCAATATCACGTACTTCACGCTCTGTTTCAGAAAGATGAATATGAACCATCGTTTGATTTTCTACTGCAATACGAGCACACTCTTCTAACAGTTCTGTGGAACATGTATATGGACTATGCGGTGCAACCATCGTAGTTAACATACCACTTTCGTTATAGTAACGCTTCACATATTTCTCAGCTTCTTCAATTGCTTTCTTTTCATCGTCTTTCGTTCCGAAGCTAAATAAAGTTCTTGAAACAGCAGCACGCATTCCACTCCTTGATACCGTTTCCATAATTGCATCTTGGTCTACTCCAATAGGATTAAACATATCAGAGAATGATGTTGTACCACTTTTCACCATTTCAAGTAATCCTAATTCCGTGCTAGCGACCGCAAGCTCTGGCGTAAACTGACTTTCAAGTGGCCAAATTCTCGTCTCAAGCCATGGCTGCAATAACATATCATCTCCGATACCTCTCAAAAGGCTCATAACAACATGTGTATGTGTATTGACAAGCCCTGGTAAAACCCACTTTCCTTTCATGTCAATTACTTCATCTACTTCAAAATCGTTAGCGAATTCTCCGCTATTTACATCTATAATTTGATCATTTTCTACAATGATATATCCATTTTCTATCACTTCATTTTGTTCATTCATCGTTGCAATTGTAGCGTTTACATAAGTTGTTTTCAAAAGTATTTCCCCTTTCAACTCTATGAAGTTCCCTTTAATTAGTTACCACCATTATAGTAACTTATTGAAGATTAAGAGTCAAAAGATAATTTTAATTTTTTCGTTGTCTTTTCCTTCAAAATGCTATATTGTTTTTCATTTGTATCTGCAAATGCTTCTTCACGGCTCGACTTCATGTCCATATAGTTTAATGTTTCATGAAATTGGGTCCTAGTAAAATCATACCTTTTCCCATCTACTTTATTGTAGAAATGCCATACTTCACCTATCTTCGTCTTTATTATCTCTCCCCCGCACAATTCTTGGACAATAAGGGCCGTTACACCACATTGTCCCTTTGCTGGGATTTCGCTCGTCCACTTAGAACTCGTTTCTATTGACCAAGATTTTCTTAATGCTTCATATAGTTGTTTAATCTTTATGCTATCCATATTCAGCATCTCCTGACATTAGCAATTTCACACATCATATTATAAAAGCGGTAAAAGGCAATTTTTAAAAATCATTACTATTTGTAACACCGTTCAATATATTGAACGGTGTTACAAATGATTTAATTCACCTTTGCTCCATAACATCTCGCAACTGCAACCGCCTGCGCTATATCTAATTTCACGTTTTTTAAATCAAAAGCTTTAAAATCAACTCTATCAACTACAGCTCCTCTTAAATCCGCCCCACTAAGTTTCACCTTACCTAATTGTGCGCCCGTTAAATCCGCTTCACGCAAATCTGCTTTTTCTAAATTACATTCATATAGGTCAGCTTCAATTAAACGAATACCGATACGATAAACTTAACTAAATCTATACAATTCAATCAAATTTACACAAGTTAGTGCTTCAAAGTGTTCTCGCAACCCCGAAGGGACGAGGGGTATAACACTCCACACGAGGCAGTATCGTTACCTCCTATTATCAAGCATTTATTTTACCCATCTTGATAAATTTATCGCAGC